>CAVKZC010000121.1:0-10026 GCA_963660455.1 Sphaerochaetaceae bacterium | reverse complement strand
TGATGGGTGCATATATGAGAGTGGAGGAAGACAGTGCCATCGGCCGTGCCGATGCCGTGGTCCACATGCCCGATGCCGTCTATGTCTTCGAACTGAAGTACGACGGTTCTGCTGAGGAAGCCCTCAAACAGATAGACGACAAGGGTTACTTGATACCTTACTCCGCCGACGGCAAGCGTCTATATAAAATAGGTGTAAACTACGACAGCCAGCAACGCGCCATCGGAGAGTGGATTATCAAGGAAGGATAAATGCAAGGGGCCAAAACATTAAAGAGGGTGTGTCATAAATGACACACCCTCTTTGTATTTGTATTTTGATAATCACGCAATTAGTCGAGATTAGCCAACTTGTTGTCTGAATGCAGCACATCCTTGATCTTGTGGCTATAGAGGTCAACCATATACTCACGAGCCTTACCGCAGTACTGACGTGGGTCGAAGTACTCTGGGTGGAGAGCCAATGTCTCGCGAACACCTGCTGTGAAGGCAAGACGAGAGTCGGAGTCGATGTTGATCTTGCAAACGGCACTCTCTGAAGCCTTAGTAAGCTGCTCCTCGGGGATACCTACTGCGTCTGGCAACTTGCCACCATACTGGTTGATGATATCAACATACTCCTGGGGAACTGAAGAAGAACCGTGGAGCACGATGGGGAAACCGGGAAGCTGTTCCTCAACGGCAGCCAACACGTCGAATGCCAATGGAGGAGGAACGAGGTGACCTGTCTTCGGGTCGCGTGTGCACTGCTCTGGCTTGAACTTGTAAGCACCGTGAGAAGTACCGATAGAGATGGCCAATGAGTCAACGCCTGTACGTGTAGCGAAGTCTACAACCTCCTCAGGCTTTGTATAGTGAGATTCCTCGGCAACTACGTCATCCTCAACACCAGCGAGGACACCCAGCTCACCCTCTACAGTTACACCGAACTGGTGAGCGTAGTCAACAACCTTCTTGGTCAAGGCGATGTTCTCCTCATAAGGAAGAGCAGAACCGTCGATCATTACAGAAGAGAAGCCGAAGTCTACACAGCTCTTACATGTCTCGAAGCTATCACCATGGTCGAGGTGAAGCACAATCTCAGGATGGTTGCAACCCAACTCCTTGGCGTACTCTACTGCACCCTCTGCCAAGTAACGGAGCAATGTAGGGTTGGCATACTTGCGGGCACCCTTTGAAACCTGAAGGATAACAGGTGACTTCAGCTGAGAAGAAGCCTGGATGATGGCCTGCATCTGCTCGAGGTTGTTGAAGTTGAAAGCAGGAACGGCCCAACCGCCCTTGATAGCTCTTGCGAACATGTCCTTGGTGTTCACAAGACCGATTTTCTTGTAATCTACTGCCATAATAGTTAATAAATATTGTTTTAATGAAACATTCAATTCATTTTTCTGACTGCAAATTTACGGCATTGGCACGAATTGGCAAAATGTTGGATTGACTTTTCGTGCCGTTTTGTAGTTAAAAAAGTTAATATCCACAGTAGTGCCGTCTGCCGTCCGACGTTTTGCAAGATGCAGATAGCAATTTGCAGACACTCCCTTTCCTGCCGTTTTTTATTTGCTCTTGGCGGGGTCGATAGCTTTCCACACGCCTGCTGCCAGTGCGCCGCCTACCAACGGGCCAACGATGAATATCCAGAGATTAGCGAGGGCTGTGCCGCCCTGGAAGAGTGCGGGGCCGATGCTGCGTGCGGGGTTGACAGACGTACCCGTGTAACGGATGCAGCACAGGTGTACCAACACGAGCGAGAGACCGATGGCAAGACCGGCAAAGTTGTTGGTTGCTCCGTTGGTCTTGGCTGTAGCACCAAGCACCACCAGCACAAAGACAAAGGTAAAGAACACCTCTGCCAGCAAACCGCCCATAGGGGCTATTGTGCCGGTGCCGCAAGTCTGGAGGTCGTTGGCTCCCGTACCCGTAAGTCCGGCTGTGGAGGTAAGGAGATAGAGAACGGCTGCACCGACAACACCGCCGATGCACTGTGCCACAACGTAGCCCAGGGCATCCTTGCCGCTCATCCTGCCGCTGAGAAACACGCCCAAGGTGATGGCGGGGTTGATGTGGCATCCGGAAATGCCGCCTATGGTATAGGCCATGGCAACCACCGCGAGACCAAAGGCAAAGGCTGTACCTACCACCGTAGAGGCCACACCGTTATCACAACCAAGACTGACGGCGGCACCGCAGCCCATCAATACAAGCACCATGGTGCCTACCAATTCTGCAAAATACTTTTTCATAATCGTCTTTTATTAAAATGGATATTTTTCCGTCCCAGAGTCGCCCAAGACGGGGAATTTTCTCTTATTGCTCACGGTAATGGAATCCGGAGAAGTCGGCATAACCTTTCTTCTCCTTGCCTTCGGCGAACATGCCGAGGGTGACACCGGTAAAGCCACCGGCCACCTCGGTGCTCAGCAGACTGCAGTTAACGGCACCCAGTTCGTGATAGTCATTCCCGTTCTGCGAACACTCGAAGTAATACATCTCGCCATTGCTGCGGATGCGCAACTTGACGTAGCCTTCTGTTGTCAGCGGAATGCTCTTCACCACATAGTCTATGCTCTTGAGTTTGCAGCGCAAGGCCACTTCCTTGGAAGACACGACAAGATCGAGATGGCCGTCATGTATCTGATAGACCGTAAGACCTGCCACCACGTCGCCTTCCGGCAGGACGGATGTCTCCAATGCGAAACGGGCACTCTCCTGCCGGCGCCCCAAGAACGTAGGTTGGTTGTTCTCCGTCAGCGTGCCATGGGGATAAAGTCGTTTCACCTTGGCATCGGGCACGGCATAGTTGACCATAAGGGGATTCTGCAGGTAGACCCATTCGTATTTGCCCGTAGCAGGCGAGAAATCCTGATTGGCTTCCAGATGCTTCTGCAATGGAACGGCGGGCAGCGTATTGGCCTTTACCAACGTATCGACGGGCAAGCCGCCATTGACCACAGGCCACTGTCCCTTTTCCCATTTCACGGGGGCGAGATAGGTTTCGCGCCCAAGGTGATGGTATGAACCGCCATAGTTGCGATAGGCCAGGAATACCATCCACCAGCTTCCGTCAACGGCCTGCACAAAGTCACCATGTCCCGTGCCCTGTATCTGCATCGACTGTCCGAGACGGCTGCAGTTGGTAAGGATGGGATTGGCCGGATTGCTCTCGTAGGGTCCCTCGATATTCTTGCTGCGGGCTATAGTGAGGCGATGTGCCAGTTCGGTGCCGCCCTCGGAGATGAGCAGGTAATAGTAGCCGTCCTTTTTATAAATATGCGGCCCCTCGGGATAGCGCCCGCCGTCACCCTGCCAGAGCTTCCGGCTCTCGGTGAGCTGTTCACCTGTCTGGGGATTGATTTCACAGAGCCAGATGGCATCACCGGGATTGCTGACCATGTAACATTTGCCGTTCTCGAAATAGAGCGAGGGGTCGATGCCCTGCTGCTTCAGCCATACGGGTTCGCTCCAGGGACCGCGCGGGTCCTTGGCCGTCACGAGAAAGTTGCCGCCATTGCCCACATTGGTGGTTATCATATAATAGGTACCCTCGTGGTAGCGGATGGTGGGGGCATAGATGCCGAGCCACGAACTGGCTCCTTTCAGGGGGAGCTGACTCTCACGGTCAAGGACATTGCCTATCTGCTGCCAGTGCACCATGTCCTTGCTTTGGAAGACAGGCACTCCAGGGAAATACTGGAAGGAGGAGTTGACAAGATAGAAGGTATCCCCCACCCTACAGACGGAAGGGTCGGGATGGTAACCCGGGATGACCGGATTGCGGTACTCTTGTGCCGAAACGGGCGTCACGCCCAGCAACAGCACGACCAAAAGGGACAACAGATTCAGGTTCTTCATAGGTTTTATTTTTATACCGACTGCAAAATTAAGCTTTTATTTGGTAAAACAATGCTTTTGTCGTGTTTTTTCTATCTCTTTTCATCAAGATTTCTTTCGATGAGATGGCTGAGGAGGAAGGTGGCGTTCTGGTTACGCGCCACTCCCGGCTGTATCTTATAGGTATAGGTGACATCCGTACCGAGGTCTATCTCGAAGCAATAGTTGTGGAAACGATGTTTCATCGGGTCGGCATCTGCAGCCCCGTCGCCATGTTCCTGCTCCATCTTGGAGAGTTCGAGGTCGTGGGTGGCGATGACTCCGCTCACGGGCAAACGGGAGATGGCTTCGAGGAAGAGGCGGGAACCGTTTAGCTTGTCCACGGAGTTGGTGCCCTTCAGTATCTCGTCGAGGATGATAAGGGTGCGGAGTGGCTGAGACGGCTTGCAGAACTGCATCAGTTGCTCCAGACGCAAGAGCTCGGCGTTGAAGTAGGAGATGCCGTGGGTGAGGTCGTCGCTCGTTCGCATGCTGGAGAACAGTCGGAAGCGGGAAATCTTCAGCGAATCGGCAAAGACGGGCATTCCTGCCATCGCCAGGATATAGTTGACGCCGAGCGAACGGAGGAAGGTACTCTTGCCCGCCATGTTGGCTCCCGTCACGATGTAGTAGTGGGCGTCTCGGATGGTAAAATCGTTCTTCACCGCCTTTTCACCAAGGAAGGGGTGGTAGAGATTCTTTGCCTCGAAGACCACAGGTTCGCCTTCTACAATCTCGGCATCTGTAGCCTCGGGATGATTATATCTGAAATCGGCCATCGACACGGCGGCATCCATCTCGCTCACAAGGTCCATCCACTCTTCCATCCTTACCATGTAGGTGTTCTTCCATCGCAAGAAACTACGCACAAGGAAGTAGTCGCTCAACATAAAAGCATCTGTAAAGAATAGAGCGAGAAAGTTGCCGCGACGGTCGTAGGCTTTCAATATTTTCTCCAGTTGGGCGAAGGAAGGAAGTGCCTCGACAAGTTCTGCCTGCATCTGCTTGCCCAGTTCGCTATGGAAGTGGCGGTGGGCAATGAGTTGGAGTATCTGCGAATAGGCCACCAGTTGGTTGCGTAGTTTACCTCCATGGCTGTCTATCTTGTCGAGCGTCTGCTTGCAAACGGCGAACACCACCATAAACTGTGCCATTACCCATCCAGCAGCGATATTGACAGGAAGCACGCCAAGGAAAGAAAGAAGTACTGATGCCACAACACCGATGATGAGCAACCACCCGACAACGAGCGAAGCCGTCGTGCCAAACCATGCAGGCACGTCCATCGCCGAGACCTTAGCCATCGCTTCGGCCACGGCAGAAGAGTCTATCTTCTGAAATCCCACCACACGGCGTGTGGGCGCTGCGGCCATGTCCATGTGTAGATTGTGAAGCTTGGAATAACTGGGAGAGGCGACAGGACCGTCCAGCACTTGACTCTTGTTCTTTTCCCCAAGAGCCAGGAACTCCATGCGCCAGTCTTCCCCTTGCTCGGAAAGTTCGCATTGCAGGGCTGCGCGCCGGGCTATTTCCGTCTGCTCCAATGGTTCCTCACGGGAGAGGCTTTCTGCAAGTTTGCTGGAACCTCCCGAGGTAATGGTGCGGCAGATACGGTTGAAGAGCGAATCTGGGCCGAAGACGTCGAGGTCGAAGGAGTAAGGATGCTGCGGATTCTGATAGCCGGTGCCTGTCTCGAAAGGGGTGAAATCGCCCTGCAAAGCCTTGATTTCGTTCTCGTACACGATGCACAAGGCAGAGAGGTGGGCTATGCGATCCTTGTTCTTGTCGTCGAAATGACGGATACAGAAGTAGGCTACCAAGGCAAGCACTGCCCCGAGAAGCCAATGGCGCATATCGCCATCCAAGGCGAAATAGCACACCAGAAAGACGATGATGGCGGCAAACGTCAGCAGTTCGCCCGTGACGAAACCGGTGTTCTTGCGCTTCAGGGCCGCCACCTCAGCGGCATACTTGTACACACACTGTTGATAATGTTGAATCATATTTATAGGGTCTGTTTATCTTTTTACTATACAGAAATAAGTTTACTGTTGCCTCGAATCTCCATTCCGTGACGCGGAACGTACGTTCCGAGACTCGGAATGGCCGTTCCGTGACACGGAATGTGCATTCCGTGACACGGAACAGAGAATCTACCATATCGTAGATTCCCTTTTTGGCTATTATTTAGGGAAAAGTATGGCGCCCTCCTGTTTCTTGCCGTCCATGAGTATCCTCAACGGGCGCTCGAAGCGAACATGGCGCACGTACTGAGTCTCTTCCACTGCCGGCATGGCATCGAGTATCTCCTTGTTCACAAAGCCTCCGTTCTCGACATTGGTGTCGACGGTAAAATAGCCCACACCGAAGGAGGTGAGGTTCTGGAAGAAGTGGGTACCCTGGCTGGGGTCGATGTTATAGTTCTTCAGTGCGACCTCCACGATGACGCGGGCGGCACTGATGTGGGGCCACTTTACGGGCACACCGAGGTAGTGGTCGCTGGATCCCCAACGGCCGGGACCTATCAGCACGTAGTTTTTGCCATCGGCAAGGAACTGGCGGTTGATGCGTTCGATGTCGTCGGCCACATAGTAGTTGTTCATCGCCGAGAACTGATTGTCATACTTCACATACACCACATCTACCACATCTTCACTGATGCCATGACCCAGGGAGTTGTGGGAGCGCAGGAGGCAGTCGCTGTCGGGTATCGCCCTTACGTCCTCATCGAGCATCTCCTTGGCATCCACGATGGGGCGAATCTGGAGAAGGTAGAAATCGCAGGTCTTGTCGGCATGGATGTTGCATGCGAACTCGATTTCCACAGGGCGCCGCATTGCCTCCACCCCGTACTTCATCGACATCTGCAGTATCTCGGGCAGGGGGACAACGCCATGCTGGAGCACACTGTTGAAGGTGATCACCTTGCGCCCGTTCTCATACACGCCGTCGTTGAGCACCTGGTCGTAGGGGTCGAAGGTGGAGGCGATGTACTGGAGCGAACCGTCGCCGACAGCATCTTTCACCCGTACCTTGAGGATATTGAAACCGTCGTCTACTTGGAAGTCTTCGCCCACGTGCTTCATGTCGAGAGCGTAGAACTGGGTCTGGGTCTCGCTCAAAGCCTTTTCCAACTCGGAGGTCTGGAGCACCTGATGGGGATGGTAGGGACAGACACGCAGGGTCTGACCGCCATCCACGATGTACTTGCCCAGTCCGAGGGCAAGACTGGCGATGCCTTCCTCTGCCAGTTCTTCGCCGATGGGATAGTAGTTGAGCGAACGGAGCACGCCACTCATCGTGGGATAGAAGCGGTCGCCGTACTGCTCGCCCACCACCTGCTGCAGGATGACTGCCATCTTCTCCTGGTCGATGACATTGCTCGTGGCGGTCATATAGGCTTTGGAGTCGCGATAGAACACGGAGGCATAGACGCCCTTGATGGCGCAAGCCAACATCTGGAGCATCTGATACTTGTCGGCAAGACAGGGTATCATATAGGTGGAATAGATGCCGGCAAAGGGCTGGTAGTGGGCATCCTCCAATAGCGAGCTGGAGCGGATGGCTATCGGACTCTTCGTGGCCTCAAAGAAGGTGAAGAAGTCGGCTATCAGCGTATCGGGCAACTGTGCTTTCAGGAAATGCCGCAATATCTCTTCGTCGCTGGCATCGCTCAGGGCGATGGGATAGAGGTTGTTTTCCTCCATGAATGCATCGAAGATGTCGGTGCAGAGCACCACGGTTTTGGGTATCTGCACGGTGGCATTTCCGTACTGGTTGAACTCGGGGTGACGCTTGATGACATGGTCGAGAAAGGCCAAGCCCCTACCCTTTCCGCCCAAACTTCCCTCACCGATGCGGGCGAAGTGGGCGTACTTGTCAAACTTCATACGGTCGAAGACGGCCACCACACCGAGGTTTTTCATGTGGCGGTACTGCACGATGGCATCGAAGATGATCTGGCGGTGGGCATCGACGTCTTGCAACCGTTCCCAGGTAACGTTCTTCAGGAACGCCGACACTGGAAAGATGGCACGGGCACAGAGCCAGCGACTCATGTGGTTGCGACTGATATGATAGAGCATCGAGTCGTTGGGAATAGTAAAAATGTTGTCCTGCAGCTCCTTCAGGCTCCGGATGCGCATGATTTCATCGTGGGTATTCGGGTCGCGGAAGATGAAGTCACCGAAACCCATATGCTCCTCCATCAACTGGCGGAGATCGACGCTCATCTTCTTCGAGTTCTTGTCGACGAAACGGAAGCCTTCCGCCTCTGCCTTGCCGCGGGTCTCACTCTCGTTGCTCTCCAGGATGAGGGGCACGAAGGGATCGTTCTGGCGAATATGGCGAAAGAGCTTGAGTCCTGCCTCCGGGTCTTTCTCCCTACCGAAAGTATCTGTTTTCACCACGGCATCCTCCAAGGGATAACGGGCATCACTGATTACGCCGAGGGTGTTGTCTGAATACTTGTCGTAGAGTCGACGGGCCTCTTCGTAGGTTCGGGCAAGCACTACCTTGGGGCGACCTCGCATGCGCATCGTGGCGGCATGGCGGTTGAGGGCTTCCTTGGAAAAGTTCTTGCTCTGCTCAAGGATGTAATTATAGAGGTTGGGGAGTATCGAACTATAGAAGCGGATGGAGTCTTCGACCAAGAGAATCATCTGCACACCCGCCTCTTGGATATCGTGCTCCAGGTTCATCTTGTCCTCTATCAACTTGATGATGGAGAGGATGAGGTTGGTATTGCCCAACCAGCAGAACACGTAATCGAAGATGCTCAGGTCTTCATTCTCCATGCGCTTGGTGATGCCGTGGGAGAAAGGGGTGAGCACGACGCAGTGGATATTGGGGAACTTGCCCTTGATGTCACGCGCCACGTCAAAAGCATCATTGTCGGCATTGCCGGGCATACAGATGACGAGGTCGATGACGGTGGAGCGCAGCACGCCGGCAGCCTCCTCGGTGGTGGACACCTGTGTGAAAGTGGGTGGATAACGGAGCCCCAGCTCCATATACTCATTATAGATTTTCTCTTCTATGCGCCCATCGTCTTCGAGCATGAAGGCATCGTAGGGGTTGGCCACAATGAGGACATTGTAGATGCGGCGCATCATCAAGTTGACAAATGACACGTCTTTCAGGTAGAAGTCATTCCATTCTTTAGGTATATTGTTCATCATACCAAGGTTTTCAAGTTTGCATATTCGTTTTTCCTGCATCTTCAAGGGTTTCCGGCAACAATCTCCATTGCCGCAGTGTCCGCACACTGGATACAGAAAAAGTCGTTAATCCATGCAAAGATACTGATTATACGACATTTACTTGTACTTTTCAACATTTTTTATTAATTTTGCTGCAAATTTCCAACTTTACCAGACCCAAGAGGTTCTCTACAATCCCTAACCTATGAACAAAAATGCCTTTTACCACTGTATTGTGTGCTCTTTGGCACTCGCTGCATGTATATCCACTGCCCTTGCACAAAAGGAGCATGGTAAAGCGTCGTACTACTCGAAGAAAGCTACAGGTGCAAGAACGGCAAGTGGCGAACGGATACATCACGACAGCCTGACCTGTGCGCACAAGTTTTACCCCTTCGGAACCAACCTGAAAGTAACCAACCTGAGCAACGGACAGAGCGTCATCGTCAAAGTCATCGACCGCGGTCCTTTCGGCAAAGGAAGAATCATTGACTTGTCATGGGGGGCGGCAAAGGCCATAGGCATGCTTTCACAGGGCGTTGCACCGGTTAAAGTAGAACTGCTGGAAAATCCAATTCCTTTCAAACCGGAAGACGCAACGCTACCCAACATAGACTTTGAGGTGTTGGAAACGGACTTCACCTTACCCAACAGTTGGAAATTTGAAAGCTCGAGCAAAAAAAAGCCTTCCAACTTGAAGAAAGCGCAGCCAAACACGAAAGAGAAAAACTTACACAACAAGGAGGGACACGGAAACCCGAAAGAAAATCTACATAGCGACATTCATAAAGAAGCGTCCGTCAAGCATCAAGTCAAAACGGAGAAATGACGACAGCGCAGTACCGGTACCAAGCATACCAGAGGATAAGAAAAACAACAAACGTCATACGTGGAGAACATAAATCGAGTAGGAGGTAAACACTAATCATAGGTGTTTATCTCCTACTTTCATGTTT
>CAVKZC010000120.1:0-10106 GCA_963660455.1 Sphaerochaetaceae bacterium | reverse complement strand
AAAGGGCAAAAGCGCTACAACAATCAGCGTATAATAGCGCTTTTGCCCTTACAGGGCGCACGTTAACCCCTCGTATACCCAGGGCGTTGCCCTGGGCTATGTGCAGGTTGCCCTTTCAGGGCGCTGAGAGTAAAAAAGGGCGCAAACTGTACCAAGTTATTTTTTATCATAACTAAAAGAAGAATATGAAACACAATATTTTCATGCTCATGTTGGCATTGGCGACTGGACTGGGACTGGCATCCTGCTCCAGCAACGACCCCGACAGTGCCACCATCTTCCCAGTGGAATCGCCGCAGCGTGACGCTTTCGACCTCTGGTTGCAGAAAAACTACACCAGTCCTTACAACATCGACTTCAAGTATAAGATGGAAGACATCGAGTCTGACTACAGCTATACGCTCGTGCCAGCCGACTCCGCCAAGTCGGCGAAGCTCGCCATCCTCGTGAAGTACCTCTGGCTCGACTCCTATGCCGAGGTGATGGGCCAGGACTTCGTCAAATCGTATGTGCCCCGCGTCATCCACCTCGTGGGTAGCCCTGCCTACAACAGCAACGGCACCATGGTGCTCGGTACTGCCGAGGGCGGACTGAAGGTGACCCTCTACATGGTGAACGAGCTTACCAACACGGTGCTCAAGGACTACGACACCATGACGAGCTACTATTTCCACACCATGCACCACGAGTTTACCCACATCCTGAACCAGAAGAAACCCTACGACACCTCGTACAACCAGATAACCGAGTCGGGCTACGTGAGTGGCAACTGGTATCAGGTAACCGACTCAGAAGCCCACGGCAAGGGATTCGTCACACCTTACGCCATGTCTGAGGGACAGGAAGACTTTGCCGAGATGCTCTCTTCCTACATCACCCAGACAGAGGCACAGTGGCAGGCCATCCTGGACGATGCCGAGAGCAATGGCGGTTCTACAGCCGTGGAGGCGCTGGAGCAGAAACTCAACCTCGTGAGAAGCTACATGTCGGAGGCATGGAACTGTGACATCGACCAGTTGCGCAGCACCATCCTGCGCCGCGGTTCGGAGATGCAGTCACTCGATTTGGAACACTTAAAATAAGGAGACTACACACAGATGAAAAAAATATATTTGGCAATATTGTGTGCCACGGCAGGACTCAGCCTCCAGTCGTGTCTGCACGATGACAAGGAATACTTTGACGAGTCGGCAGCCAACCGCATCGAGAGCACTGTGGAGAACACACAGAAGATACTCGAGTCGGCTACCAACGGCTGGCAGCTCCATTACTTCACCGGCGAAGGCTACACCGGCGGCGGCTTCACCTTCCTGCTCAAGTTTCAGAACGGCAAGGTGACGGTGGCAGGCGACCCACAGTTGGCCACCTCCTCTGAGCGTGCCACGTCGAGCTACGGCGTAGACCGCAGCATGGGACCCGTCATCACCTTCAACACCTACAACTCCATCCTCCACCTCCTGGGCACGCCTACCTACAGCAATATCCAGGGCGAGCAGGGCGACTGGGAGTTTGTGGTGACCAAGCTCACGCAAGACAGCATCTACGTGCGCGGCAAGAAGTGGGGCAACGACATGGTGTTCACCCGTCTTGCTGAGAATATCGACTGGACGGCACGCCTCGACAGCATCGCCACAGCCGAGAACCTCCTGGACGTGAACTACACCGCCGGAAGCTCTGCCGACGATGCCAGCAAGATGATAGAGGTGAGTACCTCTACGCGCCGCATTGTGTCACGCTCTGCCTCCAACCAGTTGGTAGAGCAGCCCTTCTACGTCACTACCACAGGCATCAGCACCCTCAACCCCGTAAACATCGGCAGTGAACAGGTGAGCGACTTCGCCGTAGACAAGGACGGCAACCTGACGGCAACGAACGGTACAAACGTCAAACTCTCTCCCTACACCGTGGGCATCGATGCCTGGTTGGGCAACTGGACTCTGAGCAGCTACTCAGGCGGTTGTGACATGACCATCACGAAGGTGGAAGACGAGGAGAACCTGCTGAAGGGCGAGTTTACGATAAGCGGCAACACCTATGCCATCGGTCTCACCTTCGACCCGAAGACGGGCAAGCTGAACATGGCTTCACAACTCATAGAAGACCCCTCGGGCAAGTATCCTGCCCTCTGGTTTATGAACGCCGACCTGACGCAGGGAATACTCTTGGGCGAGGGCGGCATGAACCTCGTATGGCACGGTGTGAGCCAGCAGGCCGAGTTTGAGGACGACGGCACACTGGCCTCCGAAGGTTACACGACGGACACCTTTGTGGCACTGGCATGCACTACCGATGGCAATCCTATCAAGGAGAACAACAGTTACGTGTTTGTCATCTCCTGGTATTATCTTTCCAACATGACCAAAAACAATTAATCGGCAACAATGAAGAAACATATTATAATAGGTATGGCTGCCCTGGGGCTGATGGCCTCGTGCAGCAGTGACAACGACTACCATGCAGTAGCCGAGAGCACCATCAACGTTACCAAGGCAGAGACGTCGCTCGGCCCCAACGCCAGCGAGGGACTCGTCACCGTAGACTGTGTGCCCGTGGCTGCATACACCGACGAACCGTCGTGGCTCACCGCCACCATCGACGGCAACAACGTAAGACTGGCATCCGAGGCCAACGACTCAAGACAGTCGCGCAACGCCAAGCTCATCATCAAGAAGGCTGCCAACGACTCCATCGTGCTCAACGTGTCACAGTTCGGACTGGTATTGACCGTCGACAATGCCGACATCGTGCAGTCTGACGACAACGCAGCCACCTACACCAAGGAGTGCTCCTGCAACACATCAGTTGAGATTGTTTATGCGCCTGACTGGGTAAATGCAACGGTAGACAACAGCCAAGGCACCATGAGCGTGGAACTGAGTGCCAACACCACGGGCCATTTCCGTGCCGACTACATCAAGTACAAGGCTGCGGGCGTGAGGGATTCCTTCATCGTGAAGCAGTACGACTTCGACAACGACATTGCCGGCAGTTACGTGTTTGCCTACAACACCTTCGACGAGGACGACGAGACACAGGTGGTGCTCAAGACCGTACACGCCACTCTCAGCCGCACAGCACTCACCGTGCCGGAGTGGGGCTACACCTTCCCCGTCACGGTCAACGACTCCATCGGTGGTGTGCAAATCAAGAGCAACCAGAATATAGGCCGCTTCGGCAAGTACTATGTGTACAACACCTTCATAGACACCGAGGGACGCTACTACTACGGTACCACATCGGGCCTTATCACAGCCCCCTTCAAGTATAGCGAAGAGTACGGCACATACGGCTTCTTCTCGGGCACGGCCTACAACGTCAACACTGGTTCGGGCATCGACACGGGCACCTTCCTTGCCATGATAATCCAGGCATACAAGGCCAAGAGTCCGTCCAAGTCCAACTACCAGTCCGACCTCTTCTGGATAGCCTCTCCGTTCCTGATGCAAATGCCAGAGGGCGCGAGCGAGACGGAAGCCAAGGCACTTTGCGCCAAATATGTCGACAGCAATACGATGAAGGCATTCAGCAATTTAAAGGTAAAAAGTGAAGAGTGAAGAACGAAGAGTGAAGAATTCAATTGCAAAGGCTGTTGTCTTAACTCCTTTAACTCCTTTAACTTCCGAATAAAACAACACATAAACCAACAAGATATGAAACATTTATCTACCCTTAGTGCAGCCTTGCTCGTGGCAGTGGGCTGCATGGCCGCAGGGACAATAGGAAAAGTGTCCTATGCGCAGAAACTGAAGAAGACGGATCTTCACAACTTCGTGTCCGTTCCGGGCATGGTGAACCGCAACAATGCCGCCCTACAGATGCAGAACGCAGGCTTCGTCCAGTTGAAGAACGCTCCGTCGAGAGTGGAAGCAGCGGACACCGCCTCTCACGCTTTCTCTTCGGAGAGCTATGGATGGGTGACAGGCCCTGACGGCAACAACTGGTACTTTACACAGGAGAGCACCTTCCGCGACAGTGTGTACAGCGAGTATTACACTGCCCACTTCTATGAGACATCCACCGTCACGGTGTACAACTACAACCACGAGCAGGTAGGCCAGTTTACGGTACAGGTGCCTGAGGGATGGAAACACGTAACAGGTATAGAGCCTTATGGTCCTGTAACCAACAAACTCTTCGACTTTGATGCCAAGACAAACGAAATGTTGGTGGAGTTTCATGAGTCGTATTTGGGCAGCACCAGATACATGACCCGTGCTTATGACATCACCACTGGTGAGATGAAGTTTGAACGTGAGGGTACCGGCGTTGTGTTCCAGTCGGCTGCCAACTCATGGTCTGTCTACAACCGTCTCATTCTGACCAACGAGACCGACAGCACCTACAAGGTGGACATCATAGCTCCTCCTACCTGGGGAAAGACCGAGGCGTACGTGGAGAAGAGCTTCTCCTTCGACGTGGACAACCGCATCAACTACCTGCAGAGCCCCTGTTTCAACTGTTTCGATGTGGACGGCACACCTTATTATGTTATTACAAGATACGATAAGCCGTTTACTACCACCGATGCAGGTGATGGGTCACAGGACGTCGTGCAGACCCCAGACAACTACGTGACCATCTGCACCTACGACAAGAAGTTCGACAAGGTGGACAGCCTTGCCGTTTCCATCGCTGTGCCCGATGGCGTTGTATACCGTTCGGCAGCCTTCGGCCTCTTCGGTCACAAGGACCTCTCCAAGGGTTATTACAGCAACAATGGCAAGTTGAACTATGTAGTGGAATTGCTCGACTATATGTCATCGCTTGATTCCGACCTTGCTACATTTGCTGTATACGACTCTGAACACGGCAAGCTCAAGGACATCTGTGACAAGGTGACCAGCAACCAGTGGGGATTGCTCAACACCATCCATGGCAAGTCAGACCAGATGTGGTTCCTCCAGACGCTCGGCACAGGCGACAACGCCGCAGAGCAGATACAGCTCGTGGACGTGCCTTCGTGTGAGCCGGTGACCTATCTGTCGCAGAGCATAGAGGGCAACGCCATCTCCAGCAACTTCGACCGCTACGCTACTACAACCAATAGCTTCGGCTATCAGTATGTCATCGCACTCTCTTCTGCCGAGTCCGACGAAGACAGCAATGTGCTGGCACCTATCGCATGGGTGAACCCCGACCGCACCATCGACCACATCGACCGACTGAACCTCGGCGCCAGTGCAGAGTATTTCACTCCGCTCATCAACAGCACGTCGCTCAACCCTTACCTCTTCAATACCGATGATGACATGGAGTATGTCTACATCGCCAAGAAGAAACGCACCGACGGCAGCAACAAGGTGGACAACGTGCTGGAGGTAGCCAAGACCGACGGCACCGTGCTCAAGTCTTGGCGCGGAACTGACAGTCTTACATTTACTACCGCCTCTCTGCCCCTGATGAATGAGAACGGCAAGATGGAGATGATGGTATGTTTCAAGAACGACACCACAAGCAAGTATGAGGTGAACTTCTACGACCTGCCCTTCAGCAAGTTTGAAGAGGGCGGTGACGGTTCGAAGGAGAATCCTTACCTCATCGCTACGGTGGGCGACCTGCAGCAGGTGGCACAGGGTCCGGACAAGGCTTACAAGATTGTGAACGACCTCGACATGAGCAAGAGCGCCTCTTACTGGACACCGGTGAGCAACTTTACGGGTGTACTCGACGGTGACGGCTATACCATCTACAACCTCGGCATCAAGACTACCGACTCACACGCCGGTCTCTTTGGCACGCTCGACAACCTCGGTATTGCCAAGAACCTCGTGTTCGTGAAGCCAAACATCCAGTTGACCAGCGGCAACCAGTATGCCGGTATCCTGGCAGGTGAGTCTTCTTATGACTACACGGGCAACGGTACAGACGCAAACGTGGACAGTGTCTTCGTCTACGACGCAACCATCTCGGGCACAGCAGACGCCAACATCGGCGGTCTGGTAGGATGCCAGAGTCTGAACAGTATAATTGCTAACTCTTCCTTCCAGGGCAACATCGATGCACCCAATGCCTCTCTTGTCGGCGGTATTGTGGGCAAGCAGCGCACAGGTAGCACAGTGACCGCTTCCTATGCCAACGTCAATGCTGTAGCAAGTTCAAGCCTCGGTGGTATCGTGGGTGAGGCTGGTTCTGTACAGGACGGTTGCACGGTAATCAACTGCGAGGCACGCGGTACGCTCAAAGCCGAGAACAACGTGGGCGGTATCATGGGTTACTCTTACGCCAACAGCATCAATAAGTGTATTAGCCACGCAGACATCGTGGCAACCAACGCGACATCATGGGGTGGTTATGCAGCAGGCGGTATCGTAGGCGGTCTGGATCCGGACTGGTCGGCATCTGATTCCTATACGGTAATTAACAACTGCGTGTTCGACGGTACACTGAAGGCTTTCGTTGCCGGCACCGTAGAGGTAAGCAATCCTGCCACCACACACCTCATTGTGGGCAAGACCATTGCCGACGAGACCTATGAAGCGGGTGAGACTCCCCGGACGGAGGCTCGCCTCAATGGCAACTACGCCACTACCGATGCCGGCAATACCGACGCTGCCGGTGTAGACGGAGCCTACAAGGCAGCCAAGGAGATGGACAAGACCTTCTTCGAGTCGCTGGGTTACGCCTACGGCACAACCAAGGCAGCACCTTGGAAGGCACAGGGCGGCAGTCTGCCTACGCTCTACTTCAACAACATCGCCAAGGCTCTCTACGTGAGCAGCGACGACGTGACAGTGGGTACTACCGACGAGGGTAACGCCGTCGTGACGGTGAGCGTGTACGGTGTGGACAATATCGACCTGGCTTCCGACCTCGACGTTACTGCCAGCAACAGCAACGCCACTGTAGAGATGGGCGAGGCAGACGACAACACCATCACACTGACCATCAAGGGCCAGAAGCAGGGTCTCTCCATGGTTACAGTGTCTTACGGCGAACTCTCAACCCAGATTACCGTTACTGTACTGAAGGACTATGTGAACGCCATCGACGAGGCTCTCGCAGCTGATGCCTTCGCCATCAAGGCAGAGGCTGGTGAGGTGAAGGCCGACGGTGCCGACAACATCCTCGTCTACAGCATCAGCGGTCAGCTCGTGGGCAAGACCGACGGTGCAGCCTTCTCTACCTCGTCACTCGCCGGCGGCGTATACGTAGCCAAGGCAACTGACAAGGCAGGCCATAAGGCTACCCTCAAGTTTGTGGTGAAGTAAAAGTACTTTGCATGAAACATCTATTAGGAACAACAAGTATGATCATCGCCTTGGCAGCCTGCTCCGTGCAGGTCGCCAAGGCGATTCCGGCTTATCCGTACCCTCTCAAGGTGAAGCAGGCCGACGGCACGGTGCTCACCATCGTGCAGCGTGGCGACGAGCACGGCCACTATACAGTGACCACCGACGGCAAGCCGCTGTTCTTCAATGCAGCCTCGGGCAACTACGAGTATGCCAAACTCCAGAACGGTGCGCTTGTGGCAAGCGGCATCAAGGCTGCGGAGGCTTCGCAGCGCACGGCAGAGGCTAAGGCTTTCCTGCAGGCGCAGCAGGCAGAATCCATCCTGGACGTGTGCCGCCAGAACCGCCAGAGCCGTCTCGTGCAGGCTGCCCGTGTGCGCCGCAGCAATGCGCCGCAGAAGTCTGCCGCCAGTGACGTGCAGAACCATCGCCTCACCACCTATCCCGTAAAGGGACAGGTACACACGCTGGTCATCCTCGTGCAGTTTGCCGACACCAAGTTTTCTACCACGGGCAGTGACGCGCAGCAGTTCTACAACGCCATGTTCAACAAAGAGGGCTTCACTTACTCCAACGGAGCCAACGGCAGTGTGCGCGACTTCTACGTCGAGAACTCGGCAGGAGTCTTCCGGCCCACCTTCGACATCGTGGGGCCTGTCACCCTGCCCCAGAACTGCTACTACTACGGCACCAACCTCGGTTCGGGCGACAACCCGGCACGTCTGGAAGAGTTTGTGCGCGAGGCATGCACCCTTGCCGACCCGCAGGTCAACTTTGCCGACTACGATAACGACGGAGACGGCGAGGTGGACAACATCTACTTCTACTATGCAGGCTATGGAGCAGCCGACTCGGGCGAGTCGCGCACCATCTGGCCACACGCCAGCACTTACCAGGAGATGGCAACGCAGGCAGGACTGGCCGGTACCACGCTCACGCTCGACAATGTGAACATAGGCAACTACTCGTGCAGCAACGAGATAAACGGTACGGTCACCACGCCCCAATCGACAGGCATCGGTACCTTCGTGCATGAGTTCGGGCACGTCTTGGGACTTGCCGACCACTACGATGTGGGCTACGGCACAGCCACCTTCGACCCGGGCAAGTTTGACACCATGGCGACAGGTTCCTACAACAACAACGGCAACACGCCGCCAGCCTTCTCGGCCTATGAGCGCGCCTGTCTGGGCTGGACCGACCTTGTGAATTTCCCTTCGGACACAGACATTCTCGGGGTGCTGCCCGACCTCAAGGACAGCAACAAGGCTTTCCGCGTGTCGGTGGACGGAACGAAGGGCAACGAGTTCTTCGTGCTCGAAAACCGTCAGCAGAAGGGATGGGACACTTACCTGCCTGGCCACGGCATGCTGTTGTGGCACATCGACTACGACAAGGATGCCTGGACCAACGACGAGGTGAACATCACGGGGTCGCACCAGCGTGTGGACATCGTGGAGGCCGACAACAAGCGCACGGAGGCGACAAGGGCGGGCGACCCCTTCCCCGGTACGTCGAACGTGACGCGCTGGCAACTCACGTCGTGGGCTGACGAGAATGTGTTGGAACTCGACGACATCGAGGAGAAGGACGGCATCATCAACGTGATTCAGGGCGGTATGGACCTCAAGCTCCAAACGCCGCAGATAGACTTCAAGGAGGTGGCAGACAGCAGTGTCACTATCTCGTGGGAGGCTGTTCCCGTGGCCAAGGAGTATGTGCTTAATATAAAAGAGGTGAAGGACGGAAGCAAGCAACCGCTCTCTGCCTATACAGGCAAGACCTACACCGACCCTGCAGAAGTGCAGGTAACAGGTCTCAAGCCCGAGACGGAGTACGAGTTCTCGCTCATGGTGCAGCGCGGTTCTTATTCGTCGAACGAGTTTACGCAGACGGTGAAGACAACGGCAGTGCCTTTCAGCAAATACTACGTCACCGGACTGAAGGCCGACGGGGTAGGAGAGGACAACTTCTCAGCATCGTGGACAGCACTGGAGCGTGCCGACGACTATGAAGTGACGCTCTACAAACAGGTATACGACACGGAGGAGCAGCAGAAAGGTTGTGACTTCACCGGTGGTCTGGGCAGCATGCCTGCCACATGGAGCACCGACGGCACCGTGAACAACAGCTACTACGGCGAGGCTGCCCCGTCTATTCGCTTGAACAAGGTAGGCCAAACCCTCACTGTGGCTTATCCCGGTCAGCGCATCACGTCGCTCAGTTTCTATCTCCGCACCTCTGCTTCCACAGAGGGCACGTTAGCGATGGAGGTGCTTCGCGACGGCGAATGGAGCAGCGTGGCTCATTACAATGGTGCTGCCTTTACGAACGGCGAAAACCTCAGCTACTCCTTCGATGAGGCTGATGCCGTGCGCCTGCGTGTGGAGACCAAGGAGTCGGGAGCCTTCTTCATCGACGATGTGTATGCAGGTTGCCACCAGCTCCTTCTGCAGCCTGTAGACGGCTACGAGGCCGTTTCTACGCAGGGCAAGACTTCCTATACGTTCAGCGGACTGGAGAAGGGTGCTAGTTATGCGCTCGTAGTACGCGGCAAGCAGGGCGCAGAACTGTCCTATCCTTCTGAGCAACTCGTGGTAGTGACGGGCAGTACATCGGGCATCCACAGTGTCGAAGACGCACAGGCGGTTGACGAGCATACCGACTACTACGACCTCAACGGCCGCAAGGTGTCGGCCTCCCAGCCCACCCACGGCGTGTACATTATGCGACAGGGAAAGAGAAGTTACAAGATTGTCAGATAGTAAGAGTAAAAAAAGAGTTGGTACATATCCCCTGCACGCCCTGAAAGGGCAGAAGCACTTAGCCCAGGGTATCACCCTGGGTTGTGATGCGAGGAAGAATGTCGCCCTGAAA
>CAVKZC010000119.1:0-10127 GCA_963660455.1 Sphaerochaetaceae bacterium | reverse complement strand
AGCCTGTACGATTGAAGCATCAACTGTCATTCCATAAAGTTGCCCCTGCACTTAGCAAAAGGACAACCGTTCAGCTCGGAGGATTTCGGGCAAGGTTCGAACCTCGCTTTTTCGGGGAGGGTTAGCCCTTTTGGGCAAAAGGGCTAACACTTTTGGGCAAAAGGGCTAACCCTTTCGGTTCCAAGCCCGATATTTTTAATCGCAAAAGCACCGGTACCTTTGGGTAAAAGTACCGGTGCTTCTCTTATTAGGGGGACTCTATCATTTCACTACCTTCAGCACGCGCGGTGCGATGTTGTTGCCCTCCAACTTGAGCAACAGCACGTCGGCCTTCACGTCGCGCAGGGTGACGGTATCGCCTGTCACCTGCTTCACTGCCATCTGACTGCCGTCCATGCCGAATACCTTCAGCACAGCACCCACAGTCTGACTGCCTACATGCAGCAGACCCTGGCTACGGTCGTACCACATCGTCGAGGCTGCAGTCACAGGGGCGGTACGGATGCCGGTAACGAAACTGTCGTCGGCCATCTGCTCGCCCATCAAACTGTTGAGGTACACCTCCAGAGCGGTATACCCGTCGGCGTTCACCTTGTTCTGGTCGGCCACGTTGGGGTCCAGTCCGTGCTTGCTCTCCCACTCGTCGGGCATGCCGTCGCCATCGGTATCGGTGGGCACGGTGTAGTCGGTGGCATAGGCTATGAAGCCCTCGGCATCGTTCTCGGTGTCGATGATGCCGCTCTTCGTACCCATGGTGGCTCCGCCATAGGTAGAGGTACCGCTCTGCAGGTCGCTGATGATGCGCTGCTCTATCTTGTCACGGTTCACCGTTCCGGCATGTGCCACCACGTTGGCATAAGCCTCGTCGGCGGTAAGGCAGTCGTATATCATATAGTGGTTGGGATCGTAGGCTCCCACTGCCCCCGAAGCGGAATACTTGTAGTAGGCATGCTCGGGCACGATGCGCTCTGCGGCCTTAATCTGGTCGAGCGAATAGGTCTCGGCTGTCATGGCCTTCCAGTTGTCGGCAGTAGAAGTGGCGTCGCCCTCTATCTTGTTGTCTGCCACATACCACTGGGCTGGTGCCCAGGAGGTGGCTCCGTCACGAGCATAGCTGGAGTTGACAAACTTGATGCCCGAGGTCTTGGATGCGGCTCCCGGCTTGTAGTAGTTGCCGATGAAGTTGCACTCGTGGGCAGAGTTCAGCCCGTTGTAGCTGGTAATGGCAGCGGTGTTCTCGCCACCGTAGCATCCGCCCGTTCCACCGAAGTTGTAGTTCACGTTGTTGATATACTCCATGAACACCACATAGTCCTCGCCGCGTGCACCGTTGAAGCGCGGACTGCGCGAGTTGTTGTTGGCCAGGAGGTTGTAGCAGTAGGTTGCCGGCGAACCGCCCCACTGCGTGCCGTAGCCGCGCGAACCCTTGGAGTGGCCGGCGTTGTACAGACCCTCGTGTACGATGCTGTTCTGCACAGTGAGGAAGTGGCTGTCGGCTGTGTTGATGTTCTCCTCCACCGACCATCCGAAGACGCAGTGGTCGAAGATGTAGTTGGAGCAGTTCTCCGCACCCAGTGCATTCTCCATCAGCACCTCGCCGGCTGTGGTCTTCTGTCCCACACGAAAACGGATGTTACGCACGATGAAGTTCTGCGAGAAGCCGAGGTTCACCTTGTTGTGGGTGATGACGATGCCGTCGCCGGGTGCTGTCTGTCCAGCCAGCGTCCAGTCGGCGCGCTTCACGTTGAGGGGGTCCTGCAACTTTATCTCGCCGCTCACGGCAAAGACGATGGTCAGAGGCTCGTTAGGATACTGTTCGAACGCCCATCGAAGGGTGCCCTTACCGCTGTCGGCAAGCGAGGTGACGGTGACGACCTTGCCGCCGCGGCCGCCCGTGGCATACTTGCCGAAGCCTTCGGCGGTGGGGAATGCCTTCATGCGTGCAGCCTCGGAGGGGGTAACGAAGGCCGACACCACACCGTGGCGCGACACGGAGGCTACGGTATAGGTGGACTCGTCGTCAGCGTCCTTGGCCAGGACGGGGTCGGTAATGAACTTATAGAACTCGCCGTTCTTGCGCACGATGTAGCCGGCAGCGTTGTCGTCGCTCTCCCACGACAGTTCGGTGGGAGCCACCACGAAGTTCATGGGGGCTACGGCTCCGCGGAGTATGGCGGTATAGTCGAAGGGGATGTCGGATGCCTTGCCGAAGAGGAACTCGGGTGTCATGTATGCCTCTACCTCGGCGGCTGTGGCCTGGTGGGAGAAGGAGACACGGCCCGACACGTCGGCGAGGGTGCCGTCACTGTTCTTGCTCTGGTATTCGTAGAGGGAGGTATTGGCCTCGTTGTCGGCCATCTTTGCCCATCCCTCTGTCTTGATGTGACTGCCCAGGCGGCACTGTAGGAACATGGCACCGCTGGTCTCCTTCCAGTTGCGGCCCAGATAGTAGGAACCGTCTGCCACGCCGTCTTCTGCCGTCACGTTGCAGCCGCGGAAGAAGAGACCGGGATAGAACTTGTCCTGACTCAGCGAGGGGTATATCACCTTGGTCATGGGCATGCCGCTCTCGGCAGGGGCAGCAATGTAGCCGCCACCCTTGACGCAGCGTATCTCGCAGTTGTCAAACCACTCCAAGCCACCGTCGTAGATAAAGTCGGTTGCACCCTCTATCGTGCAGTTGGTGAAATAGCCGCGTGCCCCGACATTGGCCTTGTAGGTGTCCTGATAGCCGGAGAGCAAGCAGTTGTTGAAGATGTGCGCATCGCCGTTGGTGTAGAGGGCCTCAGCCTGTCCCACGTTGCCGCTGGTGTTGCGGATGGTGAGGTTCTCGGCATAGAAGCGGCTGCTGTACACGTTGAGGGCGGCACAGTCGTAGTACTGGTTGGAGGGGTGGTTGCTGCCACGGTCCACCGACGAGGTGAGGATGGTTGTAGACTTGTCCTCACCTATCAGACTGATAAACTTGTTCTTGCTGTCCTTGGTGCCGGCATAGAGGTTCTCGTCGTACACTCCGGGGCGGATATAGATGAGTCCGCGGCTGCCCTCGGGCACAGCATTGATGGCATCCTGTATCTTGGTATAGTCGGCCGTGCCGTCCTGCGCCACAGTGGCGATGGTGACGGGAGCCTCAGCATCGGGAGCCACCTTGTCGCTATCGTCGCCATCGCCAAGGTCGGACAGTTCGCCTACATCGCTCACAGGGTTGTCCTTGGCATACTGTGCCTGCTCGGCGGTTATCTCGCTGCCGAATATCTGCACCTTATGCAGACGGGTGGCCTGCTGCTGAGCATAGGGGTTTACTGCCGTGCCGAACACCGACGAACCGTTGGCATCCACCTGTACCTTGGTGGCTGCATTGTCACCGTCCCAGATGCGCCAGCGTATGGACACGTCCTTGGCATCGATGATGTTCTCCATGAAGTAGCCCTGGTCGCTGAAGGAGGTATAGCCTGCCTTGTGCTTGTTGGAGCCCATCCATACCAGGGGCTGCCAGTCGCCGTCGCCCACCTTGTAGTCGCACTTGATGCCGCGCCCCCACGAGGTGGAAGACCACGACCACTGCACACGTTCCACGTAGGGTATGTGGTCTATCTCCACCCATCCGTGCTGGGATATCTGCTGTCCAGACTTGATGATAGCTGCATCGCGGCACATCTGCACGAAGCCGGCCTCGCCGTAGACGGGCAGACCCGAACCGTCGTACTTTATGTTGTCCTCCAGATAGTGGGTATGGCCCGTCGCGGTCCAGTTGTTGACATAGGGACTGTTGCCCGCGGCTTTCTCGCCCACATAATACTGGCGCGAGAAGGCTGCCGTAGCACCGGCATAGCCGTTGTACGACTTCTTGTTGGCGAACGTGCAGTTGTGGAACAGCACGGGGTAAGTCACCTCACTGCTGCCGTTCACGGGCACATACTGCACCGTATTGACATACCCGCCGTCGGCCATCTCCGGACAGTCCTTGCCCGTCTCGCCCTTCCAAGTGTCGGGCCACGTGGCATCACTGAAGTTGATGTCTATCACCTTTGCGTAGGTGGAAGCATTGCTCCACTGCTCCACGACAGACGGCGGGTCGAGACTCCCGTCTATCGTCGCACCTGCGGGCACGCCCATCGCCACCATAGCCATGGCCGCCCATAAGTTTCTCATTGTTTGTCTCATTGTTGTTGTTTTGGTTAGTTAAATGGCAAAAAGGGGGAATGATATTCGTTCCCTCGCGGGGGCACAACCCCAGTTTATAAGCTATGGATGATAAAGGCAGTTTTCAGTTATCGGTACTAATATGACGCATGTGTATTCATGTTGTAATCACACGAAAGAATAAATATTGCGTTTTTCTTCGGTATTGTTGAATATATCGGCATGAAAGGCATTAAACAACGATAAAATGACTTGGTACGATTAAGCTTTTTACTTAGTGCGCCCTGAAAGGGCAACCTGCTCATAGCCCAGGGTGATACCCTGGGCTAGGCGCTTCTGCCCTTTCAGGGCGTGCAGGAGAAATGTACCAAGTTATTATTGGTCTAACACTTAAGGTTTCTATTGCACTATCGGATAAAGAGCAGTTCGCGGTACTTGGGCAGTGTCCACAGTTCGTCGGCCACAAGGAGTTCGAGCTTGTCTATCTGGTAGCGTATGTCTTCCATGATGGGAGCCACGGTGTCGTGGTAGGCTACAGCCTTCTCGCGCTCGCTCTCTATCTTGTTCGCCACCTTGCGTGCATTGACAAGCTGTTCCACGCCACGCTCTATGGTCTCGGTGCGCTCGGCTATCTCGCGGATAATCTTCACGTTGCGGGCAGTGAGTTGCTTGCCCTCCTCGCCGCCGAAGATATTCACCATGCCTTCCACGTTCTTGGCCAGACGACTCTGGTAGTGGGTGGCGACAGGTATGATGTGGTTGAGCGACAGATCGCCCATGACACGCGCCTCTATCTGTATCTTCTTGGTGTAGGTCTCCCACTTCACCTCGTTGCGGGCCTTCAACTCGCTCTCCGACATGACGTTGGTATTGGCGAACATGTCGATGCTCTCCTTGTCGAGATAACGGTCGAAGACGACGGGGCACGACGACTCGCAGTCGAGTCCACGCTTCTGGGCCTCTTCCTTCCACTCGTCCGAGTATCCGTTGCCATCAAAGCGGATGGGTTTGCAGGTCTTGATGTCCTCGCGTACAACATCTATAATAGCGGATGTCTGGTCCTCGCCCTTTTCTATCAGGTTGTCGACACGCGCCTTGAAGTCCTGCAGCGCTTCAGCCACGGCAGCATTGAGCACGATGAGCGCAGAAGCGCAGTTGGCCTCACTGCCCACGGCACGGAACTCGAAGCGGTTGCCCGTAAAGGCAAAGGGCGACGTGCGGTTGCGGTCGGTATTGTCTATCATGAGGGTAGGAATCTCGGGGATGTCCATCTCCAACCCCTTCTTCCCAGCCACATCGAAGAGCTGTTCCTTGTCAGCCTTCTCTATGTGGTCGAGCAGGTCGGAGAGCTGCTTGCCGAGGAAGGATGAGATGATGGCGGGAGGAGCCTCGTTGGCACCGAGGCGGTGGGCATTGGTGGCACTCATGATGCTCGCCTTCAAGAGTCCGTTGTGGCGCCATACGCCCATGAGCGTCTCCACGATAAAGACGACGAAGCGGAGGTTCTCCATAGGTGTCTTTCCTGCAGCATGAAGCAGGATGCCCGAGTCGGTGGTGAGACTCCAGTTGTTGTGTTTGCCCGAACCGTTGATGCCGGCAAAGGGCTTTTCGTGCAAGAGCACGCGGAAACCGTGCTTGTGCGCCACGCGCTTCATGAGACTCATGAGGAGCATGTTGTGGTCTACGGCAAGGTTGCACTCCTCGTAGATGGGAGCCAACTCAAACTGGTTGGGTGCCACCTCGTTGTGGCGTGTCTTGCAGGGAATGCCCAGTTCGAGTGCCTGTATCTCAAGGTCTTTCATGAACGCCTGTACACGCTCGGGGATGGTGCCGAAGTAGTGGTCGTCCATCTGCTGGTTCTTGGCAGAGTCGTGCCCCATGAGAGTACGTCCGGTGAGCATCAGGTCGGGGCGTGCCGAGTAGAGGCTCTCGTCCACGAGGAAATACTCCTGCTCCCATCCCAGGTTGGTCTGCACCTTCTTTACCTGCGGATAGAAGTAACGGCACACGTCGGTGGCTGCCTCGCTCAGCGTATGCAGCGAGCGGAGCAGCGGAGCCTTGTAGTCCAAGGCTTCACCCGTATAAGAAATAAAAATGGTGGGGATGCAGAGCGTGTCGTCTATGATGAACACGGGCGATGTGGGGTCCCATGCCGAGTAGCCGCGCGCCTCGAAGGTGTTGCGTATACCGCCGTTGGGGAAGGAGCTGGCATCAGGTTCCTGCTGCACGAGGAGCTTGCCCGAGAATTCCTCTATCATACCGCCCTTGCCGTCGTGCTCCACGAAGGCATCGTGCTTCTCCGCCGTACCCTCGGTGAGGGGCTGGAACCAGTGGGTGTAGTGGGTAACGCCGTTCTCCTCGGCCCAGAGCTTCATGCCTGCAGCCACCGAGTCGGCGATGGAACGGTCCAGACGGGCACCGTTGTCTATCACGTCCACCAGTTTCTCATACACATCCGACGGAAGGTACTTGTACATCTTCTGGCGGTTGAACACATACTTGGCAAAATACTCCGACGGGCGCACCTTGGGTGTCGGCACGTCCACCGGTCGTTTCCTGAAGGCCTCAGCCACGACCTCAAATCTCAAGTTAGACATTCTATTCTATTATTGGTTGTTAAAGTTTGCGGTTGCAAAGTTAACAATTTTATCGGCAACTGGGCAGCATTGCGTCAACTTTTTGGCATGATGGCTGTAAAAATGTCATGGAGGAAGCCCCAAAGAGGGCTACAGACTACTGAAACGCTCGATGAGTTTGCGCCTGAAGAAGCGCCCCACCTTGACGTTGTCTATGGCATCGAAGGGAGGATAGAAATGGCACACGTTGTCCACCACCTCTATGAGGTAGTCCATGTTGATGATGAAGCGCTGGCTCACCTGCACAAACTGGCTGTCGAGGGCGAGGATAGCATCGCCCTTGAGCATACGCTTCAGGCGCACAGGTTGCTTGCTTCCTGCCACGACCGCCTCCCAGCACCTCAGTTCGTGGTTGTACTGGAAGAGGCACACATCGCGCTTGTTGACGAGACGGAAGTCGACGGTGTTGGTATAGAGCAGGAACTTGTCGCCGTCCTTCTGCATGGCTGCCGCCATCTTCTCCACGGGTTTCTCTTGTTCTTCTGCCAGGAGGCGCGCCATCACGGTCTCCATCTCTTCGGGCACTACGGGCTTGAGCAGCACGTCGAAGGCTTTCCGGCGGAAGGCGGGCAACACAAACTCGTCGTATGCCGTGTACATCACCACGCGACTGTTGCCACGGGTGAACACATCCATGCGGTCGAGGAAGTCGAGTCCCGAGATGTCAGGCAACTGTACATCGAGGAACACGACATCGGGCTGCACCTGACTGACGAGTGTCAGTCCGTCGAAACCGTTGTATGCCACACCGGCCAGTTCTACCTGTCCGTATGCTGCGAGGCGGTCGGCAAGGTCGCGCGCCGCCTCTTTGTTGTCATCTATTATTATTGTTGTCATTGGCTAAGTGAAGAGTGAAGAAGGAAACGGAGCTGGCCCGCCGGCAGATATATACTTGCTTCGCATCCCGCGTTCTTGCCGTCGGCACCTGTGATGTTGCGCATGTGGAACTTCATCTTGTCTTTGCTGCGCTCGTTGACAGCGGAGATGGTCTGACTGATGATGTTCAGGCCGGTGCGCTTCTTCTGTCCCACACTGCGTATGTCGAAGCCCGGACCGTTGTCGGTCACGGTAACGAGGATGCCTTTGTCCCTGCGCTGCACCTGTATACAGAGGCGCTTGAGACCTTCCCATCCGCGCAAACCGTGCACGAAGGCATTCTCCACAAGTATCTGCACAAACATGGAGGGCACGCTCACCCGACTACAATCCACCCCGTCCTCTACCTCCACACGGAAGTCGAGGTCGCCGTCCACAAGATGGCGTTCCACCTCCACATAACGGTGTACGAAGTCCAACTCTTCCGCCAGCGTGACGGTCTCCTTACACGACATGTCGAGGTTGGCCCTAATGAGTTTGGTCAACTCCAGCAGTTCGTTGGCCTCCTTGCTGTCGGCATTGACGAGTTTGTTGTTGAGCACGTTGAAGACGAAGTGGGGCGAGATGCGGTTGCGTGCACTGCTCAGGCGCAGCTGCATGATGCGCATGCGTGTCTGCATGTTGCGGCGGCGCACCCTTACCCAGTAGAGGGCGAACACCAGCGCCACAGCGAGCACCAGCGCCACGGCAGCCATCGTCATGGCGTGGGCATGCTGTATGTCAGCATTCTTCTGCTCGATGGCGAGGCTGTGATGCAGCTTGAGGGTATCCTGCGCAAAGCGTTCCATGACTTCGGAGGCTCGCATGTTGGTACGGTTGTGCTCCAGCGAGTCGTTCTCTGCCATGTCTTCCCTGAGGGTGTAGAGTGCCCGGCGGTAGTCGCCCACGGCTTCGTAGTAACGCTGCAGATAGGTGTTGCGCACTTGCCGCATGTTGAAGGGCACCGCCTTACTGTATGCCTCCGGCTCGCCCTCGATGATTCTCCTCACCCGTGTCATGTCGCCATGCTTCACGGCCAGTCCTATGCGTATGGTGTTGCAGTAGTAGACACACGCCATGTCGCCGTTGCACCGCATGAAGGGTTCCACCTCGTCGAGACAGCGCGCGGAGAGGCCGAGCGAGTCGAGGTTGAGGTAGAGGTCGGCCATGTTCAACCGGCAGAGGTACATGTCGAAGTTGCGCTCCATGTGCTTCTCCTCCAAGAGTCGCTGCAGGGCGAGGAACTTGCCGAGTGCCGCCCGGTAGTCGTGCATATAATAATAGTAGTTGCCGAAGTTGTTGAGGAAGTATGCCTTCATCGGCACGGACATGGTGTCGAAATGGCATTCAGCCAACTGGAAGTACTGGAGTGAGGAGCGGTAGTCGTTGAGCTGCTGGTAGATGGTGGCAAGTCCCATGTAGAGGGTGGCATTGTCGCTCTGGGGCAGGTGGAGCGAGTCGGCCAGGAAGAGGGCGCGCCTGTACCATCCTGCCGCCTCCACCAGTCTACTGCCGAACATATAGGCATCGCCCAGGTTGGCACACACCATGGGGCGTTGCTCCTGCATGTCGGAGGCAGCGAGGAGCGAGTCGGCCATGCGGTAACAGTTTATCACCGTGTCGGGCGACTGGTGGAAGTTGTGGTAATGCACGCCGAGACAGTTGTAGGCATAGGCCATAAGCACGTTGCGTCTGGACGAGGCGGGTTGCCGACGGGCAAAGACTATGGCCTGGCGGACGTAAGGCATCATGGAGTCGGGCGTAGCGGAGATGCAGAACAGCCGCCCCATGCGCACACTGCACTCGTAACGGCTCATACTGTCGCGGGCTTCAGCCACTGCACGCTCTATCATGCCGCGGGCATGGGGCGAGCGGGAGCCTATGGAGTCCTCTATACTGGCCAGCAACTGCCGCTGGGCCTCAGGCATGCCACTACCTGCCTTTCTGCCGCACGCCACCGCCATGAACAGCAGGGTGAGCAGCAGCATATATATGGGAACTGTGCATACAGTGTGTTTTTTCATACGTCTTAGGTTTCGCCTTGTTACGACTGCGAAGTTACGCTTTTTTTGCGACATTTCCAAATGCCTCTGCTCTTCTTTGCCCCCGAGAGTACCCTCTGCCCTTATTTTATACTCCCATACAGGCACGACATTCTGCCATTCATGCACTGTCTGCGTACGTTTAGGCACAAAAGGGCGGTTAGCCGTTTGCATAACATATGGAAAAGGTGTACCTTTGCACCCATACCATGAATACTATGACTAACAGATCCCATTGAAGGTTACCGCCCCTGCTTTCGGAAGTTCCGAAGGCAGGGTTTTTTTGGCTTCATGAAATATGGGAAGTTAGAGATGATTAAGGAATAACATGCTCAACTTTCGGATGTTTCGAAAGTTGGGAATTTAAGGGGAGTTAAGGGAAGTTATCGCTCTCTACGAGAGCTGTGAAGTTAAGGGACAACACCTTTCTTGCTGGAGTTTTGTCATAAGT
>CAVKZC010000118.1:0-10162 GCA_963660455.1 Sphaerochaetaceae bacterium | reverse complement strand
AGGGCTGGATGGAGAACAAGCCACTCTATGCCGTAGGCGCGTGGTTGTAGGGAGGATTTACTCCCAACTAACTTCTGCGCCTATGATAGATACTAATAGAGTAATGACAGGGATAAGACATGCCGCTATATGTTCATGTTAAAAGCCAAGCGACCTTATGTAATTTAAAAGATCAGTTAAATATTTCCTTCTGTTATCTGTATAGCTGTTATAGTTAGCTTTCGACCGAACTATCCATGCATACAGCTCAGGTCCTGTAGTAACCGTTGGAAGACAATGATGATCATTAATATAATCCTTGTAATCGTTACACTTGTTCTTGAAGTCATTCTCTGTTGCATTCTGTGGAATCCAATCTTGTTGGTACTGAGCTAAAGCCTGAGCCAAGCTGGTCTTGTTCTCGTTACTAACTGTGTAAACATTATTCAGAACATTGTATAACCAACGGTACAATGAAGCTTCTTCTTCTCCATTGCTCGATGTCGGATATCTTTGGTATGTATCAACAAAATTACAGAAATTGGTTAATCTCTCGTCGAATGTCGAGCGTTGCCTTTCGGCATCGTATTCTTTAAATGAGTCGCTATACTGCTTGGAAGACAAACCAAAGTAACCATCATTAAACCGAACGAAGCGCGATTGTTCGTCATTTATCATAGATGTTTCCAAACTTCGCAAGTTGGTGGCTTGATAATGTCTATGCACCCCCTCGAAAAGTTTCTCTATATGTAAAGGTTCTTCTGACTCCTCCAATAGCTGAATTAGTAGATCGCGAATGCTTCCATAGAACACGTTGTCCCAGTTGGCAAGTCCATAGCGCGATGTGTTTCCGATTGCTTTTATTTTTGGATGTCCCGCCAGGGAAGGGCGAATTTGTTCTGAGCATGTGTATTTGTGTTCGGGGAATTTTTTCTTGAAAGCCTCGAACAATTCGCCTATAGACATAGGCTTGCTTTCATCCTCCAGAATGTCATACAATTCAATGCCCACATCAGTATAGTTTTTTCGTATTGTCACCTGCTGGTCTTCGTTCACTTCCACCCTCAAAGTTTTCTTTGCCATATACGCCATCAATTTTGTCGCATAATTCTTCTCCTCTTCATCCATTGTGTCGAACATGGTACTTATGTTGAATACCCTATCCCGTGCATTTCGCAAGGATGCCTCCCTTTGGAGACAAGACAAAGAATCACCAAACCTAAGGGATGGCATTTTCTTGCAATTCAAAATTACAACAATATCCCCAATGGTCTCTACCTTATACTGGTTGCAAAAACATTTCGTTTTATAACTTCCGTCATTTTGCTTGACTTGTATGTCTAAATCTCGTTCGCCTAACAACGTCACAAGCCAGGCAAACACCCTAAAAGAGAAACAGAGATGCTCACTATCCTTTAAATCTTGATATTCTTTCGTTTCTTCTATTATATATGGCAACGAAAGCAACTGTTCATATTGGCTCCAGTTATTCGTTGTGAAGAGTGTCGTGTCATTTACCTCCAGTTTTCCCGCAACTATTTGACGTACCCTTTCGCGCGTTAGTTGCATCACTTCAGCCACCTCGTCCAGTGTACGTTCGTTGCCATCAAAGATACCATATCGCAAACTATATATATAGTCTCTCTGTTTTTCTGATAAGCGCATATAGTGATAAAGCAGAAAAAAAAGCGGTTCGTTCCCGTTCCCTTTCACGAATTCCATGACAAACCGCCGTTCGCTACTGCTAAGATACGGATAATTCATTTTCAGAATTTCCATTTGAGCCTCACTACTATCCATTTGCCAATATTCGTCAAATTTAGCTTTCAAGCGTTGGCTGAAATCAAATATAATCGTAATAGTACGCCTTGGGTGTTGTCCAGGGCACATCTGATTATATTCATTTAACGGGCAATCAAAGTATGGTACAAGATCTTCGAAGCGTGGAGCACAATGAGCAAGAAAATTACGGGTGCGAACATTCAGTTGCAACTGCATCTTGTCGTATAATTTTGTGAAATAATCATAGGTGTCAGAATTCATGAAGAATCTGACCTTTTCGGCATAACTGAAAACTTCCAATTCTTGTTTCAGTTGCGCCAACCTTGTTTGATATGCCGAATATGTGGCGTTGACTGTACACTGCGTCTCTGACATCTTGGTTACAGACTGTTCCATAAAGCAAACAAACTTCTTGCGGAATTCCACGTTTTCTGACATGGAAAGCTCACTTTGGATTTGCTTCATGCTTTTGATCCCCTCCATTACCACATCGTGTAAATCTTCAACAGATGGGTAACGTTCTTTGAATAATTGTGTAATCTTGTCGTTGCTAACAACCAAATTTTCGTATGCTTCTTTTAAGATAAGACGAACATTTTCATATTCCCTCTCGAATTGTCTTACTGGAGTGGCTGAATGAGTTGATGATGTTTGTTGCTCATTTCTTAATTTTTTCAATAACGGAACCATCTCTGTATAAGATTTTTTCCCAAAATTCCTTAACTGTAAAAGGTTAGTAGAATCCGTTGCGAAACGAGCTACATCCTTCATCTTTGTCAAATCAGCATACTGCAAGCAGTTGTAGGTGCGTCTAGAGATATGACCAGTAGACAAGAGATCATCTATTGTAGTGTCAGGGTTGATTTCCATATTTTTAGATTTAATGTCGTTATTTTTTGCGTCTTAATTGCATTGTTGGGTTTGCGTCATACTCCTGTTTCAAACGATATAGTTCCGTGCCAGGAGTGATAATCTCTTTTCGGTAGTTTGTATAGAAAGCAAACAATCTCAATGCGTCTTCTGACTTTACATGCTCCAATTCTTCTTGTGTAAAAGTGTTGCTGTGAATGATATCTATTACCAGCTGTCTTTCTTCGTCGGCAAGTGTAGACATGCATTGTTTCCAGCATTGTCGCCAGTGGTTGGTACCCATGCAGCCTTTCTCGTCTAACCATTTGAAAAAGAATCTGTAAAGTATAAACGTTTCGGGCATTTCTAGCAATTCCATATATTCCGTCTCATCTTTGCCAAATGCCTCCAGGAAGAAAGTCATGCCTTTTCCCACTTTCCCCTTTGTACTGTTCAGTATGGCTTGTACTGCTCGAATGTACTTACGGTTCCAATGTTTGCCTATATAATCTCTGTTGTGAGAAAAATCCTCTTCATCATTTTTGCCTTTACGGATGGGGTGATACTTCATGGGGAATGAATAGATGTTGACATTGAGCTCGTCACACAATTCTACGTTAATCCTTAACCGCTGGTACAAGTCCAAAGGCTTGTCTGTAAAATTGTACAGCAGATAGTTGGAAAAATCTTTCAATCCTGCTGCTGCACTCATGCGGATGGCCTTGTTATAAGCTGGGAATGTCTTGATGTCGTCAAATGCTATGCGCAGAGGGCGAATGGCTATTCGGGACAATTGCTTGACAATTTCTTCCGTAAACAGTCTCGCATCAACACCTTGGTTAAAGTCTACATATCTTGCCTTGGGTGCTGGTCGAAAGTGCCGTTTGTAGATATCCTTTATCTCTTCGTATGCCGCAATAAGGTTTTCCTTTTTTGTTGTGGCCAATTTGTTGATATGATAGCGAGATATAATCTTGTAGACTTCGTAGGATTCATCACCTTTAATAGGTTTAAGTTTCTTGTAAAACTCTGCAATCAATGTCTGGCTCTTCCTGATATAGGCACGGTCGTTTATCCCATTGCGGAGGTTCCGTATTGAGATTTCCAGCATGTTCGGTTGGACAAACTTAGCCCCAATGCCAAAGCCGGAAGCAACGATGTCATCTATTATATCTGCCAAGTTTTCGGATGCCAGAACATTGTTGTCCATTAGCAACAAGTCCTTCTGGTCTCCATACATTTCGCGCACAGCATCTATCCTATCCTTTAGAGGAATATATGGTATATACTTGTCTTCGAGGGTGGGTACTGCACAGAAAGGGCAATGCCGGATACATCCTCTTGTCATGTAACCATAGAATGCATTGGACATGGGATACTTGTATTCTATTTCGTCGAGAATAGAATAGTCTAAAGGGAGATTATCTATTATCTGGTTATCCCCTTTGTCAAGGACTCCCGGTTGCCCCAGTATCCCCACCCATGGTTTTATACCTGTTGCTTCCTCCAACTCTTTGGGTTGAATCGAGGCCAATACGCCACCCACCATCAAGTCTTTCTTCTTCTTGACGAGAAATTTGGCAAAGTTGATGGTTTCGACAGTAATATCCCAATAAAATGTAAACAAAGTTGTCACTCCGACACGGTCCCATTCTGGATGTTCTTTCCATGTTCCCTGCCAATAGTATTTCTTCCAGTCGTCAAGTTTGGCATACAGAATAAGTTCCATGTCAGAACGCTCTATTCCCAAACGCTCTACAACATTCTTTTTTCGTGTTTTGATGTATTCAATAAATTCGTCTCTTTTTAGAAACCAGTCTATGGTAGGGTCCAGATAGTTGAATTGCTCAATGCATCGGTCTGCTATCCTTTCGATAACGAACATCTTCAAGTCGCCCTTATAGAACGTAACATCCCATCCGCCTAAATTTTTGTAATAGGTGGCAAGTTTCATCAAGCCGACAGGTGGATACTTATTGGAATAATTTGGTTCTATAAGAAGGACTTTCTTCAATTTCTTATTTGCCATTAGAGAATTCTTTTACTATTAGATGTTCTAGTTCTGAGACTAATTTTTGGTCATGTTCGTTTCTTGGGCAATTAGTATTAAGCACTTTGAACACTCTGCGTATTGTCCATATTTCGGTGTCATCAAGATATTCCTTCAAAGGACTGATTATGTCGTTATGTGCAAGAATGTTTGTTGCTGGCATCCTAGAGATTTCTGAATCCGTTACCGGTGGAGTTTGGATTCTATCGTTCTTGGCTGAAGATTCAGGTTCCCTTTTGCTTGTATTTTTAGTACCAGGCAACTCTGTCTTTGTTTCAGTTTTGCTTGGTGTTGTATTTTCTTCTGCTGACGGTTGATTCTCGGGATAGGAAGAAGGCTCGCTACATATTGCTGTGTTCTCTGCGTCCTGTTGGGGAGTAACATTAGTGGGCGTTAACTCTCTTTTAGCCAGTTCTACATTCGCCTTTGCCTCTTCATAGGCAGGTCTGTACAATTCCAGCATCCTTTTGATGGGGGCAAAAGATGCTTTGTTCAAAAGCTTTTCAAACGTAGCAATACCCTTTGTCTCTATCAAATCCTTAGCATAGTAATCACTAATACCTTTTACTCTCAATCGTTCAACGCCTTTGTTGATTTTGTCTATACTTGTTTTTGCTTCATTTGCCTTTTTGTATAACTTCGTTAAGGATGCAAAATGTTCTTTTAGTTTGGTATTAAGGGCGGTAGTGGCGACACCAGGAGCTAAACCGTCGCGTGCACCATTGGGAACAATGTCAGGGTGAGTAACAAAAAACTCGCCATAAAAATAAGAATTACCCCGCTCTTCTTGCCAATATGCGGTTCCAGAAAGCTGACTGTAGTCACCTATTAGAATATTATGTTTCCTTAAGCGTATGCAAGCTAGATTGTCACTTTCGGGAATTTTGACAGTATATTTGGTAAGAGCGAACCATCCCCAACCAAGATCACCTAATTCTCGGTCTTCAAGTTTAAAGTATTCGAGATGGTCTATCTCATCATTAGTTCCTTTTACTCTTGACCCATATTGTTTCAAGATCGGGGTTTCACCAACGAACAATTGTATTTTCTCCAATCCCTCATGCAAAGCCTGGTATGTTGGGTTGTTTCTAGTGCTTCCGTAAATCAGAGTATTGTTGAAAGAAGAAGTATAACCGACAGGGGCAACAGTATTCAGATATTCGATAACTTCGTCCTTGCTCAGCAGGGTTGGGGCTGACTCCTCCTTCACGCCGTTAAGTGTTACCTCAAAATAATGGTCTTCTTCTTGTGTCTCAAACGTTGAGCTTTCCGTACAGGAAACAAGAACTTCCGATGCAGAATACTCTTTGGAGTCTTCTATCATTTTCCATATTTTGTCTACGTCAAAGCGTACCTTTGTACCTACAGCTTCGCCCTTTGCTGTAGTGCGGAATGTCAATTCTTGACAGTAACCTCCACCGACAAGGCGACCGATGCCATACTGCCCTGCTTGATTTATTCCGTTTTTTGACGATGCAGAGATGTCCAGTAAGGTGCGTGTTGCATTTTCTTGTTTGATGCCTGTTCCGTTGTCCTTTATGACTATCTGTTTTTGTTGGTTGTTTATGTTAATCCGTACGACTCCATCCTTTGCTTGCGTCAGGACGTTCTCTGCTATAGCCTTGCTGATGGAATCCAGCGCATTCTGCACGTATTCGCGATAGATGGTCTTTGCGTCGGAATACAGATTGAACATCAAGAGTTTTATGATACCCTTCTTGACTTCTGGTGTGTAAGATGTTGTATTGTCCATTTCTTAATACGTATTTATCCGTTAGGGAATTGTTTGTAAGATGGCCGGGGAAACTTTATGTTTACCATTGAGCGCAGAGCGGGATTGGATATGATATATTCGCCAGGTGACAGGCGAGTCATCATGTTCTTGTAAACTTGCGGTATGTACCGATAGTCGGGCTTAGACACCTCTATGGCATTTGTCCTGCCATAAGCATGGGTTGCGCAGTTCCCTTTAACCCTGTCGTGGATTGCACTGCGGAATTGTTCTACTGAGAATAGGATTATTCCTAGCGAGCGACCCCGCTCGGCTATATCGAGCAACTGCTTCAATATAGGCGAATTCTTAGGAACGTCACTGGATGCATACTTGTTCAGCTCGTCTACGAAAAGTATTACCTTGTCGGGGATGTCGTCCCGATCTGCACCCAGTTTGAGGTCATATATAGCACGGGCAACACTTCCGAAGACAAAACTTTGAGTGTTTTCGTCAAGTCTGGCAATGTCTATGACCATAACGTTGTTTGCACGTAGGTGATTCTGGATTTCGCTATTCAAGTCAACCTCATTGACAAGTGATTTCCCAAACACGTCATTGGAAATAGCTTTGCTGATACAACGCTTGAACTTTCTCCAACTTACGACTTGTATCTCTTTGCTGTTAGTGACGTTTCCGGCTTTGGTATATTCGTCTATAGTATCCTTCAAGCTTTTCCATTGCTCGACACCGCCGAACTTTCCCTCGCCGTTGAGGATGAAGTTAACGCATGCCTCAAGGGTATTTGTACTGTCATCCTCGTTGGCAAGCAAAAGGTCCAGCCTGTCCTTGTTGTCGCCAAAAGTAAACTTATATGTGAATGCCTTCTTCGCCTTCTTCTGTCGGTCAATGTCGCTTGGGGTGGCATACGACTGCACAATATTGTTTTTGCCATATGGGTAGTAATAACGCACATTCTCAAATGGTTTGTCGGATAAGCCAAGATCAGCGTAAATGCTTCTGTCTCGCTCTTGCAAATCTTCATTTTTCTCATCTATAGCCATCAAGTCACGCCCCTTAACATTGAAGAATACAAAGGCACACGTTTCTCCGCCCTCTGTTCTGAATTTGTTCTGTATCGCTCTAAGAAGAAACATTGAGTATGAAGTCTTTGCGGCAAGTCCTGAAATGCCGGAGATGTTGATGTGGGCGCCGTCAGGACCTATCAGGAAATGGGAATCGAGTACTACCTTTATTTTGACTTTGTCCTCACCCTGGTACATTTCGAGATAACCACAAACGAGAGGATTCTTAACATCTTTCTCAGTCAGTCCCAATGCCTGACAGATTTCTTCAGGGTTGCAAAGGGAGACCTGCATGCCGTTGAGGACAGGCGTGTAAATGTTTTGTGTGTTGCCTGTAACACGTGCCTTGACATAGTTCATGCCTAACCGGTTCATGTTCCCGATATTTTCATGGATATCTCCAAAGTCACTTGATATGTAACTGGTAAAGTGACTTGGTGCATCTGTAATGTGGTATATTTCTTCTACTACACCAAAGGTTATAGAGTCAGATTCGTGATTAACCTTTACTACGTCGAACGGACTCAATATTTGTTTTTTGTCTGTCCAGAAGTAAAACTCGTCGATGGTGGACGGGTATTTCTCTGTAGCAGATACTTTGCCAATTGCTTTTGTCATATATTAGAATAGATTTAAGATTACATTACTACTAAAATATTTTGATTTACAGAATGTTTCAGTAAGATAGACCGGGTACAGGTGATTCGCCCATCTGACATCATTTCCGAAACATACTGGATAGGCTTCTTTTATCAGGTTTGCACTTATGAGGTTTACAAGGTCAGTCTCTATTTGTTCTTCCTCGTTGACCATGACAACTTCACATTTTACGATGTCAGAGAAATGTGTTTCCCGAAAATCTGACGCTCTAAGACGAAGATACCACACGGCATATTGTACCCCATTTGCATCGGAAATATATCTGTAGGCTTTAGTTCGCTCGAAAGGCTTAAGACTTGCTATTGTCCGAGAAAGGCGATGCCCTTCAAAGTCAGGTAGCAATTCTGGGTCAAAGCTCTTGGATACCCCTACAACGTACCTGTAATTTTCGCGCATCAAAGTTATGTTCTCTTCCGTAGCATTGGAGAAACTGGGATTGTATTCTAGAGAACCGTCTTTAATCAAATAGTGCTCGTCGTCGAGGCGGTTCTCTTTGCAAAGTTTTGCGACAAGCCTCTGCTCTTCATCAGTCATTTCTGCCTGTATCTTGGCAGTACCCCTGTTTTTGTAGTTGTCTTTGTCGCTGTTAAACTTATCTCGTTTGTCCGTTTTGTAAAGGAGAATCTTGTTCACTTCGATTCCTGAGCTTTTTGCAAAAGGCATCTTTTGTAAATCCTCATTGATTTCTTCACAATAGAGTCTGCAAAAATCCTCTCCTTCGTCGTCTACATCAAAATCGTCAGGCATAGCTATCACAAGTTTTGGCTGTATAGTACCATACGGCTTAAAGCAATCTCTGTTTTTGCGCTCACAGCACCCGACAATTATCTGGCCAGCCAAAATCGGGAATATTTTCTTTCCTATTGCCATGTCGTCTACTTTATAGACGTGTCTGGAGCCATCGAGGAAATACGTGAATATAGGTCTGGAGCTGTCTATGAACTTCTGCGGTATGCTTACAGTATGCACCCTTTTCAAATCACTCTCTGCTATGCTGCTCGTATTCCTTGCAGAAGCCGGTTTGTCATCATAGTCCAGAATATCGGCTTCGGAAGACTCGATGGCTATTTTGTTTGTTTTGTAGCACAGATACTTCCCGTCTCCTTTGTCCTCTATAAATTTGAGAATTCTGCCCATATTGGTTCCCTTTCGTTTTCCTTTGTTGGTAGCACTATTCAGGCATGTAGGAAAGTCCGATTTGTCTTGTACCTTCCAGTTCTACCCTTTACTCCGGCTGAATTCCCAAGTGCCAGAAGTTGTTATTCCTAAAGTTAGACCTGCACAAAACGGAAAACGTGGGATTCTTCCTTGCCCATCCCACCACTCGAAGGCCTTCGCATTGCCCTAGTTGAAAGAGACGGACAATGCAGAAAGCCCACGCCATGGTATATAATTATTCCGCATACGAACAAGTAAAGCACATAAGATACCGCAAGCATAAAGCCTTAGCATCCAAATGCCAATTCGTAGCAGGATATATAATACACCTACCGTGAGCATTCACCCATTGCCACATCTACGTCCAACTAGAGGTAAAGTTGCGAAGTTTACGAGTAGTCGCAGATGAGCGTAAGCAAACGCTCCATTCCATAAAGTCACACCCGCCCGCTCAGCCCTTGGGGCTTCCTGCGAGAGAATGCAACGGCAAAAATAATGAAAAATTCCGAAACGTGGAAAGAAATGGTGAATAATTTTGTGTTTTTCTGGCTGTTTTCCGTACACTGGGGCATGAAAAGGGAGGCAAAAGCGCTATAAAACATCTTGCACGTGGTAGCGCTTTTGCCCTTGCAGGGCGACATTCTCCCTTGCATTATAACCCAGGGCGATGCCCTGGGCTAGGTGCAGGTTGCCCTTTCAGGGCGTGCAGGGGACAACTTTCTGGGAATGACAGTGATGTCAACCGTACAGGTCGAAAAAGTTGTTACTTCACAATTACCTTTTTTGTATCATTTATTTTTCCGTTCTGAATGCGAGAAACGCAATACATCCCGGAAGGAGCATTGATTGACATTTGAGTTGCAGTCTGACCAGCAGGAACGTTTATAG
>CAVKZC010000117.1:0-10179 GCA_963660455.1 Sphaerochaetaceae bacterium | reverse complement strand
GGTAACAAAGTAAAAAGGGTAAAAATTAAATCACAAGCTTTCTCGTGAGCTGGCTATTGCCCGTTGTTACTTTCACTACGTAAATACCAGTAGAAAGACCGCCGAAACTGATGGCTTTCTCGTCGCCCGGTGTCAAGTCCTCGTAACGGTAGTCTGCCACTTTCTTGCCGTCGAGGGTAAACACCTCTATAGCGGCAAAGCGCTCGTTGCTGCCAAAGAGCACCTTCCACACACCCTTACTGCGCAGGATGGTGACAGGCGTGGCAGAGCCATACACCTGCGTAACGCCTGTGGCACCGCCAAGGCGAAGCGCTTCTTTCAGCCCCTCATAAGCATTGATTTTTCCGTAGCCCCAAGCGGCATTCCACTCTTCACTGCCCGTATAGGAATCCTTCGTCGAGGTGGCCTTGATGATGTCGAGTATCTGCTTGCAGCTCAACCCGGGGTTGGCCTGCAGCCAGAGGGCGATGATGCCCGCCGTGGCAGGCGACGCCATGGAGGTGCCCGACATCTGCTCGTAGTAGTAACGCTTCAGGGCATTGACCTTCACCACAGAGGCGATGGAAGTACTCGACGTGTCGAACGACTGTCCGGTCTTGGCCACAGCCGACACGATGCAGGAGCCAGGGGCTGCCACCGTCGGCTTGTTGGGCTGTAGGGCAGACAGCGAAGGCCCGTGGCTGGAGAAGTTGGCGATACCGCCTTCCGCCCCGCGGTCGTCAGTCTGTGTGCGCCCGTTATAGTCGGTCCAGGTGTTGGACGTTACGTAGGCAGCAGCCACCACCGCATGGTTGATGCTCGCCCCGAAATCGTCCACGCAACAGTTGGCGTCGCCGGCAATGTACGAATCGTCCGGTCCCTTCACAAAGTTGCCGTAGCCGGAATTGGTCCATGCATGGAAGGTGACACCCTTCTCTCCTGTTATTTCAAACCCCATCTGTCCCACTATCGAGTTGGAGCGCATACGGAGGAAATAGTGCTCCTTGTTGTTGAAGTCGGCTATCTGGTCGGTCCACTCATAGTCCTTCCAGAAGCTGTCCGTCTTATAGTCGAATTTGCCGTTGACGTAGAAGAACGGGCGCACCGTGAGATGGCGCTTGCCGTCGGTTTCCTGTCCTCAGAGGTCGATGACCGACCCGTAGTTACTGCTGCCGTTCGACACCAGCAGGCGCACCGTTTCGCCGTCTTCTGCGAAGGTGTGCTGGGCGTGCTGCGTATAGACGTTCTCGTTGCCGGCAGCAATCACCACCTCGCGCCCGTTGCCCGAAGTGAGGATGGCGTCCACGGCCTTGCTGAAGTCACTCGTGCCATCGTGCGCCCCTATCTGTGTTCCGAAACTCATATTGACCACCCAGGGAGCCTTCCGCTCTTCGGCAAGCCGCTGCACAAACTTGATGTCTTCCAGCACCTCGGCATCGGAAAACTCCGAGGGAATCATCACGATGTCGGCATCAGGAGCCATTCCCCAGTAGTCGTTTTCAGGAATCCTGCTGCCCGCCGCAATGTTGGTAACGTGGGTGGCGTGCCCGTAGGTGTCGTATCCGTCGCCCGTGGCGGGTATCTTGCTGCTGTCCTCTATGGGGTCGGCTGTTTCACCCTCCGAATAGCCGGCACGGTTCCACAGTCCGATAACGCGCGACGTCTTGCGGTCGCTCTTCAGAAACGCCAAGTGCTTATACTCGAACCCCTGGTCTATCACCCCTATCACTACGCCTTTTCCGGTGTAGGGAGTGTCGAGCGCATCACCGTTCTGCACACGGTCGGCCTCCGTGGCCTGGCGCGCCTTCACCATAGAAGGTTGTGCCGTGCGGGGCAACTGCACGCTCTCTACCCCCGGATAGAGATAAAGTCGGGACAGCAGACGGGTGGCCATCCTCACCGTCGCCACATTGTCGGTGATGAGCGTAGCCTGTATGCCGTCCTGCCGCAAACTGTCGACAAGTCGCCCGGCGTCAGCGCATCGCACGATGACATGGGTAAAACCTACAGTAGCAGCCTCAGAAGCCTTGGCCGACTTCTGAGGCTGAACAGAAAGAGAGCACGGACGCTCCACTACTATCTGAGCGGAAGCGTCCAAGGCTGCGCACAAGGCGGCAGCAAATATAAGAAAACTACATTTTGTCTTCATTCCTATTTCACCATGACTTTAACAATCTTACCGTCAGACATCTTCACGATGTTGATGCCCTTCACGGCCTTGTCGATACGTTTGCCGTCTACCGTGTAACGCGCCACCTCGCGGGCAGCGGCATGGTCTGTTGCTTCTGAGATGCCTGTAGACGACTTGCTGAGCTTGACCATCTTATAGTCGGAGAGTGTCGACTCGGCATAATCGCCGTCGCTGTCCTTCACCGACTTGACGGCAAAAGCATACTGGTCGTAACCCGTAACACCGCTGAACACGTAGCTCGTGGTGTTCTTGTCGCTGACACTGCCGGTAGAGAGATAGGTATAGACCTTGTCGCCAGCCTTCAGTTCCTGTGCTATCTTCACGTCGTCCAGGAGGAAGTAGTTGTGCTCGAGCGTATAGATATGAAGCTGTCCCTGAGGATATTCGCTGCAGTCCATCTCGAAGGTCTTGTCGATGATGCCCAATGCGCCGGTATCGTCTGTGGCCTCGAAGTAGGCACCCGACTGGTGGCCGCCTACATTGATAACCAGTCCCTCGCCCGGAGTGCCGTAAGCCTTGATGTGGATAAGGAACTTGTCGTTGTTGCCGAAGTAGAGCTGCGGTGTGGAGAGCACATAAGTGTTGTAATAGGAATCGGTACAACCGAACATGCCGTTGACGTATGCGGCACCGGTAGTTACCGACCAGCCCGGCATCTTGGTAAACTCGTCGAGCGACATTTCCTCCGTGTTGCCTACCGAAATGGGGTTGGACGGGTCGGTCTCGTCATCCTCTATTCCCGAGAAGTCCTCGTCCAGGAGTACAAACTGCCCCTTTTCCGTTACTGTAGTGACACCATAGTTGTAGACCTCATACTTGTCGGCCTTGCCTACTGCCTCCCAGTTGGCCTGGTAAGAATCGGCCTGGATGTTGCTGGCATCCTTCAGTGCGGGAGAGGCCACAGCCACCACGTGCTGCAGGTCGGCATCGGAATACTGTGAGAGATAGTGGGCGTTGACCGTATAATAGTAGTCACCCTCCGGGTCGAGTCCGTCAAACGTGTAGTTGGTGCCCGTAGTACGGTCTTCGGTGTCCTGCGAGCCGTCTCCGAGCGTAAACTCTGCCGGTTCCAACTTACCGGGGCGTCCCATGGTCAAGTCGATGTTGTCGATAACGGCATAGTCACCCTCCGGAATACCCGTAAAGTAGAAACGGAGGCCATAGAACTGGCTGTTGCCCAGGTCGTTGGTAAGGTTAACACGCACGCCTTCCGACGTCTTCTTACCATAGCTGACGGATGCCACCTCTGTCCAACCAGAGAGCGACTGTGCATCGATGTGCATAGTGGCATCAAAGGCATCATAGTTCATGTCGTCCGAACCATAGGGAGCAGGGTCGTAGAAACGAATCCACATTGCCATGTCCTTGATTTTGCTGAAGGTGTAAGGCGTCTCGATGGTGTCACCGTTGCAGAGATACAAGGCATTGGTGCCGTCTGCACCCACAGGCTGCACCTTCTTGTCGGCATGCAGGTTAAACGTCCAGCCGGCAGGGAGGTTAGAACCGTCCTCGGCCACATTGTCGAAGTTTTCCGTTATCAGCGTGTCGCCCTCGCTGGTGAACAGCTTTTTATATAGGTTGACCACATAGTTGAAAGCCTTGCGCGTGGGTTGCCAGTTGGCCTGGAACGATGTGTTCTTGATGTTTGACTCGGGCAGGAGTGCCGGCGGAGCAATAAATTCCTCGGAAGTTGTTGTAACCTGCACGTCGTCGAGGAGGATGGAACCATAACTGTGGAACTGGATAAAACCGTCAGGGTCGGCGTTCACATTGCGCATCTTGATGGTTATCTTCTTCCATCCTTCCTTCTTGTAGAGCCTGTATGTCAGTACATTTGTTTCGCCCTTCAGGTTCTTGGTGTCTTCACATGCCTCGTAGCCTCCCCTGAGCAGGTTGACGAAGATGTCGGTATTCTTGATGGCCTTTACCTTGAACGTCAGTGTGATGCTGCCCGAATAATCGCCCAGTGGGGTATCCAGGTCGGCTGGCGTATACTGGTTGGGGGAAACCAGTGCCACCGCACCGCCGGCGGGGTAGACAAAGGAGCCTGCCCACTGCCCGTCCTTCGTCAGACTGGCATCCATATACATGCCCGGCTCATCATAATAGTAACACAACATCTTGTTGCCGGGCTGCTCGGTAGTGCCGTCGGTAATGAGCGAGAAGTCTTCGTCTATCAAGTATTCCTCCTCGTGCGAACCTTCCTCAAACGCACCCATCACGGAAGCCGAAGCCATCTTGCTCCGCTGCTTCAGGGGGCGGTTGGCAGGTGTGCCGAATACATGACCCAAGACGGTAGCTTTCTTGCTGAGTTTCTTTCCGTCCTTTACAAAGGTGGTGGCTGTGCCCGGTTGCTTCAACTTTACGATGCCGTCAGCAAAGACTGTGCATGAGAAAAGGGAAGCCAGTACGAACGCTCCAACTTTCAATGTAAAATTCTTTCCCATAAAATAATTATCGTAGGCTCTTGTTCTACTTGGCGATAACGGAAACAGAGCCATATTGTCCCCGCACCGCATTTTTTACTGCGGTGCAAAGGTGCAACTTTATGAGAGAAAAAAACGGGTTTGTTTGTTATCCTGTTGTACTCAGATTCGATTTGAGTACAACTTTTTGTCATTTCCTTACGTCCATTGCTATCTTTTTGTATTCCGTAGGAGTCATGCCTACCACCGTCTTAAAGACGTTTACGAAGTTGGGCCTCGACTTGAAACCCACGCTCAGGGCTATCCCTTCGATGGAATAGTTGCGGTAATGTTCCAGGTCGTTCAGCCGCCTGCAGGCTTCCATGATGCGGTATTCGCCCAACAGGGCATTGAAGTTTTTCCCGTACAGTTCCTTTATGCCCTTGGAGAGTGTCCAATACTTCACATTGGTGAGGTCGGCAAGGCGAGTCAGGTCAAAGTCCATCGTGTAAATCTCCTTGCTGTTGTTCAGCACTTCCTCGATGACGGTCTGCAATTTTCTGAGCGATTCGTCGGCAGCCGTCGCCTGCTGTTGTTTTCCTTCCTTGTCATTTTCTACGGCAACGGTGCCTGACTTACCTTTCTGCTGCAGATGGCGCTGTTTCTTGTCTTCCTGCTCCAGCATCTCCACATTGAGAAGGTAGAGTTGCACATAGGATGCCTTCAGCTTGCGATAGTTTCTGGTCAACACGACAACCGAAACTATCAGGACGAACGCCACGGCCAGGACTGCCAGAAAGACGATGTGCTGGCGCTGGCGCTCATGGTGCAGGTTCACCACCTCCACATTGACCTTGTCCAACTCCTGCATGAAGTGCATCTTCTCCACCGTCTTCAGCTTGCCCTCGTTCATCAACCGGTCCTTGCTGCGCAGGTACTTGGTTTCGTAGGTTTCCTTTCTTGCCTCATCCTGCATCCGTGCATACAGATTCACGTAGTCTTTATATACATATACGAGGAGGTCTTTCGACTGGTGCTTCACGGCCAACTGCTCTGCCTGGTCGAGACAAGTCTCTGCCTGACGGTAAGCCTCCATCTTGATGCAAATATCCGCCATACACTGGTTTACCATGATGTCGTAGCGTTCGGGGGTATCGCGGGCGTTGTTGTGCCGAATCATAGCCTGCAGACTTTTCAGGGCAGCAGCATAGTTGTGTGCCTCGATGCTGTCGACAGCATCGCAGAAGTCACGGTCGAGCCTTACCATCGGATAGTCGACGGAAATCCTTGTCGTCCGTATCAGGTGCATCTCCTTCTTCACAACAGAGGTCTTGCCTGCCCAGTAGGCATAGTGCAGCAGTCCGTAGAAACTCACGAGCATGGCACGGTCATCCCCGAATTTCCTCGCCACATAGAAGGCTTTCTTGTAATAGGATATGATTTTGTCGGAGTAATCGCTGATGGAGAAATAATCGGAATAGAGCTGATAGAGGTGGGCAAAATTGAGATAGATGGCTTCCTGTGCCTGCTCCTGACTGTACTTCTCGGAAGCCTGGAGGGCGAGCGTGAGGTAACGGAACGACTTCTGGTAATCGTAATAGCAGAAGTAATACATGTACCCCAGATTGTTGAGTGCCATCACGCATTTCAGCAGGTCGTCGTCCGTCATCTGCTGCATCTCCAGGCGGTTGGCCATAATGGAGTAGCACACGAAAGCACTGTCGTCCTTGTCCACATGTATGTAGCGCAAAGCCTTTTTCTGCAAGGCGTCGTTAGAGAGCTGCGACATGTTCTGGTAGAAATCCGTCATCTCGGCACTGGCCGCAGCCGCCTGCATGTGCAAAGGGAAGCACACCAGCAGAAAGGTTACAAGTAACGTCCTTATTGCTATTTTCATCATACCATGTGAAAGTCAAGAAACAAGAAGAAGATTTACCAACTTGTTTTTTCAATCTATCTCCATCACCATTTCTATCGCGCCCTTGAGCGACATTACCATATATCCCAGAATGGCGGCATAGAGGTACACCTCGGGGTTGGAACGCGTGTTGCGGCGTATGTAAAACATGACGAAGCCGAGCAGGGGCATGATGAATGAGCACACCATGCCAAACCAGTTTACCCGCTTCAGGTCGGCCACGTCCGCACCGTCGCCATGCGTAGCCTGCTCCGCACCGTAGATGCGGTCCACCATGTTGTCCAGGCCCTCGTCCCGGATATCGTCGTTTCTTATTTCTTCTGCCATAGTAACTGCAAATTTAGCGATAAGTTTTCATTGCTGCAAGGGTTTGGGCAAATTAGTTGCCCTTTTTACTTTTTACCCTTTTACTTTTTTACCTTTTTACTTTTAATCGCTCCACTCGTGAACAGGCTTGACGATGACGGGCACACCATCTACAGTTTCCTCGCAACACTCATGGTCGGTCAAGAGGAGCAGATTCCTGCACTTCGTCTGCCGAGAGGCAAGGAGCAGGCCGTTGATCTCCCGTTTTCGTGTCTTCTCGTTCGAAATGTCATACGACACTTGTATACACTGCAACACCTTGTTGCCGTCACACACCACAAAGTCGCATTCCCCCTGTCTGTCCCTCAGGTAATAAACGTCCCATCCTTCATAGTTACACTTGCGCACCAGATGAAGCAACACGACGGTTTCCAGTCGCCATCCCAGGTTTTCGCCGGCAAAGGCATTCTCCCTGTTGTTCATCAGTGCCACATCCACGGCGTAAAGCTTTTCCTGGGTGACACGCAGCTTGCTCTTGGCTGAATATTTCTTTATCCCGACCAGCAGATAGGCCTGCTTGAGGTAGTCGATATAGTTTCTCACGGTATGGGCCGACTTGAATCCAAACGTACTGGCCAGTTCTCTGACCGAGGGTACCACAGGCGACACGTTCAGAAGGTGGTTTGCCATATTCTCGAAGTTGGCCGTGAAAGCAATCTTGTAGCGTTGTTCGATGTCCCTCCGCAACACATTACTCACCAGATGGGAAATATAGGTCCTTTCGTTCTTCACGAGCATGAGTTCCGGAAAACCGCCCTGCTGAAGATACTCGTCGAAGGCGGCTCTGCGCTGGGCTGTCGCCTTGGTAGACAAGCCTTGGCATTTTATGTTCTTCACGGCACAGTATTCCCCGAAAGAAAAGGGATACAGAGGTATTTCGCTGCTCCTGCCTGTCAAATGCGTGGCAAGGTCGTTGCTCAACAGTTTGGCATTGCTGCCGGTAAGCACCACATGCAGCCCTGTCCGCAGAAGTCTGTTGACAAACAGGGGCCAACCTTCCACGTTCTGTATTTCGTCGAGAAAAACATACTGGAAGTCACCATGTATCTTATAAAGCACCTCCAGGATGTCATTCAACTGACCGACTTGTAGTCCTGCGAGTCGCTCATCGTCGAAATCGACATAGGCAAAGGTCTTCCCGTGGTGCTGCAAAGCCTGGAAGCACAGCGTCGACTTCCCACAACGGCGCACACCTATCACAACCTGGGCTTGCGGACTGTCCAAGTCTATGATTTGCTCTTCCCGACGGGGGCATAGCTGCTCGTCCTGCCGGGTCTCTATTTCGACCTTTTGGTCGCTCAGAATGGTCTCCAAGAGGCGCTTGTCTATAACTGTCTGTTTCATAAGCGCAAAGATAAGACAAAAATACGATAGAACGCCTTATTTTACAAGTTTTAATGTTTCAGAATGCCTTATTTTACATGCTTTGCGGCGTTGCGAATGCCTTATTTTACATGTTTCATGGTGTTACAAATGCCTTATTTTACATGTTTTAGAGCTATACGAATGCCTTATTTTACATGTTTCATGGTGTTGCGAACGCCTTATTTTACATGTTTCATGGTGTTGCGAACGCCTCTTTTTACAACACTGAGTTTCAGAAGAAAATGCGACAATATGTAAAACGCTGATTTTCAGAAACAAAATGCTTCCTCTATCCAAAAATCAAGGCAATAAACGGTAGCTTTTATCCAAAAGTCAAGGCAATAAACGGTGAAGTTCACTCTTCGCCTTGAAAGAGCAGCAAAAAGGGCGCGCCATTCACACGGCACGCCCTCTGAGCATATAAAGTCCGGGAAGCCCCATGCCAAAGGGCATGAAGCTTAGGACTGAGAGAGAATAATCTCGCTTACTTCAGGATAACCTTCTTGCCATTGACAATGTAGGCACCCTTCAGACCCTTGGCAGACTCAACGGCCTTGCCGTCCATGGTGAACACCTTGTCGGCAGAAACGGCGTCGGCAGAAACGGCGTTGATGCCTGTGGCAATCTCCTTCTCCTTAGCCTCGGCCTCAGCGTAAAGCTTCTCTGCCTCGGCAACGATTTCGTCTACCCTTGCAAGCATCTTGTCAAACTCCTCACGGGTAACGGTAGACCAATAGAGGCTGAAGTACAGATTGCTCAACTCAGAACGCAGGTCATCGAGCTTGGTATAATACTCGTCCTTTACATTGGGGCAGTCTGTCTCGAGTTTCTCTATCATCTCACCAATCTTCGTGTCGGCAGGCATGTACTTTTCATAGAGCTCTGACATATACTCATCCTGCTGGGCTGTGGTGTAGAGGTTGTCTGCCTCTTCCTTGAACCACTCGAAGTTGGTGGCATACTGCTCGATGTCCTCCAAGTTGTAAGGAGACTTGCCCTCTGCAGGAGCTGACTTAAACTCATCCACGAAAGCCTGCCAGTAGCTTGCAGCCTCCTCTGTGTATGACAGGTCGTAATCGGGGAAGTCGGCCTTCACCTTATCTACCTGCTTGTTGAGTGAATCCAGCGTTGCGTTGATGCTGTCTACCAATTCGGCGGCAGCAGAAATGGTCTCGGCAAGTGAATCGGCCTTCTCGGCAATAGCGTCGAAACCGTCGAAAATAGCCTGGAACTCCTCGGCTGTAGAAGCAGAAGATGCCTGAGAATATACAGAGAACATGTCTACTTGAAGCAAATCTACGGAATCGTAGTAGTAGTTAGCCACGCTCTCGGGCATTTCCATGGCAGCGCTGACAGCACTATAGGCAGCCATGTAGTGCTGGTTTACCTGCACTTGATACTCCTCAAGCTCTGCAGCGGCCATGGCATCATCCATACCCTCACTGTACGACTTGACAGTAGCCTGATACTCCACCACCTCTGCTGAGGTCAGCGTTCCTTCTGAATACTTGCTCTTGGCCTCTTCGCCAATTGCTTGCAGGGCTGTCTTGGTTTCTGCCAAAGAACCGAGGACTTCACTGTCGGGATATTTCTCTGCTACAGCAGTTGACAGGGAGTCCATCTTGGCAACGGCCTCATCTACGGCCTTCTGCAGCGCATTGTACTCCTCCTCAGTGGCTGGGGTAGAAGTTTCCTCATCGGCAGCAGCATAGTAAGGAGCTACTTGCGTTGTTGCAACGGCAGCGGCTGCACCCATGGCGAGCATCGCTGCAAAAAGTAAATGTTTCTTCATAATACTCTCTCTTAAATTAAATTAATAAATATAGTTAATAAAAACATGAATATTAAGTGATGATTAAAAATAACTTGGTACAGTTTGCGCCTCTTTTGCTCAGAGCGCCCTGAAAGGGCAACCTGCGCATAGCCCAGGGCAACGCCCTGGGTAAACGAGGGGG
>CAVKZC010000116.1:0-10195 GCA_963660455.1 Sphaerochaetaceae bacterium | reverse complement strand
ACCGTCCCGTACCCCTCCAACATCTTCGACGACCCCTTCTCACGTCCATTCGATTGATGCTTTCGCAGGGAATAGGGGAATGGGGATTGGTAATTGCACCTCTCGTCCCTCTTCACTCCTCGCTCGTCCCTTTGAAAATCTCGTCCCTCTTCACTCGTCCCTATGAATACCATCCACATATCAACATTAAGAAAACTCCTCCAATCCCCCGAGCCCCTCGACCTCACCCTTTGGACACGCTCCGGCGAAATCCAACACTGGCGCCGCTGCATCTCCCTACGCTACGACTTCTACAAAGGCACGCGCCGCATGAAACTCCTCGACAGCAACGAAATCCGGCAGCTCCGCGACGTGTGTGTCTTTGAGGTGAACGGTATGGAGGTGTTCTTGTAAAAATGCTTACAAGTATTTTTTAACAAGCCAACGCAATAAATATGGGACTCTATTCATTACTCTTTTCCTATATTCATCTTGTTCATGTCTTCGAATAGCAGAGACCTCCATTTCAGCGTCCTTCTTTGCTTTAATTGCTAAACGATTTGCTGCATCTATAAGATTTTGGGAATTTCTTCTTATGTCTGCAACTTGCATGTCAGCTGCTCTTTTGATTGCCGATGCTTTCTTGGCAACCCTTTCGTCTATTAAGGTGTTTTCTTTTTCTCGTATTTCCTTCAGTTCGCGTTGTCTCCTTGAAAAATTAATCGTTTCGCCAATGTAGTAGTAATGGCATTTACAATGTGGGCATCGGAGAATAGCGTTCCTGTCGACAATCTTGCCGTCATTTTTCATCTTTGTACCGCAGTGAGGGCAAAGGAAGTCATATTTCAATTCAATGCCATATTTTTTTTGATATTGGAAAAACAAGTCGTGTATCGAGGTTGATACGACATCATTTACCTTTTTCAAAAAGGCATTATCCTTATGCTTTGGGTAATTCTCACTTGCACACATATCATATAACAAACTTAGGGCTGTCAGTTTGTTCTTGTACTGACCATCTCTCTTCTCTAATGCCTTAAAAAAGATATTGTCGTATTTCGCAAACTCGTGTATGACGCTGTTTTTACAATAGCTCAATATTTCCTCCAAAAGCATTATGTTTCTATGAAGTTCTGCAATCTGCCATTCGCATTCTTCAAAGCAACCATTCATCAACTCGGTTTCACTTTTTGCTTTTGTCCAGTATTCAAGAACATCGTCTATGAGAAAATCGACATCAGCTAACCCGGTGGATTGCAAACTCTCTTTTCCGTAAACTATGCTTACAATGTGATGAGCAACTTTGTAATTGTTCAGTTTTAGATACCCAATTATTTGATTATTGGAGTCAGATATATATCCGTCTAAGATTAAGTTTCCAAACCCAACATAGATAGTCGCAAGGTCAACTAATGTTTCATTGGCTTCCACATCTTCTTCCCTAAGTCCATGTACCGCCAACACCTTATGGCATATTTCATGCGCTAATATCGCAATGCAACTCTTCCATTTACCTTTATAGGTTCCAGAAACTGTTATATGAACAGCCTTTTCAGTAGTATTATTCGAGGACTCTATAAATCCGGCTACTCCCTTCTCTGTCTCGCCAAATTTTACATCAGTAACATAATTGTATAGTCCAACAAACTCCAACATAGATTTTGTTTCAGCGCACAAAATCTTGTCATTAAGTGGACTTAATTTATGAAGTATCTGAGGTTGATAAAGATTCAATCCGTCGTGTTTGAGAGCTTGCTCAATCCTTTTCAGATTATAAAGAATCTTTTTAGGGGTAAGAAATATAGAATCTTTGTCCATAGGGGGATGGTCTTCTTTATAAACGTTATTCTTCTAACGGGTAAGTCTCGTTGTATATATCTTCCAACGATCTTTCCTTATACAGCCAGAATCTCCCAGGTTGTATATGCTTCGGTTTGTAACCTTTCAGTTGGGCGGATAACGCACTGAGTGAACATTCCTCGTCATTGTAAACGACCTTGCGCTCTGAACTGATGACAACGCTTATAGACGGGTCGTCTTTCCACAAAAGCTTGTCGCCCTTTTGCATCCCCATTTCATAAAAGTTCAGAGCAGGACGACGAGTTTTCGCTTTTTCTGTTGCAGCTTTGTCATCGTCAGTCAGGTCGTTCTCAATTTCGGCTGCGACTTCTTCTGTTGCATCACCGTGGTCGAAAAATTTAAGGATGGCTTTTGCTTGATCCACATGGATTCGAAAAAATTCACGGTTGGCATTGATACGATAAGGGGCAAATGCTTCATGTAGGGCACTTTCAAGGTTGGCACATTCACTTTTCTTTACCTTGCAAGCATACTCGCAATTAAACGGAACAGGAACGCCCGTGCTATAAAGCTCTTTCATGCGAGCGTCCATGTCCTTACGTGTAGTCATGCCAATCTTCACAAGACCGGGCATGACGGGGTTGGTCAAAAGATATACTATTCCGTATTCCATGTTCTAAAAGGTTCTTTGTCTGAAATATTCTTTACCTTGCATTTTCATTCCGAACTCTATTATATACGGTGGAAAATACCCTGTCGTTGATAAAATCCATAAATCGGGAATTGTTCATATACTCTCGGCAGAACTCTGTGTTCTCATTGAGCATACCAGCCACAATGGTCATCAGCGAACTGAAGCACTGCATTCGGGCCGTGTTCTCGTTGCTGTTTCGGGCGGCATTGACAAAGGTAGCGTCCTCGCTCAGCCGCTGGGGTAGTTCGTTCAGTTGCTGCAAGGCCAGTTCTCTGTTTGTCCAATTGATTTCATTAAACTGGTCAAGAATGTCGCTGAGCTTTATCAAGTCGGGCTCAGACTTTCCGACCTTCGCGCCGCCTACGGGGATTGGCTCAACCTCCGAATCCTTGTTCTCAAGTTCTATCTTGTGGTCACCAATCTTTACCACCTGCACTTGGTCGAGGTCAATGCAGTTGAGAAGGTCCGCGTTGTAGTCTTCGCCTTTCAGCACGGGCAACTTGTGCACAAGCAGCATATAGTAGGTGTTGAGCTTTTCCCACTCCAAGCTGCTGTAAGGCGTGACTGCAGCGATAAACGGATAGGTGCGCAGATAGGCCTTGATGCTGCTCTTGCACTTGATTTGCAAATCTTCCGTCAGGTCGCTTTTGAACCGCTCAACGGCAAGGTTGACGATAGGGTCGAGTTGTTCGCGCGGCGCGCTCTTCCAGTATTTCTCGTTCAGGTCGTTTACCTCTCCTTCTGTGTATATGTTAGCCGCCTCTATTTGCTGAATGAGATCGTTGAGTTTGTTGGGGTCTGCCTCTTTGGAGAGAATGGTTGTCTTGTAGAATCGCTGGAACGACTGCTGTATGCTGTCCTCGTCGTTGCAGAAGTCGAGCACGAAGGTGTCTATCTTCTTCGGGTGGCAACGGTTAAGGCGCGAAAGCGTTTGAACCGCCTTCACGTCGGTCAGCACCTTGTCTACATACATGGAGTGGAGCAATGGCTGGTCGTAGCCGGTCTGGAACTTGTCGGCCACCACCAAAATGCGGTAGGGGTCTTGCCCCATGTTGCGTTCTATGTCCTTAGAGGGAAAGCCGTTGATGTCGGCTTCGGTCACTTCTCGTCCGCCATATTCCTTACTGCCGGAGAACGCTACTACCGCTTTGTAGGGGCTGTTGCGCTCTTCAAGCAAGCGGCGTATTTCGTAGTAGAAATCTATGGCACGCAGAATGCTGCCTGTCACCACCATAGCGCGGGCCTGTCCGCCCACCTTGCCTTTGTCTATGACCATGGTGTGGAAGTGGTCTACGATGATGGAGGCTTTTTGCTTCACGCTTTGCGGACGCGACTCTACAAAGGCCCGTATCTTTTTCTGCGCCCGTTTGTTGTCAAACTCCGGGTCGCTCTCCACCGTTTTCAGCACTTTGTAGTAGCTGTTGTAGGTGGTGTAGTTTTTCAGCACGTCCATGATGAAGCCTTCTTCAATGGCTTGCTTCATGGTGTATTCGTGGAAGGGCACGTAACTTGTTTCGCCCTCAGCTCCTGGCATGGGCGTGCCGAACATTTGCAGCGTCTTGTTCTTGGGCGTGGCGGTGAAGGCGTAGTAGTTGGCGTTCCTTACCATTTTGCGCCCGGCGATAATCTTGTTGAGCTTGTCTTCCAAGTCTTCCGCCTCGCTATCGGCATTGCCAGAAAGGGCGATATTCATTTTGGCGGACATTGAGCCGTTCTGACTGCTGTGGGCCTCGTCGATGATGATGCCGAAATGCTTGTGCTTGAGTTTGCTGCCGATGGCTTCGAGGATGAAGGGAAACTTGTGGACGATGGTGATGATGATGCGTTTGCCGGCACCCAGTGCCGTTTCGAGCGTGGAGGAGGAGTCGGCCCATTCCACTAAGTTCGACAGACGCTTGAACGAGGCGATGTTGTCGCGTATCTGGTTGTCGAGGTTCACACGGTCGGTCACCACGATGACCGAATCGAGCAACGGCGTGGTGCCGTCGAGCAGTCCCACCAATTGGTAGGCAAGCCATGTGATGGAGTTCGACTTGCCTGACCCTGCTGAGTGCTGTATGAGGAATCGCTGCCCCAGTCCGCCCTCACGTGTGGCGGCAAGCATTTTCCTCACGGCATCGAGCTGGTGATAGCGTGGCCAAATCACCACTTCTTTGTTCTTTTCCTTGGTGCGCCCTGTGTGAGGGTCTTTTACTTGGGTTTTCTTGACGATGACTTGGGCGTAGTTTTCGAGTATGTCGGAAAGCGACCGCTTGCCGAGCACCTCTTCCCACAGATAGGCGGTGCGCACTCCCGAGTGGTTCACTGGATTGCCGGCGCCGCCGTTCAAGCCTTTGTTGAAGGGCAAAAACCACGACGACTTTCCCGAAAGGGCGGTACACATCTTTATTTCGTCATCGTCTACGGCAAAGTGTACGGCGCAGCGCTTGGGGGCGAGGAGTGGGTCTTTGGGGTCGCGGTCGGTCTTGTATTGCTTCACCGCATTTTCCACGGTTTGTCCCGTGTAGTGGTTTTTCAGTTCAAGGGTCATGAGGGGCAACCCGTTGAGCGAAATCATCACGTCGATGCTGTTGCTGTTCTCTTTGCTGTAATAGAGCTGGCGTGTTACGCAAAAAATGTTTTGCTGGTACATCCTTTGCGCATCGGGGTTGAGTTCGGAGGGCAGGGGGTAGTAGAGGTCGAAGATTTCGGATATGTAGCGGAAACCTTTACGCAGCACGTCCGACACACCGCGCTGGGCGAGTTCGCTGCTCAGTTTGCTGAAAAACTTCCGCTCTTCAAACTCTGTACTGAAACACGCCGTGTTTACGGTCTTCTGCTTTTGTGTAGCGAGCAAAAAGCGTTTCACACGACCGGCGTCGAGGGCGTAGTCTTTCACATAGTCTTGCGACGCGCCTTCTTCGTAGCCTTGGCGGTCGCGCAGGTAGGCCACGAGGGTGGTTTCCAATTCGGCTTCTGATATGTTTGTGGGCATAAGCGTGCGAGTTTTTAGAGTTCTGCTTTGAGTTCGTTGTAGAGGTCTACCGGGCCGAGATGCCAATACTTGGTGCTCTCGGTCGACAGTTTCTTGTAGAGCTTGGAGTGGTAGATGCGGCTGATGGCTTCTGCGAGGCTTATGCCTTTGTCCTCTGAAAGCCACGGCGCAAGCCAACCTATTTTGCAGGGCAACAGCAAATAGAGATTCTCCTGCGTTATTTCTTTATTCATAATTCTATTCTTATGGATTCTACAAAGCGGATGGCACGGAGCGACCTCTCCGTGTGGAACAGGTACTGGTCGACCAGCTTGTAGGTTTTCAACTCTTGTATGAGTGTGGGCATGCTGATGATGCCTCCTTCATAGAGCGTGAACTGTGTATAGACGCTGTCGTCGGCCACCGGGCCGTATACAATGTCGTAGTCGTGGGTGAAGTCTCTTTCGGTGCGGTTCTTCATCACAAAGTTTACCCATTCTTCGGTGGGGGCGGCGAAGAGAAGGGTGTCGAAATGTTCAAGTGCGTCATCGTCCAACTCGTAAACGCTGACGTAGCCAACGCTCACTTTGTTGTCGCTCATCTTTCGCTTGACCCACTTTGCGGCTTGCTCATACGAGGTGGTGGCGTAGAACCCCGCGCCGTAGTCGAGCGAACGGTTGGGCTGACGTATCTCGGGAGTGCGAACCTCCTCAAGGCTTCCATGATATATCTTGCTCATTGCTTCCGTTTGTTTATCATTTCGTCAATTTCTTCTACTATCCACTGCGCGCCTTGGGTGTGAAGCACGTCGTAGAATTCGCAGAAATGCTCTGCTATGCCGTATCGCTCGAAGAGGCTTACCGCCTTGTCGGTGGTGATGCCTTTTGCCTTGGCGTATTGCTCGATGCAGAACGACACGAACACCGCTCTGTCTTGTTGCTGGTTTCTTGTCATTGCCTTTCTCCTTTCTGTGGTTCTGCCACGCATATCTGTCCTGTCACGGCGTCGCTAATCAACCGTTGCTTGAACTCCCTCAGATAGTCTATCTCCGCCTGCAGGTCGGCAAGGTAGCGGTCTATCTTCGAGAGCTTGTCGTCGATGTAGGCTACTATGGCTTGCTGCTCGGAGAGGGGGGGGACAACAATACTATTCTTCCTCAATATATCATAGTTTATATTTTGCCCTTCACGAATACCAGTAACGCATGTCTTTAATAATTCAATGAACGGATGAGATTTGAATAAATATTTTATGTATTGAGAATCTACATCGTCTGAAGGAGTTAGAACTGTATATGCGGCACTTATGATACCTTGATAGTGCGCATATTCTATTCCGCCTTGAAACGAACGGAGGCTGATTACAAAATCTCCTTCTTTTACAAATTTCAGTCCCTCAAGACCTTTGTTTACTACAACCACACGATTCTCATACATATTTTGAGGTATTACCCCATACTTCTGAGTAGCGCATAAAACGGGTTCGTTGGGATGCCCCTTTTCTGAACGTTCAGCGAATAAATATTTTATTTTCCTCGTTTCCCAATGCTCAGGAATCACCCCAATCCAAGGTATCCCCGAATCCTTCATAGGAGCATTCGGGTTCAAGCCTTTGGTTACTACGTTTGCAACCTCCGATTGTTTTAAGCTTTCAAGCAGCTCTCTCTCTCTCTCTTGCAGTAACATATTCGTCAATTTTATGGGTTTTATCTTTCAAATAGTCAACTATGGCGTGTTGCTCAAGTAAGTCTGGCAAAGTTATGGGTATAGTCCCAACCTTGTCCCATGACCTAAAATCACTAGTATTTTGTCTTATACCATTTGATATAAGCTTAAAAACATTAGCTTGTGCCATGAACTGCAGATAATAAGCAATGTAATGTTTATCCTGGTTGCTTTCACAAACATGAACGACTGGTGTACACATGCCGTCATAATCAGAAATTGCAATAGCACCATGCCACGTGTCCATCCCATGAATTAACAAATCATTCTTATGAACACCTTGATAAATATCGTCGCTTTCTGCAACAAGGCCTAATTTTGAGTCACCTCTTTTTACTACCTTCCCTTTGTTGGAGCAGACTAGTAATTCCGCGTTTGGTTGTTTGATTCTAGACAACTTGGATAAGACATGCTTTAGCTTAGTTTCTTTCCAGTGACTTGGTATTTCATTTACCCAAAATATGCCGCTGTCCTTATATGATTTGTATCTTTTCATACACAAAATGATTAGCGGTTACACATTGAGAATATCGCTGAGCACACCTTTCAGGCGGTTCTCGATGTCGGTGATGTCGGCGGTGATGTCTTGGATGGAGCGCAACTCCACCGGCTTGTAGAAATATTTGGTGAACGACAGTTCGTAGCCCATCACCACGTCGTCCGTATTATAGAACGCGTCGGGGGCGTAGGGCAACACTTCGTTTTGCATAAACGCGTCGATGCCGCCCGGATAGAGCAGCGGCACTTGCTCGGTGTCGCGCAGCGTGGCGTCGGTCACCATGCCGCTGTCGCGCTTGGTGGGCTTGGCGAAGCACAGGTCCGCCTTTTCGTCGCGCTTGCCAAGGTATTGCCGCACCAGCTTGACCTTCGCCGCCGGCACTTTCACCTTCGCCTGTTCGAGCATAAGGAACAGGGCGAAGTCGCCCACGGTGTGGCCGCCAAGGTTCTTCTTCCAAGCGTCGAGCACGCGTTGCAACAGCTCTACGTCCTCCGCCTTCTTCAGTTGGGGAAGCGTAATGTTGTCGGGGTTCTCGTAGACAAGGCGCAAGGGGCGTTCTACCGTCACTTTATAATAGCCAAACTCTTCGTTGGGGAAGATTTTGCTCTGAGTGGTTTCGGCAAAGTCCATGAACAACTTCATGATTTCGGCGCGGTTCTCCTCGTTGGTCTCGCAGTTCTTCTCGCCCAAGTTCTTGCGCAAGGGGGTCTTGATGGCGGTGGCGTCGATGAGCTGCACCTTGCCCTTACGCCGCTCATCCTTGCGGTTGCTCAACACCCAAATGTAGGTGCCGATGCCTGTGTTGTAAAAGTCCTTTTCGGGCATGGCTACGATGGCCTCGAGCAGGTCGTGCTCAATGATGTACTTGCGCAGGTTGCTTGCGCCGCTGCCGGCCGCGCCAGTGAAGAGCGAAGAGCCGTTGTGCACCTCTACCACACGCGAGCCAATGGGCGTGTCGTTTTGCATACGGCTGAGGTTGTTGGCAAGGAACATCATCTGGCAGTCGCTGATATCGGGCAGAAACGAGGTGTACGCTTCCTCGCCGTCCCCCGTCTCACGGGCGTAGAAACGGGGGTCGTCGAACTTTTCCTTCTCGTTCTCCTTCAATCCCTTGTTCTTCAAGTCTTCCTTCCACGGCGTGCCGAACGGCGGATTGGAGATGCAGAAGTCAAACCGCTCGCCGGCGTGCCCGTCTTGCGAGAGCGTAGAACCATAGGCTATGTATTCGCGCATGATGCCGCCACCCACGGGGTAGTGGAACGTGGTCATCTTTCCCGAAATCATCAGGTCGGCCTTCGACGTGGCGTAGGTGTCGGGGGCAGACTCCTGCCCGAAGATGTTAATGGTCACTTTCTTGCCGCGTTCCTTGGCAATTTGCTCGATGCGCTCTTGGGCGATGGTGAGGATGCCGCCCGTGCCGCAAGCGCCGTCGTAGATGTGATAGGTGGAGTCGGTTATCTTGTCGGCAATGGGCAGCACGGCCAAGTCGGCCAAGAGTTTCACATAGTCGCGCGGCGTGAAGTGTTCACCGGCTTCCGTCACGTTGTTTTCTTCGTTGAAGCGGCGGAGGAGTTCTTCGAAGATGGTGCCCATCGTGTGGTTGTCGAGAGCTGGCAACCGCACCGTACCGTCGTCGTTAAGCACGGGCTTTGAGCCAAGGTTGATGCTGTCGTCGGTAAACTTTTCGATGATGCTGCCCAAACGCCCTGTCTCGGTCAGATTGTCCACCACTTGACGAAGGTGGAGCTTGTCCACAATGTCGAGGACGTCTTGACTGAAACCATTAAGATAGGCGGTGAAATTCTGCTTCAAACGTTGTGGGTCTATTTCACTCTTCAGGGTCTTTAATGTAAACTTTGAAGTGTTGTAAAACGGGTAGCCCGTTATGCCATAAAGCACTTGGTCTTGGTTATTGAGAATACCAGCCTTGTCCAGACGTTCTTTCATTTCCACCACCTTATCCTTGGTGGGCTCGAGCAACACGTCTATTCGGCGTATCACCATCATTGGCAGGATGATTTTCTTGTACTCGCTCTTGTCAAAAGCGTACACGAGAACATCGGTGGCGATGTTCCATATAAACGAAACGAGTGTATTGAATTGTGATTGTTCCATAATGATACTTTGTGTGGGGTTAAGACATACGTTCTTCCTCGTCGCTGATAAGTTCTTTCATATCCACCGACAGTAATCGTGAAATTTCGAGCAGCGTGGTGAGGTTGGGCTGACTGCGGTTGCAAACGTAGGAATTGACTGTGCTGAAACTCTTTCCGAGCTTCTCCGAAAGCCAAGTCTGACTGATTCCTTTCTCTTTCAAAACGATGCGTATGCGGTTTAATTTCATATTTTTATCTGATTTATTTTACAAATATAGCCGATATATCTGAGAATGAAGAATTTTTCAATCACTTTTTGCACGTTTCGGGACTTATTGCTTCCAATTGTCTTTTCACCGCCCACCAAGCCCATCTACATTTGCCCTAAAAACAACGATTCTATGCCCAACTATACAGACAACACATTCACCGTGCGAGCCATTCCGGGGG
>CAVKZC010000115.1:0-10223 GCA_963660455.1 Sphaerochaetaceae bacterium | reverse complement strand
ACGCCCTGGGTATACAAGGGGTTAACGTGCGCCCTGTAAGGGCAAAAGCGCTAAAAACATCTTGCGCGTGGTAGCGCTTTTGCCCTTTCAGGGCGACATTCTCCCTTGCATCATAACCCAGGGTGATGCCCTGGGCTAGGCGCTTCTGCCCTTTCAGGGCGTGCAGGGGAAATGTACCAACTTATTTTTTAACGATTACTAAAGGTAAAAAAGGAAAGGTAAAAAAATATGAGAGCGAATCTTTATATATTATCATTGATGATGGCTGCTACGGGCCTGGCATCCTGCTCGGAGAAGGAGAAGGAATACGACGCCACCGGTACCTTCGAGGCAACGGAGGTGACAGTGGCAGCAGAACAGAACGGCAAGTTGCTGAGTCTCGACGTAAACGAGGGAGACAAGATAAGCAAGGGCGCACAGGTGGCTCTTACCGACACCGTGCAGCTCTACCTCAAGGCACGGCAGATAGGTGCCGCCAAACTGGTGTATGCCTCGCAGCGTCCCGACACAGACAAGCAGGTGGCAGCCACCCGGCAGCAGCTGGCCAAGGCACGCGAGGAGTACGAACGCTTTGCAGCCCTGGTGAAGGAAGGGGCAGCCAACCGCAAGGCGCTGGACGACGCACGCAGTCAGGTGCAGGTGCTGCAGCGCCAACTGGAAGCACAGCTCTCGGCACTGGGCACGTCTACCAACAGTCTGAATGCGCAGATGGGCACTGCCGATGTGGAGAAGCTGCAGGTGGCCGACCAACTGAGGAAATGCCACATCGTGGCTCCCATATCGGGCACGGTGCTGGAGAAGTATATGGAGCAGGGCGAGTTTGCCACAGTGGGCAGACCCCTCTTCAAGTTGGCTGACCTCGACAACATGTACCTGCGCGCCTACATCACCTCTGCCCAGCTCAAGCAGGTAAGGATAGGACAACAGGTAAAGGTATTTGCCGACTACGGCAACGGTCAGCGGAAGGAGTACCCCGGCACGGTGACATGGATATCGCCCAAGTCGGAGTTTACACCCAAGACCATCCTTACCGATGACGAGCGTGCCGACCTGGTGTATGCCGTGAAGATAGCGCTGAAGAACGACGGCTATGTGAAGATAGGCATGTACGGAGAAGTAAAACTTTGAAAGGTAAAAGGGTAAAGAAGTAAAAAAGTAAAAGGGTAAAAAAAGAGGCAAGATGGAAGAAACCGCAAAGACAGCCATAACGGTACAGCACGTATGCAAGCACTACGGCAAGGTGGAGGCACTGAGCGACGTGAACTTCTCCGTGGGGAAGGGCGAGATATTCGGCCTTATCGGTCCTGACGGGGCGGGCAAGACATCGCTCTTCCGCATCCTCGCCACCCTGCTGTTGCCCGATGCCACGGGCGGCAACACACCAGGGGGCAAGGACACGGCATGCGTAACCGTAGACGGATACGACATAGTCGAGGACATGGAGCAGATAAGGAAGCGCGTGGGATATATGCCCGGACGGTTCTCACTCTACCAAGACCTCTCGGTGGAGGAGAACCTAGAGTTTTTCGCCACACTCTTCGGCACCACCGTGGAGGCGGAGTACGACCACATCAAGGCCATCTACCAGCAGATAGAACCCTTCAAGAAGCGCAAGGCCGGTGCCCTCTCGGGCGGCATGAAGCAGAAGCTCGCCCTCTGCTGTGCCCTCGTACACAAACCCAGCATCCTGCTGCTCGACGAACCGACAACGGGCGTGGACCCTGTGAGCCGCAAGGAGTTCTGGGACATGCTTGCCACCCTGCGCGAGCGGGGCATCACCATCGTAGCCGCCACACCCTATCTCGACGAAGTGAGACGCTGCCACCGCATCGCCTTCCTGCAAGAGGGAAAGGTGATGGGCATAGACAAGCCCGAAGAGATACTCGAGGAGTTTAAGGACGTGTTCATGCCGGAGGGGGTGAAGAGAGGGAAAAGGGAAGAAGCAACGCTCGGCGGCCGAAGGGAAAGCCAACGAAGAGTGAAGAACGAAGAACGAAGAGTGAAGAATTCAAATGCTTCACCTGATGTATTGTCCCGAAAAAATCAAGCTGAAGAGCAAGAGGATTCTTCACTCTCCACTCCTCCCTCTTCCCTCTCCTCGCTTCACTCTTCACTCTCCATAGAGGTTTCCCACCTCGTGAAGGCTTTCGGCTCCTTCCATGCCGTGGACGACATCTCCTTCAGCGTGAAACGGGGCGAGATATTCGGATTTCTGGGAGCCAACGGTGCGGGCAAGACCACAGCCATGCACATCCTCACCGGACTGAGTCAGCCCACCAGCGGCAGCGGACAGGTGGCGGGATGCGACATACGCACCGAGTACGAGCAGATAAAGAAACACATAGGGTATATGAGCCAGAAATTCTCGCTCTACGAAGACCTCACCGTGAGGGAGAACATACGCCTCTTCGGCGGCATATACGGCATGAAGGACAGCGACATCAGGCGCAAGACGGACGAGCTGCTCAGCCAACTGCAGTTTGCCGACCACGGCGACGACATCGTGGCAAGCCTCCCCTTAGGATGGAAACAGAAGTTGGCCTTCTCGGTCAGCATCTTCCACAACCCCGAGATAGTGTTCCTCGACGAACCGACGGGAGGTGTCGACCCTGCCACGCGCCGACAGTTCTGGCAACTCATCTACGAGGCTGCCGACCGGGGCATCACCGTCTTCGTCACCACCCACTACATGGACGAGGCTGAGTATTGCGACCGCATCTCCATCATGGTGGACGGCAAGATAAAGGCACTCGGATCTCCCGACGAACTGAAACGCAGCCTGCACCAGCCCGACATGGACAGCGTATTCACCTACCTGGCAAGACAATCGACAAGACAATGAAACAGTTTATATCTTTCGTGATAAAAGAGACACGCCACATTCTGCGCGACAAGCGCACGATGCTCATCCTCTTCGGCATGCCCATCGTGCAGATGCTGCTCTTCGGCTTCGCCATCTCCACCGACGTGAGGAACGTGCGCACCGCCGTGGTGCTCACCGCCGTAGACCACCAGGCGCAGCAGATGGTGGAGAAGCTGGGGGCCAACCAGTACTTCGACATATTATATAAGGTACACTCCACAAGCGAAGCCGAGCGCCTCATCAGGGACCAGAAGGCAGACATCGCCGTGGCTTTTTTGAGTAAAGAACGGAGAGTGAAGAGTGAAGAGTCTGGGGGGAAGAGTGAAGAATCCAACGGCATTGTGCAGGTGATAACAGACGGCACCGACCCCAGCATGGCGCAGATGTATGCCAACTATGCCACGCAGATATTGAGCGGAGAGAACAATTCTTCACGCTTCACGCTTTGCTCTTTACTACTCTTCAACCCCCAGATGCAGAGCAGCTACAACTTCGTGCCGGGCATCATGGGCATCATCCTCATGCTCATCTCCGCCATGATGACAAGCATCAGCATCGTGAGGGAGAAGGAGCGCGGCACGATGGAGGTACTGCTGGTCAGTCCGGTACGCCCGCTCATGATCATCATAGCCAAGGCCGTGCCCTACCTCGTGCTGGCCTTCGTCATCCTCACCTCCATACTCCTCATAGCCAAGTATGCCCTCATGGTGCCGTTGGCAGGAAGCCTGTTCTGGATATACGCGGTGTCTGGACTCTACATTCTTCTGGCACTCTCGCTCGGACTGCTCATCAGCACCGTGGCCAAGACGCAGCTCGTGGCACTCCTCATGTCGGCCATGATGCTCATGATGCCCTGCATCCTGCTCAGCGGCATGATTTACCCCGTGGAGAGCATGCCCGAGATACTGCAGTGGATATCGGCCGCCATACCGCCACGCTACTACATCTCGGCCATGCGCAAGTTGCTGGTGATGGGGGTGGGCGTGGACAAGGTGCTGAACGAGATAGCCGTTCTTGCCGCCATGACCGCCATCCTGCTCACCGCCGCCCTCCTCAAGTTCAACAAAAGACTCGATTAAAGGTAAAAAGGTAAAAGAGAAAAAAGGTAAAAAAGTAAAAAAAGAGGATATGACACTCAAATATCTACTGCAGAAAGAATTCATACAGATGAGGCGCAACGCCTTCATACCACGCCTCATCGTGATGTTCCCCGTCATGATGATGTGCGTCATGCCGTGGGTGATGAATATGGAGGTGAAGAACATCGTGGTGGACGTGGTGGACAACGACCGGTCCACACTCTCCACCCAACTGGTACACCGCATAGAGGCAAGCGACTACTTCATCTTCGGCGGACAGAAAGCCAGCTACACCGAGGCCATGGCCGACGTGGAACGCTCCCAGGCCGATGTCATCGTGGAGATACCGCCCCGCTTCGAGCATGACATGCAGCGGGGCGAGAACCCGAACATCCTCGTTGCAGCCAACGCCGTGAACGGCACCAAGGGCACCATGGGGCTCTCCTACATGGGCAGCATCATTGCCGGCCACATGGTATCCGTGGTGGGAAAGAGCGGCATGCAGGTAAAGGCAGGCTCGCTCGTGTCCGTACTCTACCTGTACAACAAATACCTCAACTACAAGGTGTTTGTGATACCCTCGCTCATGGGCATCCTCATACTGCTGATGTGCGGATTCCTGCCGGCCCTCAACATCGTGGGCGAGAAGGAGAGCGGCACCATAGAGGCCATCAACGTCACACCCGTCAGAAAATGGGAGTTCATCCTGGCCAAACTCATACCCTACTGGCTAGTGGGCATGGTGGTGATGACGGTGTGCTTCGTGCTGGCATGGGCGGTGTACGGCATCACGTGTGTGGGCAACATCGCACTGGTGTACCTCCTGGCCATGCTCCTGGCCTTCTTCGTGAGCGGCATGGGACTGGTCATATCCAACTATAACGACACCATGCAGCAGGCCGTCTTCGTGATGTGGTTCGTCGTGATGTGCCTGCTGTTGCTGAGCGGTCTCTTCACCCCCGTGCGCTCCATGCCCCACTGGGCTTACCTCACCACCTATGCCAACCCGATGCATTACTTCATCGACGCCATACGCACCGTGTTCGTGCGCGGCGGAGACATGGCCAGCATCCTGCCCCAGGTACTCGCCCTCGCCGCCATTGCCCTCGCCATGAGCATCTGGGCCGTAAAGAGCTACCGCAAGAATGCCTGAGAGACATTTGGATCATACCTTTGTTTGGTACGTCTATAAAGCCAACGCCATATATTCTTCGCCGATACGATGTACTTGGCGAAGAATCATTTGCTCGCGCTCCTTAGACGGTTTCTTGAAACCGTTGATGTAATTGCGAAGGAGTGACGGATTGATGGGAATCATGCGTGCGAACTCAGTGATGTTGATTTCCGGGTGGGTAAGGAAGAAGCGCTGCAACTTGGTAGGCTCTGCATCCTCATACGCAAAACTCTCGAAACTGACATCCTCGTCAAGCTTGCGCCAATGAATCCCACTATATCCAAAAGTGTATTCTGCACGCTCACCAGCAGTGGCTCTTCTCAGTTTTTTGTACCACAGCAAAGACTGGCGGTAAGTCTTGCCATTCTCGTCCTCACCATATAGATAATCGTCCTTAAACCAAATCTTAGTAATTTTCATCGTCTGCCTCCCCTCTAAAATAAGATTGCCATTTATTTAAGATAATGTCTGCATTTTCTTCTATTGCAAAAGTTATACGTTTCAAGTCATTATTCTTGACGCCATGCTTCTCTCTTAGGATGAACCTTTCTCCATCCCAGTCGAATATTGCCATTCCCGATGCTCCCTCTACATGAACATGAGGTGGCTCATGTTCCCTGCTATAGAAGAAAAACGAAAAACCAAAGAATCTGAATATTTCCGGCATACTTTTTTGTTGCAAATATAGGTATTCTTTTTGATACCTCAAAGGGATGTCATATATTTTTAGCATTGTTTAAATAATGGTGTAAAAGACGATATTTTTGTGGATTCTCGTTTATTTCCTAAAATTGTGCTATCTTTGCACGGTAAATACTGCAAGTCATCCACCACCGACCAACAGGTGGAGCAGCTCTACAAGGAAGCCTCCGCACAGGTGTGCCGCTATGCCGACAGCGACATCGTGCGGGAATCTGTCAAGACCACCACGCTCCACAAACTTGTGGTAATCTACCGGGGCACAGAGATGGTGGAGTGCCGGGAAGTGGCCTCCTAAGCAAGAAAGCATATGAAATACCAAACCAACAAAGATCTGGCCGAAGCGCAGTACTACCTCAAGATGGTGGACAACTTCTGCAAGACGGGGAAAGTCATCCTGCCCGACCCGCCTACAGGCACTCTGCCGTGGGATACGGGCGAAGACCCGCTGCGCGACATTCTCATACAGATCTTCACGTCCGACACCATTACCCAGCCCCTCACCGGCGAGGTGGATTACAGGTTCGCCCTGCAGGTACGCAACAGCAAGGTAAAGGCCAAGGTATTCGGCGACTATGTGGGCAAGTTCGTTGTGGAGTGCGTACACCACATACGCTTCCAGCGGCAGCGCGCATGGACAGAGAGCCACCGTGCCGACAGTCTGTTGCTCGACCGCGAAGCCTACAGGCGCATGAATCCCGGGGAGTGGAAGCCGTTGCTCGACCAGTTGGAGACGGAGCACGGAGGCGACGGATTCGACAAGCCTTTCTTCCTGCGCCTCTTCGCCCACGGCGGAGCGGCAAGGCAGGACAACTGGGAAAGGCTCGTGAGAGACTGGAAGGTATGCATCAAGAGGCAGACACTCGCCAAACTGGAGAAATACATAGCCGTGCGCAAGGGCAACTTCCTGACGGGACTCTTCAACATGATGAACCAGATGACGCGCACCATCAAGGAAAAGAACATCCCTGAGACACGCGCCGTACAGGCATGGGAACTGATGACGGGAGGATGGACAGAGACGGAGTTTCAGCGGCGCCTCAACGAGATGAAGGTGCAGGACCGCTATCCCGAGATACCTGAGATAGTGGCACGCATGGGGCGCACCGCCGACGCCAACGGCAAGGAACGGCTCGCCGTGGCATCGGGCGTGGATATGAAGATAGAACACTCGGCTGGCAGCGACATAGAGGGCATCACCGTGGGCGACGACCTCAACGCCCTGCTCCCGCTCGAACTGGCACAGTACTGCGACGACGACATGCAGTCACTCTTCATATACAAGTACCGCACACGCAGGCTGCAGACCTTCCGCTACAAGAGCGAGATGACAAAGCCGTCGCGCCGCCTCGGTTCTACGCACGCCTCGCGCAAGGGTCCCATGATCGTGTGCGTAGACACCTCGGCCAGCATGTACGGCACACCGGAGCGCATCTCCTCTACCCTGCTCACCCTCATCGAACAGACGGCAGAGAGTCTGGAACGCGACTGCTTCCTTATCGACTTCTCCGTCAGCATACGCACCGTAGACCTCATGGAGAAGCGCAGGGCGCGCCACCTGCGCAAGATGGGGCTCAACATACCCACAGACGACACCGCCGAGGGCGACAGCACGTCTGTCTCTACCGCCAAGGCGCACGCCACCCACCTGCCCTTCATAGGCGGAGGCACCAGCGCACGTCGCCTCATGGACGCCCTCTTTTCTCTGCTCGAAAACGAAGGCAAGCCCTACGTCAACGCCGACGTGCTCTGGATAACTGATTTCATGATACCGCAGCCGCCCGCCTCCATGCTCGAACGCATCAAGGCTTTCCGCGACACCGGCACACGCTTCTACGGGCTCTGCATCATACACGAGCAGGACAAGGGTAGCGACAACTCATGGCAACCTTACTTCAACAAAATATACACCATCAGCTATCGCCCGGTAAGAAAATACTGACTTTTCGGGCGAAAAGCTTGCCTATGTCCCTTTTTTTGCTTATTTTTGCGCCCGATATTTTGCAGTATATGACTGCACGCGTGCAATATAAGCTAGATAACAGTAAAAAAGTATAAGTAAAAGATATGTTCCGACTAACACCATTGAAAATTATGGAGAGCAAGGCCGAGCTGGAACACTTGCCGGAGGGCAAACTGCTCATCAACACGCTCAACGCCCACTCCTTCAACACGGCGCAGAAAGACCCCCTCTTTGCCGAAGCCCTGAAAGGGGGATACTGCATCACGCCCGACGGCGTGAGCATCGTCATGGCATGCCGCTGGCTCCACACACCGTCCGCTCCCAAGGAGCGCATCGTGGGATGGGATCTCTTCAGTTTCGAGATGGACCGCCTCAACCGCCGTGGCGGAAAGTGCTTCTTCATGGGCAGCAGCGAGAAGGTGCTCGCCCTTATCAAGGAGCGCGCAGCAGAGGTATACCCCAACATCACGGTGGAGACATACTCCCCACCCTACAAGGACGTGCTTACCGACGAGGATAACCGCGCCATCATACAGGCCATCAACGACGCCCAGCCCGACCTGCTGTGGATAGGCATGACTGCCCCCAAGCAGGAGAAATGGGCATACAGCAACTGGGATAAACTGGACATCCACTGCCATGTGGGTACCATCGGGGCTGTGTTCGATTTCTTTGCCGGCACCGTAAAGCGCGCCCCACTGTGGTGGCAGAAGAACGGTCTGGAATGGCTCTACCGCCTCATCCTCGAGCCTCGCCGTATGTGGCGACGCTACCTCGTGGGCAATGCTCTCTTCTTCTACAATATCACCAAGGAGCGACTCCTCTACCGCAACTGACCAACTTCACATATCGGTAAGGGTACTGTATAGGTCAAGGCTTTTCGAACTGTACGGTTGCAACATCAACTGTCATTCCATAAAAGTTGTCCCCACACGCCCTAAAAGGGCAGAAGCACATAGCCCAGGGCAACACCCTGGGTTTATGATGCAAAGGAGAATGCCGCCCTGCGTAAGGGCGCGTTCCAACCGTATAGGTCGAGGCTTTTCCATTTTTACATTTTTCCATTTTTCCATTTTTCCATTTTCCATTTATAGTCCTCTCGCCTTCAGCAGGCCAGAGGCATCGGGCTGCGCCATGCCTGTAAAGTCGGTAAACATCTCCATCTGGTCCTTGGTGTTGCCACGGCTCAGAATCTTGTCGCGGAACGACTGGCCCACGGCTGGGTCGAGCGCACCATGACGGGCAAAGTAGTCGGCTATGTTCACGGCCAGCACCTCCGTCCACAGATAACTGTAGTAGCCTGCAGCATATCCCCCACCCCATACATGGTTAAAGTAAGAAGTGCTGTAGCGTGGAGGAATCTGCATGTTGAGCAATCCTACGCCATACAACTGCTCCTTCTCGAAAGCACCTGCCATATAGGGCGAAGGCACCTCTTCAGCTGAGAGCTTGTGCCAAGCCAGGTCGAGGCAAGTGGCGGCAAGATTCTCGCCCAGGGCATAGGCCGTCTGGAAGTTGATGCTCTTCAGCATGCGCTCCTTCAGGTCGGCAGGCATTGATGCGCCGGTCGCCGTGTGGCGGGCATAGTGGTCGAATATCTCGGGGATGGAGGCAAACGACTCGTTAAACTGCGACGGCATCTCCACGAAGTCGCGGGCCACGGCTGTACCCGAGAGCGTGTTGTACTGGCAGTCGGAGAGGATACCGTGCAGAGCATGCCCGAACTCATGGAAGAGGGTGCATGCCTCGTCCCAAGTGACGAGCGAAGGCTGTCCGTCGGGAGCCTTGGCATAGTTGCACACATTATATATGATAGGCAACTGCCCTCTCTGCTTGCTCTGCTTGGCAAAACTGCTCATCCAGGCACCGCCACGCTTGGTGGGGCGGCGGAAGTAGTCGCTGTAGAAGAGTGCCAGGGGCTTGCCGTCCTTGTCGCTCACCTCAAACACCTTCATGTCGGGGTGATAGGTCGGGATGTCCTTGCGCTGCTTGAAGTTCAGTCCATAGACGCGGTGGGCAGCATAGAACACGCCGTTCACCTGCACACTGTCGATATTGAAGTAGGGTTTCACCTCGTCGTCGGTGATGTTGAGCATCTCTTTCTTCATCTTGGCGGAGTAGTAGAAACGGTCGTAGGGCTGCAACTTGAAGTCCTTGCCCTCGGTTTTCTGGGCATATTCCTCTATGCTCCTGGTCTCCGCCTCAGCCTTCGGGGCATACTCCTTGATAAGCTGCTGCAGGAAGGCATCCACGTTCTTCGAGTTCTTCGCCATCGTCTTCTCCAGCGAATAGTCGGCATAGTTGCCGTAGCCCATCAGCTGACCCTTCTCGGCGCGCAACTTAGCTATCTCGGTCACGATGGGGAAGGTATTGTAGTCGGGGTTGGTGCCGTCGGCACGGTGTATGCTCGCCTCGTACACCCTGCGGCGCAAGTCACGGTTCTGG
>CAVKZC010000114.1:0-10250 GCA_963660455.1 Sphaerochaetaceae bacterium | reverse complement strand
TTAGGTCGCACTGGTCGTTCCACTTTACGGTCTCGAGTTTGCTGTCGCAATAGAAGGCGGAGTCGCCGATGAGCGTTATCGTGCTCTTGCCTTCCCAAACGACATCCTCCAGTTTTGCGCAGTTCTTGAATGCAGCCGTATTGATAGACTCCATCTGTGGGGTAGTGCCCTCGAAGAGCACGTGCTGCTGACCGCTGCAGTCCATGAACGATCGTTCGCCGATGGTCTTCAACTGACTGGCGTTCGCCACGGTCACGCGGTTCAGGTTGATGGCGTTGGTAGCGGCATTGTCCTCTATCTCACACACGGAAGCACCGATGCGGAGTGCCTGCAAGTCGTTCTGGCAAGTGAAGGCATAGCCACCCACCTTCTTCACATCGTAGGTAACGGTTCCAAAGGTGGTCTGCTCGGGGATGGTCACCGTACCGTTGTACACCTGTGCCACATCCTCGGCATCGAGCGACTTGTTCTTTCCGCCGTAGATGCTGGTCACGGTGGCTTGTTTATTGCCTGTATTGAAAAGGTAGTATAGGTCACCGACGTATTCCACTTCCGTGTCGCGTACAATCACCTTGCACTCTGCCGTTACGGCATTGCCATCATTGGCGGTATAGTAGATGGTGGTCACACCGGGAGCCACGCCCTTGATGACGCCGTTCTCGTCTATCTCCGCCACGTTGCGGTTGGCGGTGGAGTACTTGATGCGCACGTTGGCGGCTTCTTCTGGATAGACGGTGAGCTTCTGCTCGTTATAGTTCTCGCCCGCCTTCACGTTCACGGTGCGGGTGCTCAGTTCTATCTTCTCCACCACGGTGGTCGGTTCGGGGTCGCATCCTGCTATCGTTGCAAACTTGCCCCACCAGTCGGCGTCTTTCTTATAGAGACTTTCCGAACCGTATGGAACGTGGAGCGTAGCCTGCTTGAACACGTCGCTCATGCTCGACGGGTCGTTCACACCGATAAACTCTGGAACTTCCGTAGCGTAACAATACACATCCTTCAGTGCCGAGCAACCCACGAAGATGTCGTCGTTCACGTGGTCCATGGTCGAAGGCATCTCGATACTCTCGATGTAGGCGCAACCGTTGAAGGCGTTGTTGTTGACATACTTCGTGCCCTTTGGCAGCACCACCTTGGTTATCTCCTCACCGTTGGCATCATAGATATGCTGCGACGTATTGGCAGGATTGGCCTTGGCATTGTTGAAGTTTGTCTGCGCGAAACTGTTCATGTTGGTGATGTACACCTTATTTAATACGGGACACTGGTTGAAGGCATTGTTGCCGATGGTCATGGTCTCGATGGCGGTGTGGAATGTCACCGACTGCAGTGCCAAGTTGTTCTCGAAGGCGGCAGAGCCCAGACCCTGAAGTTGCTCAGGCAAGGTGATGGTTTGCAGGTGCTCGTTGTTGATGAACGCGCCTGCCTGTATGTTAGCGAGCGACTCGGGCAGTGTGATGGTTGAGAATCCGCACTCGCCAAAGGCATACTCGTCTATATAGTTGAGCGATGTGGAGAGCTGGATGTCGGTCAGACTCGTATTGTAGCGGAAGGCAGAGTTGCCCACGCTGAGCGTCGTGTTCGGCATTACGAAGTGGTTGAGCGAGCTGCACTTGTAGAAGGCATAGTCCTGTATGGTCTTCAGTTCACTCTTCGCCTTCCACACCACTTGCTCCAGTGCCGTACAACCGTAGAACGCACTATGGCCTATGGTCTGCAGTTCGCTATTCGCCTTCCATACCACTTGTTCTAATGCCGTACAACCGTAGAACGCGCTGTGGGCTATGGTCTTCACTGACGTGTTGCCCGTCCACACGAAACGCTCCAGGGCGGTACACTCGCGGAATGCTGCCTTGTCGATGCTTGTCATCGATAGCGATGTGCCGTCGAAGGTGAAGCGCTTCAGTCCGGTACACCATTTGAAGGCTTCCTCGCCGATGTTCACGAGCTGGCTCTCGTCAGCTACATTCACACGGTTCAGTTTCTCTGCCTTGATGGCGGCTTGCGTTTCTATCTCCGTCACCGTGCGCGGCACATAGATGCTCTGCAGCTCGTTCTGGCAGTTGAAGGCATAGCTTCCCACCTTCTTGACGGTGTACTTCTTTCCGTCGTAGATGATGGTCTCCGGTATGCTGATGGTACCAGAGTAGTATTGCGCCACGTCCGTGGCATCGAGCGAGGTGTTCTTTCCGCCGTAGATGCTCGTCACGGTTGCCCAGCGATCATTGGTATCCTCGTCGTGCAAGATATAGTAGAGACCGCCCACATAAACCACATTCTCGTCATAGACAATGACGCGGCACTCTGCGTAGATGTTGCTGTTGTAGCCCAAGGAGCAACGGAGCGTGTCAACACCAGGCTTGTTGGCAGTGATGTTTCCATTCGCATCCACGCTTGCCACGCCATTTCCCGATGCGGTCCAAACGATGTCCTTGTGCTCCGTATTTTCGGGAAGAACAGTGGTTGTCTGTTCCTCATATCTGTCGCCCTTTTGCAGGTTGATGGTATTCGTAGAAAGGGTAATGACAACAGGATTGACCGTCACCTTACAAGTTGCAGACAGGTTCGAGCCGTCAGTGGTCTTGCCCGTGATGTTGGCTGTGCCCACATTCACACCCCTTACCACACCGTTTTGGTCAACGGTTGCTACATTCTCATTGTCGCTCGACCATTGCAGGGTCTTGTTGTCAGTCAGTTCGGGCAATATAGTCGTTTCCAACTTCTGACTGTTGGTGCACAGTAAGGTAATTTCCTTGGTAATGCTCAAGCTGCTGGCGCAAAGCGGAGTGACATACACCGTGGCAGACGCAGAAACGCCGGAGCCGTCTGTTGCGGTTGCCGTAATGACGGCATTGCCCACCTTGTTGGCTGTAATTTCGCCCGTGTTCTCATCCACGCTTGTCACAACCGCATTGTTTGATGTCCATTTCAACTTTTGGTTGTCCGCAGCTGTAGGACTTACTGTATATTTCAACTTTTGAGCATCAGTCTTGGTGATGGACACCTCTTTGGGTAGTGAAATGCCACTGACCAAGAGTGGAGTCACGTGTACTGTGGTAGATGCAGAAATGCCTGTTCCGTCAATAGCGGTTGCCGTAATGACTGCATCGCCTACCTTCTTGGCCGTGATTACGCCTGTGGCTTTATCCACGCTTGCCACATCTGCATTGCTTGATGTCCACTCCAAGCCTTCAAGATGGTATTCTTCCACATTAACCGTACTTTCTAATTTTGTGCTGTCCATCTTCACAACAGACACCTCGTTTGGTAATGCTAAAATGATTGGTTGGATACTTTTTGCTGTATTCCATGGCGCTGTATTTTTATATAAATCAATAGCGTTATTGGGTACAAACAAAGTGGTATTTGAATCAATAAAGTTAGAACTGGGACAATTAGGAAGAGTTGGCGCAAGGCAAACAATTGACTTTTCCTGCATGGCATTATAGAATATGTCATCTCCTATTGTCTTTAAAGTTGAAGGAAACACTATGTAAGAAAGTTCTGAGCACAAACCAAAACAACCATATCCTAAAGATGTGATGCTGTTTGGCAAGTCTATGCTTGTCAGGCTGCTACAATTATAAAAGCAATTTCTTCCTAAAGATGTGATGCTGTTTGGCAAGTCTATGCTTGTCAGACTGCTGCAGTTCTCTAAGCATTCGTTCCCCAAAGACGTGATGCCATCAGGCAAGGTTATGCTTGTCAGACTGCTGCAGTCCTCTAAGCATGCGTCCCCCAACGACGTGATGCCATCAGGCAAGGTTATACTTGTCAAACTACTGCAACCACCAAAGCAAAGTCTTGGCAAAGAAGTGATACTGTTTGGTAAGGTTATACTTGTCAAGCTACTGCAGTAAAAAAAACATCTATTACCTAAAGTGGTGACGCTGTTTGGTAAGTTTATGCTTGTTAGTTTTGAACATTTTGTAAAGCAATCGTCCCCCAAAGACGTGACTCCATCAGGCAAGGTTATACTTGTCAAGCTACTGCAGTAAGAAAAGCACTCTTTACCCAAATACTTGACGCTATTGCTTTTTGGAAAGGTAATGCTTGTCAGGCTGCGGCAATCATAAAAGCATCTGTCTCCCAAAGATGTGGTGCTGCTCGGCAAAGTGATACTTTTCAAACTGGTGCAACAATTAAAGCAATTATCTCCCAACGACGTGATACTGTTTGGCAAAATGACATTTGTAAAGCCGCAATTCCCAAAACAATATGATCCCAAAGCTGTGATGTTGCTTGGCAAGGTTATACTTGTCAGGCTACTGCAACCTGAAAAGCAAAAATCTCCCAAAGACGTAATACTGCTTGGTAAGTTTATACTTGTCAGGCTGCGGCAACCCTTAAAGCAATGCTCAGGCAAAGACGTGATGCTGTCTGGCAAGGTTATGTCTGTCAGGCTACTGCATTGCCGGAAACAACCTTTTCCCAAAGACGTAATACTGCTTGGCAAGGTTATACTTGTCAGGCTACTACAATCTTGAAAGCAAAAATTTCCCAAAGACGTAATACTGCTTGGTAAGTTTATACTTGTTAGGCTACTGCAACCTGAAAAGCAATACTCAGGCAAAGACGTGATGCAGTCTGGCAAGGTTATGTTTGTCAGTTTGCTGCAATATAGGAAGCAAGCTCTTCCTACTGAGGTTACCACAAACTGTTCTGAATTATTCTCTATATATTTTGGAATCTCAATACTGCCACTAAGTTTGGTATCTGCCCTGTAAACTTCAGCACTCTTGTTTGATATATTCAGGGAATATGTTATCCCATCAATTTTTATTATATTTGTATTATCATATAAGTATACAATAAATGTTGTGTTCGTATCACCATTATTGTAATCAGACGGAGAAGAATACCAATTATACCGATTATTTTCGCTATAAAGATTGTTCAGACCTTTTCCGTCTTCTTGATTCCAAAAGCAAACTCCGTTATTCGTACTATCCCAAGTAAGTTGTACCTTTACAGCCGAATTTTTGTCTGTCGTGCAAGTCAGGGAAGTTGATGTTGAATTGTTTTGATACGCCCAATAACACCCCAACTCGTTTTTGAGATAATAATAACTTGAACCAGCATCTTCCAACGACCACTCATCTCCATCACCGGCTTTGGAATATGATGTTAACGAGTTTCCATTTCCATTACAAGCCAAAGCATATAAAGGCTCTCCACTCTCTTCATAAGGGTAAATCTTAATTGTAACTCCTGCTTTTAGTTGGTCAAGACTTGTAATCCATGTATCAGCAAATGCGCTTGTAAATGAGACTATTGCCATGATTATAGCAAATGCCCATTTGTAAAGTAAACTTTGTTTCATATCTATACAGCGGTTAAAAATCAAACAAATTTTCATATCTCACATCAAATTTCTCAATCACGACTATGTTGAGACCTACATTCTGCAAAAAGTATTTCTTTCCTTCGTCTAAATCTTTCAAAGAGCAGACATACCATCCTTTGGCATCAGAACCAATTCTATCAAGATACTTTTTGCGTGAAATAAGAAGCCATCGAAGAAAGATTTCTGCTGGCTCCAGACCTAAGCCATTGATACATAGAGAGCAATTATAAAATATGTTCAACCATGTAGGCTGGTAGTATTCATTCTCGTTTCTTGCCTTATCTTTAATGCCCCACTCTTGATGTTCTTTTGTTACATTATATAAGTTTGCATTATCATTGAGGTAATTCTTCACATAGGTCAGCAATCCCATATAGTCAGCTGTTCCTAAACGTAGACTCTCGAGATGGTTAATCGTTCCATGGATATGCCACACAGCAAAATTCTTATAGATATCGTCTTCCGACTTGAATTGTTCTATGGCATAATACTCGTTTAAGGGATAAATTGAAGAATAACCTCTCTTGTAAAAAGCGTTCTTGAAACATCCTTTTTTCAGGTCTTTCTCCAAATAGTTGTCATAATTGGTAGTCAATACTGGCACATTCAACTTCATCAACTGCCTTTGAAGTTTATTCAGGAACTTGCCTTGGTTAAATGATTTCCTTACCAGCTCTTGATTTAACTTCAGGATATTCTTCCATTCTCCAGGCATCTTGACACACATGATGTCATATTTCTCTATCAAAGACAAGCCTTGCTCTATTTCTGGGAAACTCTCACAAATGCCTGCTTCTTGCCAAAGACTCTTCATAAGGTCTTCCCAGACAACAGACTTTTCGTCAGTATACCTGTTTATACCGTTTCCAAGGACAAAGGCCAGTCGACCTTTGTCCTTGGCTGCAAGAAATTCTGCTCGAAGCGCTTGCAAGTCAGAATCTGTATTTATCAAATTGATATTAGTTACACCCATGCTACTTGCATTTCGTTATTATATAATTTGGAATAGCAACCTATATAGACACGACAACTCCGTTGAGCCACAGGTTCTCTGCACCTCAACTGATGTTTAGTGAATAAGACTATCGGTAAAAATAAGAAAAGGACAAAACTATCTATATACGAGCGGGATACAAGTACCCCCCCCGAATCAAAAACCTGCAACAAAGCGGCGGTCACTCTGTTCTCCTTGTGGCTATAAAGCCCAAAGACCGATAGTTCGTTAATGTCCATGGTTAGTGTCACTTACTTTTCGGCGACAAATTTAGCAAAAAATGTTGAAAGTTGTTTGGCTAAATTAGATTTATTTTTGCAAATCTGTACATTTCTTTTGTTTTGCCATGCAAAAGTGGCATGAGTGAAAGTCAATTAGCTTGCTCCAGCAGGGCGGGCAACCAGTCTGCCAAGGGTGAAGGACAGCTCAACAATCCACAATTGTATTGCAGATTGAGGAAGGAGAAACGGACACGATGCTTAGGAGCATATTTGTCGTTATAGACCGACAGGCTTCTCCCACTCACGCAATTTTCCGCCTTCACCTCTATCGGGACAATCTCATCGTTCCATTGTATGACAAATTCAATCTCGGCCCTGCTGTCTGGAGACCAATAATAAGGAACGTCACTTCGAAGGATAGGCATGAGTGACTGCAAGATGGCATTCTCTGCCATTGCACCCTTAAACTCCGTATAGTTGGCCGTTGGGCTGACAACAATGCTGGCCGGCAACTTGGCAAGGCGACGCAGGAGTCCACAGTCGCAAGCATAAAGTTTGAAGGCGCTTAAGTCTTCGTATGCAGAAAGAGGGAAAAGCGGTTTTGTAATGTTGTTGACACGATAAATCATACCTGCATCTTCCAGCCATAGCAAGGCATCTTCGTAGTCTTTAGCTCTCGCTCCTGGCTTCACAACCTTATAGACAAATTTTCGGCTTTCCTTGGCCAACTGAGACGGCAAGGAATGCCAAAGCGCATGGATGCGCGGTATTTCGCGAGGCTCTGCGTATTTTGCGAAGTCAAGTTCGTATAAATCCAGAATATCCTGCAAGATTGCATCGACACTCTCCATGCCTTGGTTATTCAACATTGCACATGCCGCATCGGGCATGCCGCCACACACTAAATACCTTCGGTACTCCAGTTTTAGTTTGTTAAGAATAACCTCTGGGAGTTTTTCGATAGCAGATATGTGCTCTATGTATTCAAAGGTGCGGGCGTCGCTTGCACGTAGGAACTCCCTGAAAGAAAGCGGATACATGCGCATCACTCTCACCTTGCCTACCGGCACCGTCATTCTTCGTTTTTTGACGGCAACACCCAGTAGAGAACCTGCCGCCATGACGTGATATGCCGGTGCGTCCTCGCAAAAGTATTTCAAACTGTTGAGTGCTTCCTCGCATTCTTGGATTTCATCAAATATAATCAATGTCTTTCCAGGAATGATGGGTACGTCACAATAGAGCGCCAACTCCTTGACGATTCGTTCAGGCGCTTTTGTGCCTTGAAATACAGACTTCAGTTCTTCTTGCCTGTCAAAGTCAAACTTCGCACAGTACTCGAAGCACTCGTTGCCAAAAGCTTCCATTGCCCACGTCTTGCCTATCTGCCTTGCCCCTTGCAAGAGTATGGGTTTTCTCGTGGGAGCGTCTTTCCACTCCTTAAAAGTATTGATTATTTCTCTGGCGATTTTCATAAATTACATTCTTTAGTGCAGATTTGTGTAGTTTTGATACACTTTTCTGCACTTATCAGTGTAAAACTTGATTGTGACGCAAAAATACTAAAAATTATCGAACGCCCGTAGCCTTTGGCTTTTTATTTTTCTTCTTCCTTCAAGTTTTCTCGCTTTTCAGCACAAAGAGACTCAAAGAGCGAGGGAAAAGACATTACAAAGATGTCATTTTCAGGAAGTCACGCAGGTAAACGTGCCTGATGCCGTCGACGTTAGTCTGTCCATACATCCTGTCCATTGACACCACATACTTGGGATGGCTGTCTTTTATCTGTCGCAAGTTGCCAAACTCCCTCTCTTCCGTTTCGGGAGTAGCCAACAGATAGGTGACTTGAATATAGGCCGTCTGGTCTGCCTTCTCCGCCACAAAATCAATCTCGGCCTTGAACATTTGTCCGACATAAACTGTATATCCCAAGCGGGCAAGGTGGTTGTACACTACGTTCTCCATCACCTTCTCTATGTCAAACCTACGGTTCCCGCCGATAATATGATTCCTTATTCCCAAGTCCTCAAAATAGAACTTGTCACCCAACTCGAACAACTTCTTGCCATGAATATCAAACCTGTTGACTCTTTCTATAATGTAGGCGTTGCTCAGATATTCCAAATAGGACAGGATAACCTTGGCCGACGTATCGGTGTTCTGGCTTTTCAAGAAGTTGACAATGCTTCTTGCCGAGAACTGCTTCCCGATATTGTCGCTGATAAATTTCAGCAAGGTGCGCAGCAAGGGTATGTTGCGGATATTCTCACGTTCTATCACATCGCGAAGAACGATGGTGTTATAGACATTGTCCAGATAATCGTCTATCAAATCGGCATTGTCCAGCCCCAGGTTGCGCAACTGGGGCAATCCTCCATATTGGAGATATGAATTGAGAGCCGCGTCGTCATCCTGTAGTCCGTGGAATGTCAAAAACTCCTCATAGCAAAGCCCCCTTATCCGGTAAGAGACGTAACGTCCCCGCAAGCGGGTTGCCAACTCACCTGAAAGCATCTTGGCATTGCTTCCTGTTATCATGGTCTGGCAACACTCATCCGACTGTATGCTAAGTATTGCCTTCTCAAATTCTGCGATTTCCTGCACCTCGTCGATGAAAAGGAAATTATCCTTGTCTTCCACAATATGCGCCCTTACGTATGCCTCCAAGTCTTGGTAGTTCGCGATAGCGTCGAATGAAGTTTTCTCCTTGTCTATGTAGATGACGTGATTGGCTTCATTTTCTGCCACGTGATCGCGTATTCTACGCATGACACAACTTTTCCCGACACGTCTTTGACCTGTCAATGCCACGATGAATCCTCGCCCAAACATACGTTCGATGCGCTCAGAGTAGCCTATCCTTTCCAGTAGTTTTTGTTTCATATAAGTAAAACTTTCCGCAAAAATACGCTTTTTGTTTCTTATAAGTAACAAAAATATGAAAAATTGCCGTTTTGTTACTTATAATTAACAAAACGGCAACGAATGCCACGTCATGCAAGGCTTACACCTCGTCCATTCTCCTTAGCTTCCACCCGTCAAACTGCATGATGATCTTGTGCAACTGGGTGCCTTGGCGCAAAGCCTCTACCCTTGGTGCCTCGGCGTAACGGTTGATTTGCTCCACGGCCTGGTTCCATTGCTCCTGTATCTTCGCCTCATGCACTTTCTTGGTCATGCCCTTCTCCTTCTTCGGAATGAGCTTCAGTTCAAGGATGTAACTGTGCTCGGTGGGGTAATGCGTCAGGTCGGGCAGGAGGAAGAAGTCGCAGTAGCCATGGCTCAGCTCCAGCTCCGGGGCAGTATAATAATAAGGATTCAGATTGAGATACGCCATGAAGAAGCCCTGCATGTTACGTTCCGCCTCGATGCCGTCGCGCACGGAAGACACCTTTTCGTAGGCATCCGCCATGTGCTCCAAAGCCTCGCGCCACTTGCCGTAGAACGCCATGTAGGTGTACATCGTCACCAGCTCGTTGGTGTTGACGTGCCTCACCTCCTGATACTCGTCGAGCAGGAAGCCGTAATACTGCTTGCGCACGTTGTTGTTGGGAATTCCCAGGATGAGTTGGCTACCCAGTATGCCCTTGATGGTCAGCATGCCATAATAGAACAGCAGACTTGGGAATACCTCCGGCTTTGTTATCTCGTGGGCGGGGAAGGTGGTGATGAGGTTGCCCACTATCTC
>CAVKZC010000113.1:0-10309 GCA_963660455.1 Sphaerochaetaceae bacterium | reverse complement strand
AAAAGCACGCAAAACCGATAAAAAAACATAAATTCGGCAACTAATCTATGCAAACGACATGTCAAAAGCGATATTTTTTATAATTTTGGAGAGTCAAAAGAAAACGTTATCTATGAGAAAGGGCTTTATGATCTTGGCCATGGCCTCATGCAGTTTGGGGACTATGGCGCAGAATGCCAGAGTACAACAGAAAGCCCACCATTGGAAGGTGGGGGCTGAAGCTGGCGTGAGTTGCAGCGTGCTCGATATTGACGTGTCGGGACTATCAAACACGACTTATAAGGTGAGACCGGGATTCACAATGGGTGTTACGGCAGAGTATAACGTGGTGGACAATCTCGCTGTAGGAATGGGAATCAGCTTCGTGCAGCGCGACTACCTCTACCAGCACACGAAGGGCGATGTCTGGAAAACACGCTACAACAACAATTTCGTCAGCATCCCCCTCACCGTAGGCTATTACCTCCTCCACAATCCTTACAAGGAAAAGGGACTCTGGCTGAAGCCTCACGTGGGAGTGTATTACGACTATTTCACCTCCATGCACACGAAGGGAACTTATTACATGACTATCATGGAGGGCTACAATGGCGAAGGAGCCTATCTCAACTATAAAACCACCTACGATTTCGGAACCAACGACAACCATTTCCGCCGTAGCCTCTTCGGTGGCGAAGTGGGGGTACAGGCCGGTTATTCCTTCGGCCGCATCGATGCTTTCGCCGGTTATAGGTTCCAGTATGGTTTCTCGCATATTTACAAAGAGAAGTCGCGTACCAGCAAAACGGCACGCCGCAACTCCAGCATCATAACTGTGGGATTATCTTACAAGTTCTGACAAGCCCTTCGCTATGAGAACACACCTCAACGTCAAATTTGAAAAATTATGATAAGAAACTATATTTACAGCATCATGCTCATGGCTTCCCTATCGCTGACGCTTGCAAGTTGCGTGGCAGACATAGAAGCCAACAGCAAGTCAATCTCCGACTACAACGACAATGACGTACAGTCGTATGGCGACCTGTTCGAAGTATTCTGGAATGTCATGAATCAGCGCTATTGTGACTTGAACGAACAGGCGGGAGTATCCTCTATAGACTGGGACCAGGTGTACAGCGAGTACAAGCCGAAGTTCGATGCACTAAAGTCATTCTTGCACACCAGCGAATTTACCCAGTCAGAGATTCAAGCCGACAATGCCAAGGCCCAGCAGTATTTCAAGGAAATAGTAGACAAGATCATTGACCAACATTTCTATGTAGATATCACCTTGCCCGTCTCACATTCCTCCACGGAGACCATCACGTTCGCAAGCACCCTGCGTAAAAGGGAGAATGCCAATCCGCTGCACAGCCGTTGGGAATACATGCAGAACCAACTCAAGCAGGATGATACATCCTTTGACAACGGCGGCACCAATATTTTCAGTATGATGGGCGGGTTCTTGAAGGACCATTCAGACATATACTATCTGGGCTTCACCGTTTTTTCTATTGAAGAAAACTGCTTTTATACATACGGGCAAGACTACCTTCCCGTAAATGCGGAGAGTCCCTATCATCTGGACCAACAAGGAATCATCAGTCAGGTGAGCGAGTTACAGACCACAGAAGAGGAGCGCACCAAGATAAGTCAAGAGGCCGTTGCCCTTCTTTCCGCCATCAATCAATACTTTGAATCGGATGACGTGCAGACACTCTGCAAGAAGATGACGGCCTATAGCTACAAAGGCGACTACTATGGCCTGACAGACTATGCCCAAAAGGTTGCCGACGATGCACCAGACGTCATCAAAGACTTGGAGAGTGCAGAAAGTGTAGCAGAAGTGACGAGTCATATATTCAGCATGATGAAGCGCGACAACAATTGCCAAGCCATTTGCTCTGAGACAAGCTTCGCGCAATGGTACGCCCAGTCCTTGGCAGAGTATCTGTGCCATGAGCGGGAGCTCAACGCTTATTGGACAGACATGACGTTTACATACAAGCACCCCCTTGTAGAAAAATATCGCCGATATTTCCTGGAGCCACTCGCCGACGGGAAAATCAACAAGCTCATCATCGACGTGCGTAGCAATGGTGGAGGAAATGTCGTAGACACCCGTTTCCTCACCGACTATCTGATAAGCCATACAGCCACCTACTGCTATGCGCGAAAGAAGGAAAACAACAATCCTTACGGCTATAGCCCCTGGGTGCCGCAGCAAATCGCCGTCACCCCCAACAGTTTGGGGCGCAACATTTCCACCGCCGTTTTGATAGACAACTACAGTGCCAGTATGGCGGAAACGACAGCTCTTATCCTAAAAAGTCAGGGCGACCATGTGAAGACGGTAGGAAGAAACAGCTTCGGTGCACTATGTATGCTTGACGAAAGTAATTCTTTGCACAACGGAGGATGGATCGGAAACGTGACCAGCTACCTTACGTTCTATATGCCGTTGATGATGACCAAAGACGCAAATGGCAACATACTGGAAGTTGTGGGAGTCACCCCCGACTATATTGTTGACCCAATGACACAAGAGGAATTGGAGATGATGGAATCCGACCCAGCTTCCGCAAGAGACAGGGACATGGAAAAGGCCATCGAGGTACTGCAATAGATGAACTTTTAGAACACACCTTAATCTAACAGAAGAAAATCATGAAAGTTATAGTATCAAAAGCAATCGAGACCGTGTGCCCCACCTTCGTCGGGGCCTGCGTGGAGGCGAATGTAGAGAACAGTCCGTACTGCCAAGAGCTGTGGGACGAAATCAATGCCTTGGGCGAGAAATACAGGCAGACACTTTCTACCGAGACACTGAAGCAGATGAGCGGCATAGAGGCCACCCGAAAAGTGTACCGTGCATGCGGCAAAGACCCCTCCCGTTACCGCCCAGCATCAGAAGCCCTCATACGAAGGATGCTCCAAGGCAAAGCGCTATACCAGATAGACACACTGGTGGACCTCGTGAACCTTGCAAGTATAGCCTACGGTTACAGCATCGGCGGGTTTGATGCAGACAAGTTCAAGGGCGACACGCTCACCTTGGGTGTAGGCAAAGCCGGGGAGCCATACGAAGGAATAGGCAGAGGCATGATAAACATAGAAGGACTACCAGTCTACCGCGATGCAGAGGGCGGCGTGGGTACCCCTACCAGCGACAACGAGCGTACAAAGATAAGCCTCGGCACCACCCATACCTTAGTGCTCATCAACGGATATGACGGCAACGAAGAACAGGTAAGGGGGAATGCCGAATACATACAGGGGCTCCTCAGGAAATATTGCAACAGTGACGGTGGGCACTACTTTATATACAAATAAGCAAAAAGAGAAAAACCTATGAAAACTATTACTAACATCCTGTTGTCTTTGCTCTGCAGCATACCTGCCACGGCAAAGATCTACACCGTGACGTCTCCCGGCAACGTTCTGAAAATAACCATCTCTACCGACAAGCAGCTCACCTGGAGCATAGACAAGGGAACGACAAGTGTACTGAAGCCTTCAGCCATCAGTATGGCGACAGACAAGGAAACACTGGGCAAGAACATCCAGAAATGTACGGGAAAGACGGGCATGATGAGCCATGGCCAACGTACCAGTCAGCGGTTCGTGCTTTCGTGCAAAGGCTACGACGTAGAGTTCAGGGCCTTTGATGATGCTGCAGCCTACAGAATCTTGCCGAAGAAAACACTGGCAACGGTAAAGGGCGAAACGTCCGAATACAACTTTGCCGATGACTACAAAGCCTTTGTCCCCTATGTGAACGACAATCGTGGCGGCGAACGCTGGTGCTACTCGTTTGAGTCGTACTACGACGAATGCACCCTCTCCCAAATGTATGAAGACTCACTCTGCATCACTCCCCTCGCCGTCTGTCTGCCGCAAGGCAAGAAAGCCGTTGTGATGGAAGCCGACGTAGAGAACTATCCGGGCATGTACCTTGTGAAGGGGAAAGGAAACAGCTTGACTGCCACCTTCCCGCCCTACCCCACAGAAGAAACCATTGGAGGATACAATCGGCTGAACTTAGTGCCCACCAAGCGTGCAGGATACATCGCGACAAACGTAACGAAGACACCATGGCGCATCGTGATAGTAACCGATGCAGACAAAGACTTGGTAGGCAATACAATTGCCAGCACGCTGAACCCCGGTTCACGCATAGCTGACACCTCGTGGATAAAGCCCGGAAAAGTGGCATGGGACTGGTGGAACAACCGCAACATCTCGGGTGTCGACTTCCGTGCCGGCATCAACACAGAGACATACAAATACTTCATAGACTTTGCCAAGGCAAACCATATCGAGGACATCATCATAGACGAAGGATGGAGCGACCCGGAAGACCTGCTCGTGTTCACCGACCAGATGGATATGCCCAGCATCATAAGCCACGCCAAGGAACAAGGCATAGGTGTCATCCTGTGGTCGTCATGGCGCAACCTGGTACAGCGCGGCAGCAAGAAGATGGAGGACATCATGAAGCACTATGCAGACATGGGCGTGAAGGGATTCAAGGTAGACTTCTTTGACCGCGACGACCAGAAGGCCATCAACTCCGTCTACGAGATAGCAGCCTGTGCAGCCAAGCACCATCTGCTGCTCGACCTGCACGGCATGCGTCCCTTTGGCGTACAGGCCGCCTACCCCAACATCGTCAACTTCGAAGGCGTGAAAGGACTCGAGAACTCCAAGTGGGAGCCACGCACAGCAAACGGTCCGCTGCACGACCAGCTACGCTATGATGTCACCATTCCCTTCCTGCGCATGTTGCCCGGTCCCATGGACTACACGCCCGGAGCCATGACCAACGCAACAAGAGACCAATTCTTCGGGAACAACGACCACCCCATGAGCCAAGGCACACGAGTACACCAGATGGCCATGTACACCATCTACGATGCACCACTGCAGATGTTGGCAGACAGTCCGACACAATACCTGAAGAACCGGGAATGCACCGACTTCATGGTACAGATACCGACCCTGTTCGATGAAGTCATCCCCCTCGCCGGCGAATTGGGCGAATATGTGGCTGTAGCCAAGCGAAAAGGAGCCATATGGTATATTGCGGCCATGACCAACTGGCAGCCACGCGACCTGACACTCGACCTGAGCAGCCTCAAAGGACTCAACGCGACGGCGGATATCTTTGCCGACGGCATCAATGCCGACCGCGAAGCCACCGACTACCGGCACACCACCCTTCAGGTAAAGACAGGCGACAAACTGAACGTTCACCTTGCTCCCGGCGGAGGATGGACAGCCATCCTGAAGCCTACTCCTTAATCAGGCATCTGTTGACGGGGACAAGGTGCGAGTCTTTTATCTCGCCTATAACAATGATGCTGTGCAGACTGCCTATACAGTCGATGTTGCCCAGCGTGTTGAGCATGAAGTCCTGATAGTCTTTCATGTCGTGCGCATACACCTTAATCTGGAAGTCATAGTCGCCCGTTGTATTATAGCACTCCGTTATCTGTTCTATACCCTGCACCGTATCCATGAACTGTTGTATCAGTTCATGGGTATGTTGTTTTAGACGGATATTGCAGAGCACGATGACATTGTGCCCCAGCTTATGGTGGTCCACCACAGCCGAATAGCCGGTAATATACCCTTCCCGCTCCAGCCGTTTTTGTCTTTCGAAAGTAGGCGTGGGGGAAAGGTGTACACGTGCCGCAAGTTCTTTTACCGTGTAACGCGAATTCTGCTGCAAGAGTTTGAGCAGCTTGATGTCTATCTCGTCAAGAGTTGCCTGTGTTGCCATGTTTTTGTTTCTCCATATTATGTATTACTATTTCCGTTAGAACTTTTCCGAAGCATGCCTGTCGTAGAATAATATTCTTTGCAGCACGCCCATTCCGCTGCAAAGTTAGCATATTTTCCTGAAACAACAGGAATATTTGCCCCACAAAAAACTTCTTACTATCTTTGCAAACGCAAAAACGAATCGAAGCATGCCTTTTCGGACTTTGCGACAAAGACAAGATTCCTTGGCATATAACAGAGATGAAGCTGACCTCTTATATATATAATAAGGAGTAACACAAAAAAACAGAAAACAACATGAGCAATACGACAAACAAGCATTTTGAAGCAGTGGGCAGCTACCTGCGCCCGGCAGAACTGAAAGAGGCAAGAGCTAAATTCGCAGAGGGGCAGATTTCCGCCACAGACCTGCGCACATTGGAAGACCGCCTCATCACCGACCTGGTAAAGAAGCAGAAGGCACACGGACTGCACTACATTACCGACGGCGAGCTTCGCCGCAGCTACTGGCATCTCGACTTCATGTGGGGACTGGGCGGTGTGGAGCACATCGAACTGGATCACGGCTATCAATTCCACGGCGAAGAAACCACCAAGGGTTCGCTCAAACTTACCGGCAAGATAACTGGTGAGAACCATCCGTTCATCAAGGACTTCCTCTTCGTGAAGCAGTTTGAAGAAGAAGGCATAGAGGCCAAGCAGACCATCCCTGCCCCTGCCCAGTTCCTTGCCGAACTGTTCCGTGGCGACAATGCCGTCAACACCCGCCGTTTCTATCCCAACACCGAAGAACTGCTGCAGGACATCGCCAATGCCTATGCCACCTTCTTCCGCGAAATCCATGCCACCGGTTGCAAGACGGTACAGTTGGACGACTGCACATGGGGCATGATTGTAGACGACGACTTCTGGAAATCGATGGCAGGCACAGGATTCACATTAGAGCACGAAGCCCTGCAATACCTCAAGGTAAACAATCTCGCCATAGCCGGCAAGCCCGACAGCCTTACCGTCAACACCCATGTATGCCGCGGCAACTACCATTCATGCTATGCCACCAAGGGTGCCTATGACGCAGTAGCCCCCTATCTCTTCGCCAACGAAAACGTAGACACCTACTATCTGGAGTATGACGACGAGCGTTCGGGCGGGTTCGAGCCACTGGCACAGGTATCGGACGAGAAGAAAGTGATACTCGGACTCGTCACCACCAAGTCGCCCAAGCTGGAAGACAAGCAAACCGTCATCGCACGCATACACGAGGCAGCCAAGTATTTTCCACTGGAGCGCCTCAGCCTCAGCCCACAGTGCGGATTCGCATCATGCGAGATAGGCAACAAGCTCACCGAAGAGGAGCAATGGGCCAAACTCGACCTCGTGCGCGAGATAGCCGATGAGGTGTGGGGAAAATAACCGCCTTATTATTTGGTTATATGGACAGATTGTTGTAACTTTGCACCCGCTTGGCAAATTGCCAAGCAAGGGGTGCTACCGCCATTGCGGATGCTGAGAACATACCCGTTGAACCTGGACCGGACAATGCCGGCGTAGGGATATAGGCTCAATGAATACTTTTCACCAACCCACACCCATCCTGCGTGCCACAACACACAGGGGGAGTCCACACGGCACATGTTGGCGGCGGTCACAACGCACCTCTTCATTACAGACCAAACAATAAAGCAAAAATGAAGAAAGATTTGCTGTTTCTCGCTGCACTCTCCATGGGAGCGGCAACAACCACCGACGCGGCAGGAAACAAGACACAGGAACTTATCGACACACTGAAAGCCAAGGAACTGCAAGAAGTCATGGTGGTATCTACACGTGCGGGAAAGAACACCCCAGTGGCGTTCACCAATGTCACGAAAGATGCCATCAAGGCCGTCAACTACGGCAAGGACATCCCCTTCCTGTTGGCACTCACACCCTCAGTCACCCTCACGTCGGATGCAGGCAACGGCATAGGCTATACCACCATGCGTGTGCGCGGCACTGACCCCAGCCGCACGAACATCACTGCCAACGGCATACCTATGAACGACGCGGAGAGCAGTTCTCTCTATTGGGTCAACTTCAGCGACTTCGCCTCCTCGGCACAGAGCATACAGATACAGCGTGGCGTGGGCACATCCACCAACGGTGCGGGTGCTTTCGGTGCCACTGTCAACATGCTGACAGAAAACATCGGCGCAAAGCCCTATGCAGGTATCGACCTCTCGGCCGGCAGCTACTACTCGCACAAGGAGACCGTACGTTTCAGCACCGGCCTCATCAAGGACCACTGGGGACTGCAGGGACGACTCTCCAACATTGGCAGCAAGGGATACCTGGAGCGCGCCAGCACCAAGTTGAACAGCTACTTCCTGCAGGCAGGCTACTTCGGTGACAACACGATGGTGAAGTTTATCACCTTCAACGGTCAGGAGCAGACATACCACGCATGGAACTACGCCTCCAAATATGAGCAGGAACTCTACGGACGACGCTACAACTCATGTGGCGAATACTACACCGATGGCGGCGTAAGACACTACTACGACAACCAGACAGACAACTACCACTCGCAGAACTACCAGCTCATCTGGAACCAGGGCCTCACGCAGGCATGGAACCTCAACGTGGCCCTGCACTACACACGCGGTGACGGATACTACGAGGAGTACAAGAATGCAAGAGACCTGTACAGCTACGGACTGGCCAAGATAAAGGAGACACGCTATGCCGACCTCATTAGGCGTAAGCAGATGGGCAACGATTTCTACGGTGTCATCGCCTCTGCCAACTTCGACAACAAGAAGAACATCACTGCCAACCTCGGTGCGGGATGGAACGAATACATAGGCGACCACTTCGGCAACGTACTGTGGGTAAAGGAGAAAAGCGAAGTGGAGCTGACTCCCAACTTCGAGTACTACCGCAACAGGGCGAAAAAGAAGGACTTCAACATCTACGGCAAGGTAAACTATGAATTCACGCCTGGCCTGAGCCTCTTTGTAGACCTGCAGTACCGCAACGTATGCTACAAGATGCAAGACCCGACCGACTCATACACCGGAAAGGATGCGTCATCGGCCTATGTCATCAACGAGAAGTTCAACTTCTTCAACCCCAAGTTCGGACTGACCTACGACATCACCCCCAACCACAGGGTGTATGCCTCCTACGCCATCTCGCACAAGGAGCCGGTGCGCAACAACTATGAGGCAGAATACGCAGTAAATGGCAGCATGCCCAGGGCCGAGCGCCTGAACGACCTGGAAGTTGGCTACAAATACCAGAGCTGCAAGTTCTCGGCAGGTGCCAACATCTACTATATGAACTACAAAGACCAGTTTGTGCTGACAGGCGAGATCAACGGCATCGGTGAAGCCGTCACACGCAACCTCGACAAGAGCTACCGCCTCGGTGTGGAGCTTACCGCCGCATGGAAGCCCGTAGACTGGTTCCAGTGGGATGCCAACGCCACATGGTCGAGAAACCGCGTAAAGGACATGACCGTAAGCTTGTCGGACAAGTCTAAATACACCATCAAGGGAGAGACACCACTGAGTTTCTCACCCGACTTCATCTTCAACAACATCTTCACTTTCCAGTATGCCGGATTGAAGGGAAGCATACAAAGCCAGTATGTTAGCGACCAGTACCTCACCAACACAGGTATGAAGGAAATGCTCTGCACCGACAGAGGAGGCAACCAGTACACTACCCTGATGCTGAAGAAACACTTCACCACCAACATCGACCTGAGCTATACCTTCCAGTTGAAGAAAATCAGACTGAAGGATGCGACAGTGGGCATTACGCTCTACAACCTCTTCAACAGCTTGTACGACAACAACGGATGGGCAACACCCATCTACAACGTGGACGGCAACGGAAACCTCACTGCCTCCAACACCTCATACTATGCAGGCTTTGCACCCTCTGCACCGTTCAACCTCATGGGGCATCTCTCCATCAACTTCTAAGCAGCCATGACAGAGTTTATCACCACTCATGGCCTGGACATCATCACCACGGTACTCGGCTTGATATACATTCTGCTGGAGTACCGTGCCAGCATCTACCTGTGGGCTGTGGGCATCATCATGCCCGCACTCGATGTGTGGCTCTACTGGAGCCACGGTCTTTACGGCGATGCGGGCATGGCTGTGTACTACACCCTCGCTGCCCTGTACGGCTATGCTGTATGGAAGTGGGGCAGGAAACACAACCAGAAAGAGAAGGAGGACATGCCAGTAACACGCATGAGACGGCGGCTTTACCTGCCAGCCCTACTTTTCTTCGTTGTCGCATGGACCTTGACCTACTGGGTACTGGTAACGTTCACCAACTCCACCGTACCCGTCCTCGACAGCTTCACCAATGCGCTCAGCTTTGTCGGCCTATGGGCATTGGCCCGCAAGTATATCGAGCAGTGGTTTTTCTGGATCGTGGTCGATGCCGTCTGCTTCTATCTCTACATCGGCAAGGGCATTCCTTTCAAGGCCGCCCTCTACGGTCTGTACACCGTTATCGCCATAGCAGGATACTACAA
>CAVKZC010000112.1:0-10437 GCA_963660455.1 Sphaerochaetaceae bacterium | reverse complement strand
CCCTTTCAGGGCGCTGAGAGTAAAAAGGGCGCAAACTGTACCAAGTTATTTTTTTTTATCATCACTAAGAAATGGTAAAAGTTAGACCTGTCCGGTTGGAACATACTCCAACCGTACAGGTCGAGTTGTTTTTCCACCTAATCCCCCTTCAGAAAGCGTTCAAAAAGAGCTTCTACCGCCTCTCTCAGGCCTTTTCTATAAATAGAAGCCCAATATCTATCGACCTTTTAAGTAATATTTACGTTTGTTTCGTATTGGTTTTGAAGAAAAAAGCGTATCTTTGTGGCCAAATAGACTAAAAACAAATCAAAGAGACGCTTAATGTGAAGCGGAATTAACCATTTATTAACACAACATAGAAACATGGAACAAGTGTTTAGCTATATCATCAGCCTCGGTGCGAGTGTGATGATGCCTATCATTTTCACTGTCATCGGACTGTGTATAGGCATGAAGTTTGGAAAGGCTCTCAAGTCGGGACTCTTCGTGGGTGTCGGATTCGTAGGACTGGGCGTAGTGACGGCCCTCCTTACTTCCAACTTCAATGACCCGCTCAAATTGATATCAGACATCTACCACCTGCAGCTCAACGTATTCGACATGGGATGGCCGGCTGCTGCCGCCGTGGCCTACAATACGGCTGTGGGAGCTCTCATCATCCCCATTTGTCTTGGTGTCAACCTGCTGATGCTTGTTACGAAGACCACACGCACCGTTAACATCGACTTGTGGAATTACTGGCACTTCGCCTTCATAGGTGCTGTCGCCTATTTCGTTATGGGCGAGCGTCTCGTGTGGGGATACTTTGCAGCCATCGTGTGCTACATCGTCACACTGGTGTGTGCTGACCTCACGGCGGATAAATTCCAGAAATATTACGACCTCGACGGTATCTCCATCCCCCAGCCCTTCTGCCAGAGCTTCATGCCGTTTGCCATTGCCATCAACAAGGTACTCGACATGATACCCGGTTTCTCCAAACTCGATATTGACGCTGACGGACTGAAGAAGAAGTTCGGCATACTGGGCGAACCCCTTGTGCTGGGTGTCATTGTAGGAGCACTCATCGGTGTGGCTGCCAAACTCGACATCAAGAAGATCTTGTTCCTCGGTGTCACCATGGGTGCCGTGATGGAACTCATTCCGCGCATCACATCGCTCTTCATAGACGGTCTGAAACCGATTTCAGAAAAGACGCAAGAACTGGTAAAGACCAAATTCAACGGCAAGAAGGTGCACATCGGTATGAGTCCGGCACTCGTTATCGGTCACCCCACCACGCTTGTTTGCTCCGTCATCCTTATACCCGTCATCCTTGCATTGGCCGTGTTCCTGCCGGGCAACCAGTTCCTGCCGCTTGCTTCGCTTGCAGGCATGTTCTATCTGTTCCCCATGATTCTGCCTTTCACCAAGGGCAATGTGGTGAAGAGCCTGCTCATCGGTCTCGTGGCTCTCATCATCGGACTCTATTTCGTCACTGACATGGCACCCGATTTCACCAGTGCTGCCAATGCCGTGTACCAGGCTACAGGCGACAATGCCGCACATATACCGGAAGGTTTCTCGGGTGGTGCGCTCGACTTTGCTTCATCGCTCTTCGGATGGCTTATCTACCGCGGCGTGAAACTGCAGTATGTGGGCATGGCTGTTCTTGCCATTGTTACCGTGGCGCTGATGGTGTGGAACAACCGCCGCATCGTGAAGGAAGAGAAGGCTGCTGCTGAGGCAAAGTAAAAGGTGCTCAACTTCCCAAGCTCAAAAGAGAATCATAAAAATAATATAGCAGAAATATGAAGAAAATAACATTGATGTTGGCAGTCGCACTGATGACTGCCGGTCAGACATTTGCACAGTGCTGCAAGACAGGCTATGAAGTGAAGGCAGAGAATGCCTATACCCATTACAATGTGCGCTATGCCAGCAATCCGCTCGATGCCAAGCATTACGATACGCAGCGCTTGCGTGCAGAGTATGCCATAGAGAACGTGATGGTGCCCGGTGAGGTGAACTGGACATACACTATGTTTGACCGCTTCCTTATCGGAGGTGCCGTGCCCACGGCTACACCCCTCAAGTTGACATCCATCGCTCCCCTGTACACCGACAAGCCCAACGATGCAAAGAATCTGCTCGACAACCGTGAACTCGGTATCATCAATGTGGGCGGAGAGGGAACGGTGACGGTAGACGGCAAGAGCTACACACTAGGTTTCCAGGAAGCACTCTATGTAGGTCGCGGAGCCAAGGACATCACCGTGAGCAGCAAGGATGCTGCCAATCCTGCCAAGTACTACATGAACAGTGCCACCGCACACAAGGCTTTCCCTACCAAGAAGGTTACACTCAAGGAGGCCAACAATATCAAGGCTGGTAGCTTGAAGGAGAGTAACGACCGCGTCATACACCAGATGATTATCGATGGCGTGGCTGGTGTGCACACATGCCAGTTGCAGATGGGCATCACCGAACTGAAGGAAGGCAGTGTGTGGAACACCATGCCGGCTCACCTCCACCTGCGCCGTATGGAGACCTATTTCTATTACAATGTACCCGAGGGGCAGAAGATTATGCACATCATGGGACAGCCGCAGGAGACACGCCCCATGTGGCTGAACAACGAACAGGCTGTCATCAACCCGGAGTGGAGCATCCACTGCGCTGCAGGCACTAGCAACTATACCTTTATATGGGGTATGGCAGGCGAGAACCTCGTCTATACTGATATGCAGGTAGTGAAGATACCCGACCTGAAATAAAAACCGTGAAAATAACTAACAACAACAAACGATATGAACGCTATTAAAACAAGTAAAATGTCCAACTTCCGTTGGGTGATCTGTGCGCTGCTTTTCCTGGCTACCACAGTAAACTACATGGACCGACAGGTATTGTCGCTCACATGGAAAGACTTTATTGCCCCTGAATTCCACTGGACCGATGCTGACTACGGTACCATCACGGGCTATTTCTCTATCTTCTATGCCATTGCCAACCTCTTCGCAGGTAAGTTTGTGGACTGGATGGGCACAAAGAAGGGTTATCTTATCGCCATCTTCGTGTGGTCTACAGGTGCTGTGCTCCATGCCGGTTGCGGATGGGTGGCCATGCAGGTGGAAGGTTACGACTCTATCGAGGCTCTCCGCATGGTACAGGTCGGCAGTGACGCTGCTGTTGCCATTGCCACTATCAGTGTGTGGCTCTTCCTCTCGTGCCGTCTTATCCTGGCTGCCGGTGAGGCCGGCAACTTCCCTGCTGCCATCAAGGTGACAGCTGAGTTCTTCCCCAAGAAAGACCGTGCCTTCGCTACTTCCATCTTCAACAGTGGTGCCTCGATCGGTGCACTTGCTGCTCCTGCTACCATTCCTTTGCTGGCCCGTCATCTGGGTTGGGAGATGGCTTTCATCATCATCGGTGTGCTGGGTTATGTGTGGATGGCTCTCTGGGTATGGCTCTATGACAAACCCAAGAAGAACAAGTTTGTGAACAATGCCGAGCTTAACTATATCGAGCAGGATGAAGACCTTGCCGAGGTAAAGGCCGACGAACCTGAGAAAGAGGAGAAGACCATCGGCTTTATGAAGTGTTTCTGCTATCGCCAGACATGGTCGTTCATCGTTGGTAAGTTTATGACCGACGGCGTATGGTGGTTCTTCCTGTTCTGGGCTCCTGCCTATTTCTCAGACCAGTACGGCTATACATCCGACTCGCCCATGGCCATCGCCCTTATTTTCACGCTCTATGCCATCGTTACGATTCTCAGTATCGGTGGTGGTTACCTGCCAACCTACTTCGTTGACAAGAAGGGCATGAACCCTTACATAGGCCGTATGCGCGCCATGCTTATCTTTGCCTGCTTCCCTCTGCTCGGTTTGATAGCCCAGCCTATGGGTGCTTACAGCGCTTGGTGGCCCGCTATCATCATCGGTCTCTTGGGTGCAGGCCATCAGGCATGGTCGGCTAACCTCTACACTACGGTGAGCGATATGTTCCCCAAGTCTACCGTCGCTTCCATTACAGGTATCGGTGCCATGGCAGGTGGTGTAGGTTCGTTCCTTATCAACAAGGGCTCGGGTATGCTCTTCACATATGCCGAGGGACAGGGCGAAGCCTTCAGATTTATGGGCTTTGACGGCAAACCTGCCGGTTACATGATTATCTTCTGCATCTGTGCCGTGGCTTACCTCGTAGGCTGGTGCATCATGAAGGCTTTGGTTCCTAAGTACAAGCCTATCGTAGTGGAATAAAAGAGAAATAGATTATCTTGAAATATGGATATCTTGTTTCAGAAAGGCAATTGGATTATATGGTTTTATATCATAGTCTTATTGCCTTTCCAAGTTTATGATGTTTATAAAAACAAGGATAAAGGATATAAGGATTATCTTCTCCTTGTTATGTATTCCTGTTTCGCGATCGTTGCAGGGATAGACTCATTTATTTCACAAAAATATCTTATGATTGACAGTCCTGCCTTTTATGTTGTTTTGTATGTAGCATACATTCAAAGCATTCTAGATGCATTCAATCACAAGTGTAAACGAAATATCATCTTTAGTTGTATTTTTACATTTTTTATTTTGCTTCTTATAATATGCGCATTATGAATAATATATTTACATTTGTCGCAGCTTTTATCCTTTCTGCATTTTTTTTGTCAAATCTTTTTACCTAAATTTCGTGTCCGAAAAAGTTTTAATCTAGTCGAAGAATAGTGTTGTATTCTCTTGGTTTTTTCCTTCAAAACTGAATATTAGCCAGTGTGGCGTGTCATGTTGTACGACTATAGGATGCATGGTCGTACAACTATAGGATATATAATCGTACAACTATGAGGTCTATAGTTGTACAACATGAGCGTTGTAATTGTACAACTATAAGATGTGTAAATCTCAGAATTTCTTGATGAGGATTATATGCGGTTGATTGTCAGTACATTGTAGAATAAGTCTATTTCTTCGATATTCTGTGGCAAACCTTCCCATATTTGAAATACTGAAATCTCAGCGTGTTTAATACGGGTTTTTGTGTGAATTTTTGTGACCTGTATGGTTGGAATATCAACTATTATTTCATGAATGTTGTCCCCCCGCGCCCTGAAAGGGCAGAAGCACCTAGCCCAGGGCATCACCCTGGGGGGTGATGGCGAGAGAATGTCGCCCTGAAAGGGCAAAGCGCTATAAAACATACAATGTACAATAGCGCTTTTGCCCTTTCAGGGCGCACTGTAACCCCTTGCTTACCCAGGGTGGGTACCCTGGGCTAGGCGCAGGTTGCCCTTTCAGGGCGCATTGCAACCGTACAACTCGAATTTTTGATTCGGCTTTTTCTATTATTAGAGAAACCCTTGGTGCTTCAGTGCTTCTATGAAACCTGCCGACATGGCTTCGCAGTCCTTCTTAGTATAGCGGATGTCGGTAAATACCTGTGCAAGGGTTTCCTTGTTGTTGATGCGGACAAAGTCGATGTTCTCGGGCAGAGCCTCTTTCTCGGCATAAAAGTCGTCTATCTTCTCAGGAGTGTAGTCGGAGAACGTCTCATTGTGTACGATGCTGCGCAGGGGCAGGCGGTCGGACAGTGCGGGAGTCTCTGCCGGCCAGCCTAAGGTAATGGTAGCTACAGGCATCACGAGCTTGGGAAGTTTCAGCGTGTCTATGATCATCTGCGGCATGTAAATGGTAGTACCTAAGAAGCAGGTGCCCAGTCCTGCTTCTTCTGCCAGGTTGCAGAATGTCTGTGTGAAGAGCAGTGCATCTGTAGCCGCATTCATAAACGACAGGATGTTGTCATAACCCGGTGTTGCCTTTCTGATCTCAGCCCACAAGGTAGTACGCCTATAGTCAGCACAGATGGTCAGTACGACAGGGGCTTCTGTCACCATCGGTTGGTTGAAGTGGGCAGGTGCCAGTGCCTTCTTGCCCTCTTCGCTTCGGGTAATCACCACGCTGTAGAGTTGCAGGTTCCCCATTGTGGGGGTGCGCTCAGCCTCTTCGATGAGGCTGTCGAGCATTTCGTTTGTTACCTCACGCTCACTGTATTTGCGTATTGATGTTCTCTTCTTGATAGATTCCATGATGTAGTATTGTGTTTGTGTTATATTGGCGTAAAGCCTTGTTGTAAGTGCAAAGATACGCAAAGTTCCTCGTTTTCTGCCTCATTCCTGTTCATTTTTACTCTTTTGTGTGGCAAAAAGTTGCACAGTTACGAAATATGCGTTAATTTTGCATATCATAACTGTGTACAGCCTTAGCTGCGCACCATAACAGAATATGTATGGACAATTTATATAATAATGTGTCTTTTGAAGAAGCCAGTGCTAAGTTGCTGACTCATGTAAGACAACAACTGACGGAGTTCAAGCGTTGTTTCGGCGACGAAAAGACAGGACTGGAGACTCTCCAGCACCAGCTTGTCGATGTGGTGCACGACGAACTGGGCGTGCTGCCCCATCATCATGGAGTAGTGGAAGTGCGCCCCAAGGAACTGGAGTGTGACGTGGTGCGATTCCAGAACAACAAGGACAAATGGGTTGCCCTTGTCGGTTTGCTCGACGGTCATCCTTACGAGATATTCACCGGATTGCTCGACGATGAGGAGGGTATAATGCTGCCCAAGTCTGTATCAAAGGGCAAGATAGTAAAGCAGGTGAATGAAGACGGTACCAAACGTTACGATTTCCAGTTTGTCAACAAGCGCGGCTATAAGATGACTCTTGAGGGCTTGAGCGAGAAGTTCAATCCTGAATATTGGAACTATGCCAAACTCATCTCTGGCGTGTTGCGCTACCGTATGCCTATAGAGCATGTCATCAGACTGGTAAACCAGTTGCAGCTTACCTCGGAAAGTATCAATACCTGGAAGGTAGGTGTGGAAAGGGCACTGAAGAAATATCTCACGGACGGAAGTCTGGCAGAAAAGGAGGCAACGGATGCATCTGCGGCAGAGTAGTGTATATATAGACAAGGTGCGGTTGCATGCCTATCATGGTGTCCTGCCACAAGAACAGACCGTAGGCAACGACTATCTGCTGAGTGTGGAACTGTTGTGCGACATTACCAATGCTATGGCGACCGACGACCTTGCCGGAACGGTAAACTATGCTACCGTCTACGAACTTGTAAGGCGCGAGATGCTTATCCCCTCCAAGCTACTCGAACATGTTGTGGGGAGAATAGGGGAGAGCCTGTTTGCCGCTTTTCCCTCCATATCCGAAATAAAACTCTCGCTGGCCAAGGTCAATCCGCCCATGGGAGCTGACTGTGACGGAGCGGGCGTGAAGGTCCATCTCGTAAGGGATGATACGCCATGTAGCATTTAATAAATAATAAAACTTTCGGGCAGTTGTAGGCTTTCTGCTGCGAATTAATTAATTTTGCACTATCATACGAGACATATATGTTATACAAGAAGCTACTCTTCCTTGCTATCATACTGCTGTCACTGGCTACGGGAATGCCCGCCGCCAATGACCGTTTTACGCTTGTCATAGATGCAGGGCATGGCGGACATGATGCAGGGGCGCAGGGGGCAATGTCGAAGGAGAAGGACATCAACTTGGCTGTGGCGCTCGCCTTCGGCAGGTATGTGGAGCGCAATTCGCCCGATGTGAGGGTGGTTTATACGCGTAAAACCGATGTGTTCATTCCCCTCAAGGAGCGCGCCAATATAGCCAACAAGGCCAATGCCAACCTCTTTGTCTCTGTACATACCAATGCACTGCCTGGCGGTAAGATTGCCCGTGGATTCGAAACTTATACGTTAGGTATGCACCGTGCCAAGGACAACCTTGACGTGGCTATGCGCGAGAACTCCGTCATATCGATGGAGCAAGATTACCAGCAGACTTACCAGGGTTTTGACCCGAAATCGTCGGAGAGTTACATCATCTTCGAATTCATACAGGGCAAGAACATGGAACGGAGCGTAGACCTGGCGCGTTTCATACAGCGTAGTGTGTGCTCGCAGACAGGGCGCCCTGACAAGGGGGTGCATCAGGCCGGCTTCCTTGTCCTCCGTGAAACGTCCATGCCGAGTTGTCTTATAGAGCTGGGCTTCATCACTACGCCCGACGAAGAACAGCTGCTCAATACGGACAGTAGGGTAGACGATATTGCGAAGGCCATTTACGACGGTTTTGTACAATACAAAGAAAAGTATGATGCTGGCGTGGTGGTGCCTTACCGCACATCTACCACCCAACAGACGGACATCCCGTCCATCGTACCCGATAGCTATAAGGATGAAAAGAAAGTAAAGTCGAAGTCAAAAGATACAAAAAATGTGCAGGCGGTGACTACTCCGACAACCGCTACGACGCCCAAGCAGACTACAGTAACCCCCAAGGCCAATGCAGTTGTTGAACGCCCAGCCGATGGAGCGCCAGTGTTCAAAGTGCAGATACTGGTGAGTAGCCGTGCCTTGCGCAAGGGCGACAACCACTTCAAGGGCGAGACAGACTACGACTCCTACCAGGAGAACGGCATGGTGAAGTACACCATGGGGGCTTCCACTAACTATAACGAGATTTACCGCTTGCGCAAGTCATTGCTCGACAAGTTTCCGGAGGCTTTTATCATTGCCTTCAAGGATGGCAAGAAGTATGATGTAAACCAGGCAATAAGAGAGTATAAACAGAACAAAAACAAATAGTCATGAAAATGAGCAAGGAGATTAAAATAGCACTGGTTGCCGTTATCGGCATCCTCGTCATGTATTTTGGCATCAACTTTCTGAAAGGTGTCAGCCTTTTAGCTTCTGACAACTACTATTACATAACCTTCAAGGATATACAGGGGTTGGGTGCTTCCAGTCCTATCTATGCCGACGGATATAAGGTGGGAACAGTAGATGCCATTGAGTTCGATTATGGGCAGACAGAACCTATCAAGGTAAAGGCTAATATCGACAAGCAACTGCGTATACCGGCCGGGAGCAAGGCTGAGATAGAGAAGGACTTGATGGGTAACCTGAAGGTGCATCTGCTCCTTGCCAACAATCCCCGCCAGCGCATCGAACCGGGAGGTACCATTCCCGGTATCGTGGAGGACGGTGTGATGACCAAGGTGGCAGACATGGTGCCTGTCATCGAACAGATGGTTCCCAAGCTTGACTCCATCCTCAACAGCCTCAATACACTTCTTGCCGACCCTGCCCTTGCTGCATCTCTGCACAATATCCAGACCATTACAGGCAACCTCACGGTATCCACACGCGAACTGAACACACTTATGGCGGGTCTCAACAAGGAGGTGCCAGGGATGATAAACCGTGCCAACGGTGTGCTTGACAATACAGGCAAACTTACCTCCAACCTTGCCGCACTTGATGTGCAGGGAACGCTAGACCGCGTAAACCGTACCCTTGCCAATGCAGAGGAGTTTACCAAGAAGCTGAACAGCGACAAGGGAACGCTCGGCTTGCTTCTGAACGACAAGCAACTCTACAACAACCTCAATGCCACTATGCGTGATGCCGACTCGCTCGTTGTCGACCTCAAGCAACATCCCAAACGTTACGTCCACTTCTCGCTTTTCGGCAAGAAAGACAAGTAATATCCCGTCCCCCTATGCCCTCGACTCTTGCTGTCGACAGCATAGGGGGACTTCGTTTCCCAAAACATAAAGATACTTAAACTTTTGGGCATTTCCCATTTATTTTATACCTTTGCAAACGATTTCGCCCATTGCGGCAGCTTACTATAAAGTGCAAAGTCTATAAGATAAGAATGTTAGCTACTCCCAAACCCTTATGGGACAATTGTCTCGCCGTCATACGCGATACAGTGAAGCCCGACCAGTACAAGACTTGGTTTGAACCGATTGTGTTCGAATCGTATAAGCCGGCTACGAAAACGCTGTTGGTAAGGGTGCCGAGTACCTATTTCTATGAGTATCTGGAGGCTAACTATGTAGACTTGCTCAGCAAGGTGCTGCAGAGAAACTTCGGGCAGGGTGTGCGCTTGGCATACCGTGTGGTGGCTGACCAGACACACAACAAGACGGTGGTGATAGAGGCCGACCCCAACGATGTGGACGTGGCGGAACAACGCCGCCTGCAGAGTCAGCAGTCTGCCCGTCAACCCGAAGACCTTGACACGCAGCTGGACCCCAAACTTACATTCAACAACTACGTGGAGGGTACAAGCAACAAGTTGCCGCGCTCTGTAGGCTATTCCATCGCCGAGCATCCCAATACCACGCAGTTTAACCCTATGTTCATCTACGGTCCGTCGGGCAGTGGAAAGACGCACCTTGTCAATGCCATCGGTGTGCTCTGCAAGAAGACCTATCCGCAGAAAAGGGTGCTCTATGTCAGTGCACGTCTGTTCCAGACACAATTCATCGAGGCTGTTTTGCACAATACGTCCAACGACTTCATCAATTTCTACCAGAGCATAGACATGCTCATCGTGGACGATATTCAGGAGTGGGCAGGTAAGGC
>CAVKZC010000111.1:0-10482 GCA_963660455.1 Sphaerochaetaceae bacterium | reverse complement strand
TACCCAGGGCGTTGCCCTGGGCTAGGCGCAGGTTGCCCTTTCAGGGCGCTCTGAGTAAAAGGGATGCAAACTGTACCAAGTTATTTTTTTATTCACTAACGCGAGAAGACCATGACCAAAGAAGAAATGATGAAAAAGGCCTACGTGGAACGCGACGTGAGCTGGATGTACTTCAACCACCGCATCCTGCAGGAGGCCGAAAAAGAATACGTACCGCTGCTGGAACGGCTTTCGTTCCTCGGCATCTATTCTAACAACCTCGACGAGTTTTTCCGTGTCCGTGTGGCATCGCTCAACCGCATGCTCGACGGCAAGCCCACACCGGCAGCCGAACAGCAGTTGAAGAAGTCGCTCAAGACCATCAACAAGCTGAACGAGAAGTACTCCAGGGAGTACACCCTGGCCGTAGACCGCGTGTTCGCCGAACTGGAGTTGCACAAGGTGAGGCTGCTCACCGAGACACAGCTCAACGCCGAGCAGCAACAGTACCTCTCCGACTTCTTCTACGAGAAGCTCAACGGCTCGGTCAACCCCATCTGGCTTTCGGAGATAAAAGACCTGTCCACCCTGGAGGACAACCGCATCTACCTCATCGTGGAAAAGCGCGACACGGGGTCGGACAAGCGCAAGTATGCCATCGTGAAGGTGCCCGACAGGGTGTACGGCCGATGGGTGAAGATACCGTCGAGCGACGGGTTTGACAACATCATGTACCTCGACGACGTGATACGCTTCTGCCTGCCCCTCGTGTTCCTCGGTTTCAAGGAGAGCAAGTACAGGGCCTTCTCGTTCAAGTTTACGAAAGACGCCGAGATGGAGATGGACAACGACGCCGACTTCGGCACCATGGAGAAGATAGCCCTGGGCGTGGACAGCCGCAAGCGCGGAGAGGCCGTGCGCGTGCTCTACGACGCAGAGATGCCGCGCGAGATGGTAAGGAAGATACGCGAACGGCTGAATGCCAAGGAACTGGACACCTCGCTCGCCGGCGGCAGATACCAGAACCACAAAGACCTGATGTCGTTCCCCGACTGCGGGCACAAGGAACTGAAGTACGAGAAGTGGCCGTCCATCATGAAGCCCGAATTCCTCTCCAACGAGAGCATCCTGGAACAGATACGCCATAAGGACCGCTTCATACACGTGCCCTACCACAGCTTCAACGGGTACATACGCGTGCTGCGCGAGGCTGCCACCAAGCCCGAGGTGAAGAGCATCAAGACCACGCTCTACCGTCTGGCCAAGGACTCGAAGGTGGTGAACGCCCTCATCACGGCAGCCCGCAACGGCAAGAAGGTGACGGCGGTGGTAGAGTTGCTGGCGCGCTTCGACGAGGAGAGCAACATCAAGTGGAGCAAGCGCATGCAGGAAGAGGGCGTGAACGTCATCTTCGGCGTGGAGGGACTGAAGATACACAGCAAGCTGCTCTACATCGAGTCGAAGAAGGGCAACATCGCCTGCATCGGTACGGGCAACTTCCACGAGGGCAACGCCAAGATTTACACCGACTACATGATGATGACGGCACGCCCCAAGATAGTAAACGAGGTGGCAAAGGTGTTCGGCTTCATCGACCGCCCCTTCTCGCAGGTGCGCTTCAACGAACTGCTCGTGTCGCCCAACTCCATGAAGAGTCGCATCCTGCGCATGCTCGACACGGAGATAAAGAACGCCGCAGAGGGCAAGGAGGCATGGCTCAAGATGAAGATTAACCACATCACCGACACCGACATCGTGGCCAAGCTCTACCAGGCCTCCAGGGCAGGGGTGAAGATAGACGTCGTGATACGCGGCAACTGCTCGCTGGTGCCCGGTCTGCCGAAGTACAGCGAGAACATCAGGTGTGTGGGCATCATTGACCGCTACCTGGAACACTCACGCATCCTCATCTTCTGCAACGGGGGCAAGCCCAAGTACTACCTCGGTTCGGCCGACTGGATGCCGCGCAACCTGCTCAACCGCATAGAGGTGCTCACGCCCGTTTACGACGAAGACCTGCAGGCCGACCTCCTGCGCACCGTGTCCTACGGCATGCGTGACACCGCCAACGGCCGCATCGTGGACGGCAAGGGCAACAATACGCTGGTGGAAGGCAAACGCTTCCGCAGCCAGGAAGAACTATACAAATCATACCAAGAGAGTGAAGAAGAAACAGATGAACCCCATTAACTTAGCAGCCATAGACATAGGGTCTAACGGCGCCCGACTGCTCATCAAGCGTTTTGACGGCGAGTCGCCAAACGCCTCCGAGCGCATCAAGAAACTCATGTTCATACGCATCCCCCTGCGCCTGGGCAAGGACGTGTTCACCCTGGGCAAGGTGTCGAAGGAGCGCGAGAAGATGATGCTCCACATGATGAAAGGCTTCAAGCAGTTTATGAAACTGAACCACGTGGAGGCTTTCCGCGCCTGCGCCACGTCGGCCATGCGCGATGCCGAGAACGGCAAGAAGGTACTGAAGAAGATAGAGCACGAGACGGGCATCCGCCTCGAGATAATCAAGGGCCAGGAAGAGGCCCAGCTGCTCTACAACAACCTGGTGGAGAAGACCGACTCCAACGAGGGCAACTTTGCCTACATCGATGTGGGCGGCGGCTCTACGGAGGTGAGTCTCATACACGACGGCGTACTGGCGGAGAGCTTTTCCTACAACATGGGCACGCTGCGCCTGCTGAGCGGCAAGGTGAGCCCCGAGACCGAGAAACTCTTCCGCGACAACCTTACGCGCTATGCCGAGCAATACGGCGACATACGCATCATCGGTTCGGGCGGCAACATCAACAAACTCAACAAGCTGGCCATACACGGCAAGAACTCGAAGGAACTGAGCTTTGACGAACTGAAGCGCCTCTACAGCATGATAAACCCGCTGAGCATAGAGGAGCGCATCCTCTCGTTCGGACTGAAGGACGACCGTGCCGACGTCATTGCCCCCGCAGCCGAGATATTCATCAAGGCGTGCGAGTACCTGAAGTGTGAAACCATCATGGTGCCGAACATCTCGCTTGCCGACTCCATCGTCGACGGACTGTACGAGAAAATTTTGCAAGGGTAAAAAAGGCTATATAGTGATGATAAAAAATAACTTGGTAGAGTTTTTCTTGTATGAAAAACTCTACCAAGTTATTTTTTTACGGTTTACTAAAGTATTTTCTTTCTTTCTTTCTAATTCGGATGTCCTTGGAATCTATCCGAACAGTTCGAGCTTGTTGGCGCGGGCATCCTTCAGACTGCTGATGCGTTCCTGTTCGCGGGTGTATTCTGTGCGCAGGTGTTTGTAGCGTTCCTGCAACTCAGCCTCGTAGGCTTTGCCGTCCTTGCCGAAGAGGCGTGCGCAGATGCCGGCATTCAGACTGGCATCCTTTACCCACACCACGGGACCGTCGTATACGGGCGCTATCTTCAGAGCCACATGCAGTTCGCTGGTCGTGGCACCGCCTATCATGATGGGAATGCGCAGGCCCGCCTTCTGCATCTCGCCCGCTACATTGACCATTTCCTCCAGCGAGGGCGTGATGAGACCGCTCAGTCCGACGGCATCCACATTCTCCTCGATGGCTTTTTTCACTATCTGCTCGGCAGGCACCATCACGCCGAGGTCAATGATGTCGTAGTTGTTGCACGACATCACCACGCCCACGATATTCTTGCCGATGTCGTGCACGTCCCCCTTCACAGTGGCGAGGATAATCTTCCCGGCTTTGGCCGATGTACCTTTCTTTTCCGCCTCGATATAAGGCTGGAGTATGCTTACGGCGGCCTTCATGGTGCGGGCGGTCTTTACCACCTGCGGCAAGAACATCTTGCCTTCGCCGAAGAGCTGTCCCACCTCGTTCATGCCGTCCATCAGCGGTCCCTCTATCACGCCCACGGCATGGGGGTACTTGGCGAGCGCCTCCTCGATGTCTGTGGGCAGAAACTCCGATATGCCTTTGCGCAAGGCATACTTCAGGCGCTCTTCCACCGTGTCCTTGCGCCATTCGGGTGTGGCTTTGGGTGCGGGGATACTGCCTGTGCCGGCCTTGGCTGCCGCTTTGGCAGCATCCGCCTTCTCCTTGATGGCAGTAGCCATCTCTATGAGGTCTTCCGCAGCACCTTTGCGCCTGTTCAGCACCACGTCTTCTATCACCTGCAGTTGGTCGGCCGGTATCTTGTGGTAGTCCATGCGCGCCTTGGCGTTGACGATGCCGAAGTCCATGCCCTTCATCTGAGCATAGTGCAGGAACACGGAGTGGATGGCTTCGCGTATGTAGGTATTTCCGCGGAAGGAGAAGGAGAGGTTGCTCACACCTCCGCTGACGTGTGCTCCGGGCAGGTTCTGGTGTATCCATTCCGTGGCACGTATAAACTCCACGGCATAGTTGTCGTGCTCCTCCATACCTGTGGCAATGGCGAGCACGTTGGGGTCGAAGATGATGTCGAGCGGGTTCATGCCCACCTTGTCCACCAGTATGCGGTATGCCCTTCCGGCTATCTCTATGCGCCGTTCGTAGGTGGTGGCCTGTCCCTTCTCGTCGAAGCACATCACCACGCATGCCGCTCCGTATTGCATCACGTCACGGGCATGGGATATAAATACCTCCTCGCCCTCCTTCAGCGATATGGAGTTGACGATGCATTTGCCCTGCACGCACTTCAGTCCGGCGGTGATGACCTCCCACTTGGAGGAGTCTATCATGATGGGCACCTTGGCAATGTCCGGTTCGGCAGCCACCATGTTGAGGAAGTTGACCATCTCGGCCTTGGCGTCGAGCAGGCCGTCATCCATATTCACGTCCACTACGGCAGCCCCGTCGGCCACCTGCTTGCGTGCTATGTCGAGGGCTTCCTCATAGCTTTTCTCGTTGATGAGTCTCAGAAACTTGCGGCTTCCCGCCACGTTGCACCGTTCGCCAACATTGACGAAACGGAAGTCGTCTATCGGTGCATGCACCGTGTCGTCCACCTGCAGCAGGTCGAGGCCGGAGAGCCACATGTGCCTGGGGCGTTCGGCCACGCGGTGGGGAGCTTTCCCCTCTGCCATTTCAGCATACTTGGCTATGAACTCCGGACTTGTGCCGCAGCAGCCGCCAATGATGTTGACCAGTCCCTCGTCTATAAACTCGGCTATCTGCGGGGCCATCGACTCGGCGGTCTCGTCGTACTGTCCCATCTCGTTGGGCAGTCCGGCGTTGGGGTAGGCACTAATATAATAAGGTGCAACCTCTCCGATGTGCTTGATGAAAGGCTTCATCTGTGGAGCACCGAAGGCACAGTTCATACCAACGGAGAAGATAGGGTAGGGTGATATGCTTGCCAGGAAGGCATCGGTAGTCTGTCCGCTCAGGGTGCGTCCGGCCAGGTCGCTTACCGTAAGGCTGAGCATGATGGGCAGGTCTACGTGCAACCTGTCCATGACGGCCAGCGAGGCATCTATCATCGCCTTGCAGTTGAGCGTGTCGAAGATGGTCTCTATGAGGATCGTGTCCACGCCGCCCTTAACGAGAGCCTCCACCTGTTCGCACACGTCCCGGTAGAGTTCGTCGTAGGTAATCTCGCGTGCGGCAGGATTGCTTACGTCCGGACTCATGGAGCAGGTCTTGTTGGTGGGTCCCACGCTGCCGGCTGCAAAGCGCGGCTTGTCGGGTGTGGAGTATTTGTCGCAGATGGCTCTGGCCAGTCGTGCACCCTCGTATGCCATCTCGTAAGAGCAGTCTTCCAGGTGATAGTCGGCCTGTGAAATGCGTTGCGAGGAGAACGTGTTGGTGGTGATGATGTCAGCCCCGGCCTCGAGGTAGCGCTTGTAGATGTCGCTTATCACGTCGGGGCGGGTGATGTTGAGCATGTCGTTGTTGCCCTTCATCTGTCCGTTGATGTCGCAGAAACGGTCGCCGCGGAAGTCCTCCTCCGTCAGTCCGTATTTCTGGATCTCCGTACCCATGGCACCGTCCAGTATCAGTATCCTGTGCTTTGCTATTTCCCTAATGTCTCTTGTCATAGAAACTGCTTTTTACTTTTTTGCCCTTTTTGTCTTTTTTACCCTTTTACCTTTTTACTTTTTTACCTTTAAAAGTGTTTGATGGCGCGGTCCATTTCCCTGCGGTCTTCCTTCTCTTTCAGAGTCTGCCGCTTGTCATATTCCTTCTTACCCTTGCACAGGGCGATGTCCACCTTGGCGCGTCCGTGGTCGTCTATGAACACGAGTATAGGCACGATGGTAAAGCCCGGCTGCTTGCTGTCCTCCTCCAGGCGGCGCAGTTCGCGCCGGTTGAGCAGCAGCTTGCGGTCGCGTCGCGCCTCGTGGTTGCCGAACGAACCGTAGAAGTAGGGCGAGATGTTCATGCCCTTCACCCACAATTCGCCCTGGTAGAAATCGCAGTAGCAGTCAACGAGCGATGCCTTGCCGCCCCTTATCGACTTGATTTCGGTGCCCGTAAGCACGATGCCTGCGGTGTAGGTGTCTACGAAGAAGTATTCGAACGAAGCCTTCTTGTTGCGTATCTGTACGGGACTCTTCTTGCGGAGTTCCTGTTCCTGTTTGTTCATGATGCTGAAATGATTCTTTTGTCAGTGTCTATGGTACGATGACGGCAAAGTGGTCGATGTGCTCGTCTATGTAGTGTGCTATCTTGTCCGTCCATTCCTCCTCGTGCTCCACAAAGAGGTCGTCGTAGTCGTCAAACTGCGGGTACTCCTCGTAGAGGGCCATGAAGTCCTCGTCGCTCATGTCGGGGCGCTCTATGGCCTCGTGGTGCAGGCGGTAGAGTGCATGGCTCTTGTTGATGAGGCGGTACAGGTCCTGCAGACCCCAGTTGCGGAAAGCCTTGTCGGTGGGGTTGAGCCACAGAAACCCGCCGTATCCGTTGTGTATCAGTTGTATCATGCCCCCGTCCATCATCTCCTCGTGCAGGATGTCCCATGCCAGGAGCGTAATCTGGTCACTGTTGAGCTGTGCCATGTTGTCGGCGGTGAGCTGTCCGCCTATGGCGTTGCGTATGGCCTGTACGAAAGCTGCCACGAAATCGTCCATGCCCGCCTCGGCTGCCTTCTGGAGCACGCTGTCTTCTATCTTGACTTCTATCATATCTTATATAATAAGAGGTAAAAATGCAATTTTCAGTTTGCAAAGATACATTAAAAAGGGGATAAAGCAAAGAAAATCGCCAAAAATGCGATGTAAGGCAGAAAAAGAACTTCCTTTTTAGGCAGATTTCCGAAAAATAGTTGTACTTTTGTGGTCGAAAAAGAGCGGCGTCCTGCCTTGTGGCACGTTGGCCGTATGGTTCAGCATTTGGATATTATACATTAACATTATAATTAATTATTAGCGAATATGATCTATTCTAAGGAAGTGGACAACATGTGCGTTGTCGCCAAGGGTCCCAACCACGGACCAGCTCCAATCCCCGAAGAGGGAAAATGGATTCAGGCAAAAGAGATCAAAGACATCTCCGGTTATACTCACGGTGTGGGTTGGTGTGCTCCCCAGCAGGGTGCCTGCAAGCTCTCCCTCAACATCAAGGACGGCGTTATCCAGGAGGCTCTTGTCGAGACTATCGGCTGTACCGGTATGACTCACTCGGCAGCCATGGCTTCTGAGATTCTCCCCGGCAAGACTATCCTCGAGGCTCTGAACACCGACCTCGTGTGCGATGCCATCAATACCGCTATGCGCGAGCTCTTCCTCCAGATCGTTTACGGTCGCAGCCAGAGTGCCTTCTCTGAGGGTGGTCTCGTTATCGGTGCCGGTCTTGAGGACCTCGGCAAGGGTCTTCGTTCACAGACAGGTACGCTCTATGGTACAGTGGCCAAGGGTACTCGCTACCTCGAACTGACAGAGGGTTACATCACCAAGCAGTTCCTGGACAAGGACAGCCAGGTTTGCGGTTATGAGTATGTTCACCTCGGCAAGATGATGGAGGCTATCAAGAACGGTATGGACGCCAACGAGGCTGTGAAGAAGTTCACGGGCAGCTATGGCCGTACCACTGCCGAGCAGGGTGTCGTTAAAGCTATTGATCCACGTAAAGAATAATAAGGAGATACAGATATGATTAGAAAAGTAAGTTACGAAAGTCAGGAACGTCGCGAGAAGCAAGTTCTTGCAGCTCTTAATGAGAACGGTATCAAGAGCTTGGAAGAGGCTAATCAGATCTGCGAAGACGCAGGTGTTGATCCTTATCTGATGTGTGAAGAGACTCAGCGTATCTGCTTCGAGAACGCTAAGTGGGCTTACGTTGCCGGTGCTGCCATCGCCATCAAGAAGGGCGTGAAGACAGCTGCCGACGCTGCCGAGGCCATCGGTATCGGTTTGCAGGCTTTCTGCATCCCCGGTTCTGTAGCCGACGACCGTAAGGTAGGTCTTGGTCACGGTAACCTCGCTGCCCGTCTGCTCCGCGAGGAGACACAGTGCTTCGCCTTCCTGGCCGGTCACGAGTCATTCGCTGCTGCTGAGGGTGCCATCAAGATTGCCGAAATGGCCAACAAGGTGCGCAAGAATCCGTTGCGCGTTATCCTCAACGGTCTTGGCAAGGACGCTGCACAGATCATCAGCCGTATCAATGGTTTCACATATGTACAGACTAAGTTCGACTACTATACAGGTGAGTTGAAGGTGGTGAACCGCATCGCTTACAGCGACGGTCCCCGCGCCAAGGTTAACTGCTACGGTGCCGATGACGTACGTGAGGGTGTTGCCATCAACTGGAGCGAGGATGTAGACGTGTCTATCACAGGTAACTCTACTAACCCCACACGTTTCCAGCACCCAGTGGCCGGTACATACAAGAAGGAGCGCGTTGCAGCTGGCAAGCCTTACTTCTCTGTAGCTTCCGGTGGTGGTACAGGCCGTACACTGCACCCGGACAACATGGCTGCAGGTCCTGCCTCTTACGGTATGACCGACACCATGGGCCGTATGCACTCCGACGCTCAGTTTGCCGGTTCTTCTTCAGTACCTGCACACGTAGAGATGATGGGCTTCCTCGGTATGGGCAACAACCCTATGGTAGGTGCCACAGTGGCTATCGCCGTTGCCATCGACTTGGCTCTCAACAAGTAAGAGTATTTTAAGGCCTTCTATAAAAAGATTATAGAGTATAAGTCCCTGTAGCTGTAAAGTTACAGGGATTTTTCATACCCTCTCCATACTCTTCCATACTCTTCCATGCTAGGGGCATTTACCTATAAAATCCTTGGATTTTGCAGCCCATTTGCAGCCCAAATGGCATAATTTAGGAATGGGCTGCAAAACTCACTTAAAGCATTGATGTTCATTTCTTTACTTGCAATGTTATAAAAAATACAAAAAAGAGATGGAAAATCATTGCGTGATGGTTTACTTTTCCTTGAGGGGAAGTAAGAAAAACAAGAAGGGGTTATCCCCCATTGAAGTGTCAATCTCCTACAATGGAGAGCGTGTATATTTCAGCACTGGCAAGTTTGCCAAGTCATCCAAGTGGGATAAACAAAAGCAGGTAGTCAAAGGTTCTGACCAAGAGGCTGTCCTCCTCAATAATTTCCTTATAGAGTTCAGAAACAAAATCTATGAGAAGGAGGTAGAGCTTATGAAGAAAGGCTATATGGTAACAGTCCATCTTCTAAAGGATGCTGTGCTAAACAAAGTAGAATCTTTGAAAGAAAAGGCCCTTCTTCAGTTAATGGCAGAACATAATGAGGAAAAGAAGAAGCTGATAGGAAAAGAAGTAGCCCTTGCTACATACTACTGCTTTGACCATACCTATAGGATATTAACAGAGTTTATCCAAGTAAAATGCAAAAGAGATGACATACTCCTTCGTGAGGTAAACATAGAGTTTATGCAATCCTTTCACACCTTTCTTCTTACTGACAAAGGTATGGCACAAAACACAAGTACTAAGCATTTGAAGTTCCTGAAGTCTATTATAAGAAACGCTGTTTCAAATGGCTACATACCTTACAGCACACTGTCAAGTTATAAAGTGGAAAGAGAACCTGTAGACATAGACTTCCTTACAGAAGAAGAGCTTAGAAGGATAATAAACTTTGACACTCCCATACCAAGACTTGAAAAGGCCAGAGACTTCTTTCTTTTTGGTTGTTTTACTGGGCTTGCCTACATAGACATCAAAACCTTGAAAAAAGAACATCTGGAAAGGGATAGTGAAGGAAGGGTATGGATAAAGAAGAAAAGAGTGAAGACAGGTATCCTTTCAAGAATCCCCCTACTCCCAATGGCTAAGATGATACTTGAAAAGTACAAAGGAGAAGAAAAGCTGATACCCATACAAGACCCATCAGACATTAATAAATATCTAAAGGACATAGCTATATACTGTAAAATAAACAAGCATATTACTTTCCATACATCAAGGCATACTTTTGCAAGTACAGTCACTCTGGCCAATAATATATCTTTGGAAGTAGTGTCCAAGATGCTTGGACATACCAATACAAGGATGACCACTCACTATGCCAAGCTGCTTGACAAGTGTATAGGGGAGCAGATGGATACTATTACTG
>CAVKZC010000110.1:0-10669 GCA_963660455.1 Sphaerochaetaceae bacterium | reverse complement strand
GCCAACTCGGCACGCGACGGATATATGGAAGGCAACGGATACCAGGTAACATGGACCTTCGGTCACCTTTGTGAACTGAAGGAGCCGGACGACTATACCCCCATGTGGAAACGGTGGAGCCTCTCCGCCCTGCCCATGATACCGCAACGCTTCGGCATCAAACTCATCAACGACCAGGGCATCAAGAAGCAGTTTGCCACCATCGAACGGCTGATGCAGGCTGCCGACAGCATCATCAACTGCGGTGACGCCGGGCAGGAGGGAGAACTGATACAGCGGTGGGTGATGCAGAAGGCAGGTGCCAAATGCCCCGTCAGAAGGTTGTGGATATCGTCCATGACCGACGAGGCCATACGCCAGGGATTCCAGGAACTCAAAGACCAGAGCGAATACCAGCCGCTTTACCTCGCTGGTCTGTCGCGCGCCATAGGCGACTGGATTCTCGGCATGAATGCCACACGCCTCTACACACTGAAGTACGGTCAGAACAGACAGGTACTGAGCATAGGACGTGTACAGACACCCACCCTGGCCCTCATCGTCAACCGCCAAAAGGAGATAGACCACTTCGAGCCGGAGCCCTACTGGGTGCTGGCCACCATCTACCGCGACACGCAGTTTACGGCCACAAGCGGCAAGTTTACCAGCAAGGAAGAGGGCGAGAAGGCCTTCAGCACCATAGAGGGCAAGCCTTTTACCGTCACCGACGTGAGCAAGAAGAAAGGCACCGAGGCACCACCCCACCTCTACGACCTTACCTCACTGCAGGTGGACTGCAACAAGAAGTTCAGCTATTCGGCCGACATGACGCTCAAACTCATACAGAGCCTCTACGAGAAGAAGGTTACCACCTATCCGCGTGTGGACACCCAGTACCTGTCGGATGATATCTACCCCAAATGTCCGCAGATACTCAACGGCGTGAGTCAGGCACGCATCTTCGGCATGCAAAAGTTCCTGCCACTGATACAAAGACTCGTGGAGACATGCGGCAAGAAACTGCCCAAGAGCAAGAAGGTGTTCGACTCGTCCAAGGTGACCGACCACCACGCCATTATCCCCACGGGCGTAACGCCCTCCGGACTCACCGACATGGAGCAGAACGTATACAACCTCGTGGCCACACGCTTCATCAGTGTGTTCTATCCCGACTGCAAGTTTTCTACCACTACCGTACTCGGACAGGTTATCAACACCGACGGGGAGAAGGAGGAGAAGATAGAGTTCAAGGTGAGCGGCAAGGAGATTCTCTCGCCCGGATGGCGTGAGGTGTATGCCAAGGAAAGCAAAACGACTGCCGATGACGATACGGACTCTAACGATACCACTGCCAAGAAGGAGAATGTGGAGGAACGCACACTGCCCTCGTTCGTAAAGGGCGAGACGGGCCCGCACACCCCTACCCTCACCGAGAAATGGACCACACCGCCCAAGTACTATACCGAGGCCACCCTGCTGCGTGCCATGGAGACAGCAGGCAAGTTTGTGGACGACGAGGAACTGCGTGCCGCACTCAAGGAGAACGGCATAGGCAGACCTTCCTCCAGGGCTGGCATCATTGAGACGCTCTTCAAACGCCACTACATTCAGCGCCAGCGCAAGAACCTCATTGCCACACCCACGGGCATAGAACTCATAGACACCATCAAGGAAGACCTGCTGAAGAGCTGCGAACTGACCGGCATCTGGGAGAAACGACTGCGCGACATAGAGCACAAGACCTACGACCCGGCCGACTTTATCAACGGTCTGAAGGAGCAGATAACACACATCGTCAACGACGTGCTGGCCGACAACAGCAACCGCCACGTTGCCGTCACCACCGACGAAGACACCAAGAAGAAAAAGAAAGAGCCTGCCAAGAAGAAGGCTGCACCCAAAAAGACCGCTGACAAGAAGACTGCTGACAAGAAGGCCACAGACAAGAAGGCCGCCGACAGCATCGTGGGACAGACATGTCCCCTCTGCGGAAAGGGAACCATCATCAAGGGAAAAACAGCCTACGGATGCAGCAACTGGAAAGCAGGATGCCAGTACCGCCAACCCTTCGCCGACATGTAATTTACTCCTTTATATAATATATGTATCGCGCGTACGTTATTATATATATACGGAGTTAATGAGAATACAGATGAACAGACACTACCGCTTCCTATACATCATCACGCTATGCTGCATGCTGACAACTGCATGCGGCATAGACCGTAACATCAAGAAGGGAGAGAAGTTCCTCGCCCTGGGCGAATACTATGATGCCGCCGACCAGTTTAAGCGGGCATACAGCCGCACCCCCGCCAAGGAGCGCGACAACCGAGGCAAGAGGGCACTGAAGATGGCACAGTGCTACGATCGCATCAATGCCACCCCGAAGGCCATCGCCGCCTACAGCAATGCTATACGCTACGGACAGGCTTCCATACAGGACAGACTCGCATACGCACGCCTGTTGCTCAAGAACGGTGACTACCGACAGGCTGAGAAGGAGTTTACGGCTCTGCTCGACTCCATGCCCGACAACACGCTGGTCAAGAACGGTCTTCTCTCTGCACAGAAGGCACCGGAATGGAAGAAACAGGGTAGCCGATACACCGTGAAACGCATGGAACAGTTCAACTCCAGACGGCACGACTACTCACCCATGCTCTACGGCGACGACTGCGACCGACTCTACTTCACCTCCACACGCAACGAGGCACAGGGCGACGAACTGAGCGGCATCACAGGCACCAAGGCAGGAGACATCTTCTACTCGGAAAAAGACGACAAGGGCAAGTGGAGCAAGCCCGAAGCCATAGGCACCGGACTGAACACCGACTACGACGAGGGGGCATGCTGCTTTACGCCCGACGGCAGCACCATGTACCTTACGCAGTGTACCACAGACCCCTCCTCACCACGCTATGCCACCATCGTTACCTCACCGCGCTCCGACGCAGCATGGGGCAAGGCAACGCCGCTCGAGATAACGCGTGACACGCTGAGCAGCTATGCCCACCCAGCCATCAGTCCCGATGGCGAATGGCTCTACTTCGTCAGCGACATGCCCGGAGGTATGGGCGGTCTCGACATATGGCGCATACGGCTCACAGCCGCCGGACTGGGCGGTGTGGAAAACCTCGGTGAACCCATCAATACACCGGGCGACGAGATGTTCCCCACCTTCCGACCCAACGGCGACCTCTACTTCAGCAGCAACGGGCACGTGGGCATGGGAGGCCTCGACATCTACGTGGCAAAGGTGGATGCCAAGACCGGGAAATACAAGGTGCTGCATCCAGGCTATCCGCTCAACTCTGAAGGCGATGACTTCGGCATGACCTTCGAGGGTCTGCACAACCGCGGTTTCTTCTCCTCCAACCGAAAGGACGGACGGGGATACGACCACATCTACTCGTTCGACAACCCCGAGATAGTGACCACCATCAAGGGATGGGTTTACGAAATGGGAGGATACGAACTGCCGGCAGCACAGGTAACCGTAGTGGGCAACGATGGCACGATGAAAAAACTCTCTGTCAAGGGCGACGGTTCCTTTACCATGCCCATACGCGAAAAGGTGGACTACCTCGTCATGGCTTCGTGCAAAGGATTCCTCAATCACAAGGAGGAACTGCGCATAGACTCTACAGCCACGGAGAGCCGGGAATACACACTACAGTTCCCCCTGGCCTCCATCACCGCCCCGGTACTGATAGACAACATCTTCTATGAATTTGACAAGGCAACGCTCACCCCAGCCAGTACCAAAGCACTCGACGAACTGGTCAACCTGCTGAAGGAGAACCCAAACGTCACCATCGAACTGAGTGCCCACTGCGACTACAAGGGCAGTGCCGAATACAACAAGAAGCTGTCGCAAAAACGCGCCGAGGCTGTGGTAGACTACCTCATCAAGCACGGTATAGAGAAGGACCGGCTCACACCCGTAGGCTATGGATGGGAACAGCCCAAGACCATACGGAAGAAGGTGACCGAGAAATACAAATGGCTGAAAGAGGGTGACAAGCTCACTACCGACTTCATTATGAAGCAGACCAAGGAGCATCAGGAGATATGCAACCAGATGAACCGCCGCACCGAGTTTATCGTGCTGCGCACCACCTACGGACTATTCGACAAGCAGGGCAACCTCAAGGTGCAACCCCAACCGAAGAAGAAAGAGAACAAACAGGGAGAAGATACCTTCGACATCGACTTTTAGACACAAAACGCCAAAGTATGACACGCAACCTACCCGAGGAGTTCACCACATACACCCGCCAACTGATGGGCGACAGCCTCTTCGGTCAACTGATGGACGGCATCAACAGCGAAGCCGTTCCCACAAGCATCAGGCTCAACCCCTTCAAGACACCGCAAGGCACATACGCCCTACAGCAAGAGGAAAACGTGCCGTGGTGCCCCCTCTGTGGCAGATACCTGAGCCAAAGGCCCAACTTTACCTTCGACCCGCTCTTCCATGCCGGACTATACTATGCGCAGGAAGCCTCCTCTATGATGGTAGACCTCGCCGTGCGCCAGCTCATACACCAGCCCGTCACCATGCTGGACCTGTGCGCTGCACCAGGAGGCAAGTCGACAGCTCTGAGGGCTGCCCTGCCGGAAGGCAGTCTGCTCGTAAGCAACGAACCGATGCGGACACGCGCACAGATACTGGCTGAGAACATACAGAAGTTCGGACACCAGGATACCATCGTCACCAACAACTATCCGCGCGACTTCCGCAAGGCGGGCATCCTCTTCGATGCCATCCTCGCCGATGTACCCTGTTCGGGAGAGGGGATGTTCCGCAAGGACGAAGGAGCCATAACAGAATGGTCGGCACAGAACGTAAGACAGTGTGCCCAACTGCAGCGCGACATCATAAGCGACATCTGGCCTTGCCTCAAGCCCGGCGGACTGCTCATATACAGCACCTGCACATTCAATGCACACGAGGACGAGGAGAACGTGGCATGGATAGTCCGCGAGACGGGTGCCGAGCACATCCGTCTCGATACCGACCCGGCATGGGGCATCACGGGTAACCTGACAGAGGAGACAGAAGGGGCTTTCCCCGTATACCGGTTTCTGCCGGGAAAGACAAAGGGCGAAGGACTCTTCATGGCCATACTGCGCAAACGGGATGATGACGATGACACACTTACCGCCGACAAAGCCACAACGAAGAACAGGAAAAATGACCGTAAAGCGAAGGGAAAACACGACAACACCTCCACCGGTCTGCCCCACGAATGGTTGGACGGAACTGCAGCAGACTGGCAAGCAGCCGACCTGAGCGGTACGCTCTGTGCCATACCCACACACTGGTTGCCCACATACCAGAAAGCCACCGACACACTGAAGGTGCTGCATGCCGGCGTACAAATGGGCACGCAGAAAGGAAAGGACCTCATCCCCGCACATGGACTGGCTCTCTCCATACACTTGCAGAAAAGCCATTTCCCCAATGTCGAACTTAACTATGCCGATGCCCTGCGCTTTCTGCGCAAAGAAGCCGTCAACCTACCCGAAGGCACACCACGCGGATATGTGCTCGTTACCTACAGGGGCATTCCGTTGGGATGGGAGAAGAACATAGGCAACAGGGCCAACAACCTCTATCCGCAAGAATGGAAAATAAAGAGTGCCCACGTGCCGCAAGAAGACTCACCCGTCATAGCATGGCAAGAGAACTAAAGCACAGCAACATGCACATCAACATCATAGCCTGCATGGCAGAGAACGGAGCCATCGGGGCAGACAACCATCTGCTCTACTCCCTTCCCGAAGACATGCAGCGTTTTAAGCAGCTTACTACCGGGCACACCGTCGTCATGGGCAGGAACACCTTCCTGTCACTGCCTCATGGTGCACTGCCCCATAGGCGCAACATTGTGCTAAGTACCACCCTCAAGTCCATGCCCGGCTGCGAGGTGTACCCCTGTATAGAAGAAGCCCTCGCACGCATGGAGCCGAAAGAAGAACTGTTCGTCATGGGCGGAGCTGAGGTTTATCGTGTCATGATTCCCATGGCCTCCAAGCTCTACCTAACCGTCGTACACGACACCCCCAGTCATGCAGACACCTTCTTTCCAGCCACGGTCGGGCAACTGACGACACAGGGATGGAGCATTGTCCGACAAAAAGACATGCAGGAAGGAACACTGAAATACACCTTCCTCGACCTATACAAACCCTGAAAACAAGACTGAAGAATGGGGTATATTTCATACGAACCGTAAGGAAAACCGTTGCAATATGTCCTAAAATACAAGTGAAAACGATTATTACCCCTTAAAAAGCAGATTATACACCACTAAAAAGCAGATAATGCCTACCTTTGTCACAGTTAATAACTCAAAGGCATTGGGAAATGCTTTATCATCTTTTACTTATACAATATTTTGGAATAAAAGCCAGTCTGCAGATATGCAAACTGGCTTTTGTATTTTCTTACCTTATCTACTGTCTAAACAGAAGAACTTTCCATTATCACTCACCGACGCTGTCTGGATCCGGCATATCGAGCAGAGGCAACTGGCGGTTGATGGCAGCGTTGAAGGAGATGATGGTCTCGCTGCGCGAAAGTCCGAGTGGCTGCAACTTGTCGTGTATGATCTGCAGGAGGTGATGGTTGTTGACGGCATATATCTTGATAAACATATCCATGCCGCCGGTAGTATAGTGGCACTCTACCACCTCGGGGATCTTCTTCAGTTCTTCTACCACATGGTCAAACTGCTCGGGGTTCTTGAGGTAAAGTCCTACATACGCACATGTCTGGTAACCTATCTTCTCTGGGTCTATCAGAAACTGCGACCCCTTGATAATACCCAAGTTGGTAAGCTTGGCCACACGCTGGTGGATAGCTGCACCACTCACATTACACATTCTTGCAACCTCCAGGAAGGGGATGCGGGCATCCTGTGCGATAAGCTTCAGTATCTGCTTGTCTAAGTAGTCTAATTGTTCTTTTGCCATAGTCTATATTAATTTGCGTGCAAAGTTAGCACTTTTATTTAACAATAGCAATGTTTTATGCATAAATAATCACAAATTAATATTATTCAACGCTCACACCCGCTTTTTGCCCCGTTTGGTGTAGACTATACAGGAAAAGGAAGACAAGCTATTTGCCCTTCTCCTCAGCAGCATAGTTAACCTTCGTAACCCGAGCCTGCCTCAATGCCTGCTTCACGTCCATCACCACTCCCATGGGGGTATTGCGGTCGGCACGTATGGAGACGGTCATCAGTTGTTTGTCTTCTGCCGACATGCGCCGCTTCTCGGCTGCCATATAGTCCTGTACCTCCTCGGGGGTAGCCAGTTTGTCGTTAAGCTGCACATACACGCCGCCCTCCTGGGGGGAAACGGCAGGACTGTCATGCGGCACGCCCTTGGCCGGTTTGCCTATATACACATACGACACAGCCGACTTACGGGTAAGGCGGGTCAGTTGCTTGCCCTGCGGCACACGGTACTGCACCTTGAGCGTAACCTGACGCATGTGCGTCACAATCATAAAGAAGAAGAGAACCGAAAAGATAAGGTCGGGCAGGGACGACGTGTTCAGTCCCGGCACTTCGCGGATACGGCGGCGGAACATGCTCATGGCTTGCCTCCTTCCTTGCTGTCGGCTGCAGAACGGCTGCCCGGCTTCTGCTCTTCCGCATCGGCGCTCACACTACGGTTGGTATAGGTACGCGCCTTGGCATACGACTCGGCAATGCGCTGGGGCACAGCCTTGCGAACCTGTTCCTTGTCGGAGGAAGAGAGAAGAGAGAATGCCTTGTGATAGTGTTTGCGGGCATAGTCGCCCCTCAACTGACTGTACGCCAAGGCTATCATGTTCTGCATACGGAAATAGTCATCGTAACTCGCCTCGCGGTCGCAGTCTATGGATATCAGATGCCTTGCCCCCAACCGGTTGACAAACTGCACCACTTCCTGCTGTAGCTTATCCATGGGAAGGGGCTTTTCATTGACCAGCAGTGTACCGCCGGCCGTAAGATGCAGTTGCATGAGCGTTTTGCTGTCGACCTGTGTCTGCTGGACCTGCTTCTCGGGTTCAGGATCGGGAAGTTGGCGCACCATTCCCTTGTCCACATCCATCGATGTGGTGACAAGGAAAAAGATAAGCAGCATGAAGGAAATGTCTGCCGTCGATGTCGTGTTAAGGCCCGGTACACCGAGCCGTTTGCGCATACCTCTTATCATATAGACAACTCCATTTTTAAGTCAGCAGCAATCATAGACTGCCCTGTCCTTTCTTACCCTTTCTTACATAACGTGTCATGCCGAAAAGCACAACTGCCACTGCCACCACCAGCATGACAACAGCCACACTGACGAACATATCACTCACCTTGAGCCACCACCAGTCGGTATAGTCGCTGCCGTTCACCGTCATCGGGACCGACGAGCCTGCTGCAAAGCATATCACAAGGAGAGCAAACGTAGAGATCCACGTAATGCGCGCTATCCTGCGTGCCGGCACTCCGTTCTGCACGGCATCCTGCTGCTCGATGTGCAAACGCTGACGGCGCACCACACCCCCCGCCACTACTGCCAAGGCAAGAAGCGGCATCAGCACCATCAACACGATCAGTGCATCCGTAAAAAGGGGAGCATTGAAATCGGGGTTCTCATCGAAGGGCATGTCATACCCCACCAGGAAGAAAAGGGCAAAAACAACCATCGCCACGCCTACAAGAATATAGAGTATGCGCTGCGACAGTTTCTCTGTGGGCATCTTGCCCATGTTCAGTCCGGTCTTCTTCATGGCAGTACGTCACTTAGTCAGCCCGGCACTTTTCTTGTGCTTGGCTATGATATCCATCAGCGTAATGGCACTCTCCTCCATCTGGCTCACAATGTGCTCTATCTTGGAAAGGATGTAATTGTAGAACACCTGCAGCACCAAGGCCACGATGATACCGAAGATGGTCGTGATGAGGGCCACCTTCATACCCGATGCCACAATGGTAGGACTGATGTCGCCCGCCTGCTGTATCTGGTCGAATGCCATCACCATACCTATCACCGTACCGAGGAATCCCAACGACGGAGCCATGGCTATGAAGAGTGTTATCCACGAGCAACCTTTCTCAAGGTTGGCTGCCTGTACCGTTCCGTAGCTGGCCACCGACCGTTCGATGTCCTCCAGCGAGTCATCGATGCGCATCAGTCCCTGACAACAGATACTGGCAACAGGTCCGCGCGTATTGCGGCACAACGTCTTGGCACCCTCCACATCTCCCTGCTCCACGCAGCGGTCGATATCGGCAAGGAGCCTCTTGGCGTTAATCTCGGAAAGACTCAGGTAAAGAATGCGCTCTATGCAGAATGCCAAACCTATGACCAGTGCGATGGCAACAAGCGACATAAAGCCCGCATTTCCCTCTATAAACTTGGTTTTCAATGATTGGTGGAACCCCATCGTTTCTTCTTGCGCCATCAGAGGCATGGAAGAAGCAACGAGCGTAAATAGTAATATTGCCAAACGTGCAATAAGTGTGTTATGCTTCATCATATATGCTGAGATGTAAATGCAATATATGCAGAGAAGGCAAACGGCCTCCCAAAAACAATTGCGGAAAGGATAGGATTCGAACCTACGATTCCCTTTAGGGGAATACACGCTTTCCAGGCGTGCCTCTTCAACCACTCGAGCACCTTTCCTTTTTGGCTGAATCATTGCTGCCCCACGACATAGATGCCGCATAAGGTAGCTTTATCGGATTGCAAAAGTAAGGCTTTTATTTGGAATAGCCATACCTTGCCACACGTTTTTAATGTATTTTAGCATATAAACACGCGCCGTACATTCTCATTCGTCGCAGCAGCCAGTTGTTCCTCGCTCACACCGTACGCCACCGCCAAGGTACGGAGCACCTCCACGACAAAGGCACTCTCGTTGCGCTTCCCGCGATGGGGAACGGGAGCCATATAGGGACTGTCGGTTTCAAGCACCAGACGGTCGAGCGGCACTGAGGCGGGCAGGTCTTCGCGCAGATGACTGCTCTTGAAGGTAGACACTCCTCCTACGCCCAACACGAAACGGTCGAAGGTGAGCAGTTCCTCTGCCTCGTGGGTGTTGCCCGTAAAACAATGGAACACGCCTCCGGGCAGGTCTTTTTCGTAATGACGCAAGAGGTGCACCATCTCGTTCTGTGCCTTCCGGCAGTGTATCATCAACGGCAAGCGAGTCTCCACCGACCATTTCACCTGTTCTTCGAAAGCCTCCAGCTGCTCACGCTCGTACTCCCGACTCCAGTAATAGTCAAGCCCCACCTCGCCTATGGCGATGAAGCGTGGTGCCGCCTCTTGTCCCTCATCCAGCAAACTGCGTATTCCGGCCAGCTGCTCATGCCAGTCGGCTTTCACCTCCTCGGGATGCAGTCCAGCCATAGGATAGGCATATCCGGGATGCTGACGGCTCAACGCCATGACTGCCTGCGTTGTCTTCATGTCGATGGCAGGCAGGAACACCTTTTCCACCCCTGCTTCCTTGGCACGGGCAAAGACAGCTTCCCTGTCCTCGTCAAACTCTTCGGCATCCAGATGGGTGTGTGTATCTATTATGCTTATCATTTTATGGGATTCTCCGCTCTTCGTTCTTATCTCTTCACCTATTAATACTTTCTCTTCATCATCAGCTGGGCATACTTAGCCAGTTGCTCCTTGC
>CAVKZC010000109.1:0-10734 GCA_963660455.1 Sphaerochaetaceae bacterium | reverse complement strand
CGTTGTCTGTTCAACTTTGATAGGCAATGCGAGAGCCTCAGTGTGTGGAACGGACAACAGGTAGGTTCCCGCGCTTTTTTGTGCCGAATGAAAAACAAAATACTAACTTTTGCCTAATCGGGGACTTAGGTGCAAATACAGATACGCTAAGTGCTCACGACAAGAATCTCTTTACGGAAAATGATGATGTCCTTGACCATGGCGTTGGGGATGCTGCTTGTTTTGTCAGCTTGTAGCAGCAAGGATGACTCCATACGCGAGTTGGAGACGCTATCTGCAGATATGAGCCTTCATTCCGCCAACTATACAGAAGAGCAATGGACTGAAGCGTTGGAGAAATACCAAGGACTCACGGAGAAATTGCAAGATGAAGAACTGACTCCCGATCAATTGCAACGGCTTGGGAAAGTGAAGGGTGAGATAGCCGGTTGCATTGCCAACCAAGCCGCAAGGGAAGCAGGGAGTGCCCTTCGTGATGTGCTCAACGAGGCCGCAGGTTTCGTTGACGGATTTGTAAACACTGCCATACCTGATACTAAAGACGTAAGCGAATAAACAAATCAAAGAAAACTTTAAGGTAATAGAATCATGGGAACATTCATCAATACCACTGAATACATCGAGTATGGCATACTGATAGCCGTTGTGCTGTCGGCAGCCGAACTGGTATGCATCGCTGCTATGAACGCAAGCAAGAAACTCAATCCGCTGGCCTACATCGTGGCATTGGCACTATGCGCTCTCTTGACTTTTCAGATGAGCCGCCTCATTGGTGCCTGCTATGTGAACAGTGCCGTCAACGACGTACAGAGTGTCGTTGGCATGTTCTCTCAAAGTGCCGCCAACATGCTCGGTCATGTCGTAAAGTATTCCACCAAAGAAATCGGATGGTTCATCTTCCGCCGCTGCCTGTGGTCGGTGCTGTTTATGGCAGTGGCAGGGGTCGTGATGTATATAACGATGGAGAAACCTGTAAAACGTTCAAGAGATATTCCCAGAGGGGCACAAGTGGGGAGACGAACAAGCACTCCTCGCAGTAGACGAAGATAATTAACATAACACCTTATTTATATGGCAACATTGAAAACCAACCACATTCTCGTGGGACTTGGAGGTACGGGAGGCAAGATTCTGCGTGCGTTCAAGATGAGAATGTTTGAAGAGTTTCCTAACAAGGAGGAAAGGGAAAAACAACCCGTGGCTCTGCTGTATGTGGATTCCACAAGGGAGATGATGGGCATAGGCCGTGCAGACATGGACGTGATGGGACAGGATGCCAGTTTCGGCGAGAATGAATTCCTGTACATCAAGGGATGTGACGTGCCAGACTTGCTTGACAATATCGACAACCACCCGGAGTTGCGTGGCATCGTCAACAATGTAAGTGCCGTGCGCACTGCCATCGGCAACCTTGGAGAGGCCGCTGGACAGAAGCGCCGTGCCGGTCGTCTGCTTTTTGCCGTCAATGCCCGCAAGTATGTGGATGCACTGAAAAACTGTTTCTCGAAATGCAACGAGCGGTCGCACAACAATTCCAAGCAGATACATATCTTTGCCGGACTTTGTGGAGGTACAGGTTCTGGTTCTATCATAGATGCCATTGTGCAGGCAAGGAACATTCCCGGTTGGGATGAGGCGCAGATCAATGTGTACGCCATGATTCCTGAACAAGATCTGCCCAAGGCAGACATGGACAAGGGACGGTACTACGAGAATGGTTATGCTGCCTTGAATGAACTTAACGCCTTGCAGTGCGGACGCTATACTCCTTGTGATGTTCTTTCGAACGGTGCACCTCTGAATGTTTTCAGCGAGCGAATCAAGGGTGTTGCCAATGGTATCGCTGTTTATAGTAACGTGAACTCCAACGGACGCATCGTGGATTCGTTCACAGAACTTCCGAAGATTGTGAGCGACTACGTCTACTCCCGCGTGTTCCTTATCAATCAGGAGGCTTCGGAATGTCATGATATCATACGCGCCTTCAACTTCGAGAACATGGATGGCGCTGAGTTCGAGCACGACGAGCGTGTGTCGCCCGAGGAGGTGATGATGACGCAGGAGATGCCCATTGTGCGCACAAAGAAATTGTACTCTTTTGGTTTGAAACGTGTCATCTATCCCGAGTTGCGTGTGTTGAAGCACATGACATACACCGTGGGTAGGAGCGTGCTCTGCCAGTTCCGCTACAACAACTGGCGTTCGAGTCTGGGCTTCATCGATGAGGAGGTGAACTTCGACTACCGCGCCGAATACCTGAAGGACGAAACCCTGAGCCGCTGGATGCTCGACGAGGAACACCTCACGCTGGAGGAAGAGGTGCTCACCGCCAAGGACGGAGCCACCTTCGACCGCTTCTCCAAAGACTGGCAGAGCCGCGTGGATGATTTCGTGGACTTCTGCAGCGGCTACGAGAACCCGCTTGCCGAGCTGTCGAGACAGATGAACGGCATGTTCGACGAGAGCTTCCGCGACGAGGGCGTGCGAGGCTACTACAACACCAAACTGCGGTCCCTCAACCCCATAGCCCTCAAGATACGCGACAACATAGAGAAGGAACTCTTTAACAAATGGCGCGACGGACAGATCTCCGTCATGGAGCTGAGCCGCATTGGCGAGTTGCTTGCCGGCTACGTGGCGGACGACATGAAGAAGAAAATCGACGCGTCGGTGGATGAGAACAAGAGTCGCCTCAAGGAGTCGGATGACATCATGGCCGGCATCGCCCGTGACTGGGCCGACGTGGGCTTCATCGGCAAATTTGTCACCAAGAAGAAGGCCGACCATTTCGCCAAGTACAAAGACGAGCTTGCCTACAACCTCGAACTGCGCACGCGCCTCGTAGGACTTGAGTTCGCGCGCCAGCTCTCGTCGGAACTCCAGCGCGAGATAGGGCACATGAGCGACGACATCAACTCGTTCAGCAAGATGCTCAGCGACTGCATCGATGACACCAACCGCCTCATCACAGCCCAGCAGAAGGTGAACAAGGGACTGGAGGACATGCGTGGGTCTGTTATCGAGGTGAGCGAGGAGGACCGCATGGAGAAGTACGAGGAGGAAATACGCTACGACAAGGAGGGCATGGCAAACATCTGCCGCCAGCTGCGCGAGGAGATACTCCCCGACACCGAGTTCAAGAGCTTTGGTGATTTGCTCACGCGCGTCAACGAAAAGACCGTAAAGCACGCCTTCGATATCAAGCTCTCCGAGATTATCCAGGCCAAGCACGCCGACCTTCCGCCATCGTCCACCAAGGTACTGGGACTCAATATCCTCACGCAGCTCCAGCAGAAACTGGGGCGCAACCGGCAGAAGATACAGGAGTTTGCCCACGAGATACTGGAGCAGAGCGGCGCTTACATCAATCTGGACCGCAACCAGATCATCTCGAACATCCGCAACAACGACCAGCCCGACGAGAACAAGAACATCAACCTGCGCGAGGTGCTCATCAGCATACCCTCGCCGAGCGACAACCCCGACCTCAAGGAATTTGCCAACGATTTGAAGGAGGCGTTCGAGAGTCAGGTGGAGAACGGAGTGAAGAAGCCCAAGATATTCATGGAGAGTACGCGCAAGAACGAACTGTCGATCATCACTATCAACTACGCCTTCCCCATGCGCGCCATATCATGGCTCGCGGGATACAAGAAGCGTTACGACAAATACCTGCACACGGGCAACGCCAACCAGGACCTCAGCCGCGCTATTCTTCTCCATAGCGAGGGACTGGGCGACGACCTGCCGGCGCTCTTCGCCATGAGCGATGCCGAACTGCGCAAGATTGATGCCGAAAGGGCTGCCGTAAAGGCTGCCATGGCAGCATCGCCCCAGCCTGTGGGCGCAGCACAACCCACGACTGCTCCGCAGCCCATGACAGGAAGCCCCGTACCGCCGCCACCGCCAGGTGGTGCTGGCATCCCGCCCGTGTTGCCGCAGGCGGAACCGCAGGTGCAGATGTATCTCAACATCGGCGGACAGAACTACGGCCCCTACGACTACGCCACGCTAAAGGGCTTCGTACCCACGGGGCAGCTCACGGTGCAGACGATGGTGTGGCAGCAGGGCATGGCGGCTTGGCAGCCTGCTGGACAGGTGCCCGAACTGCAAGCCCTCTTCGCCCCCGCACCGCCAGCTGCTCCGGGCATGCCGCCGGTGCCGCCCACGCCGGGCGCTGTTCCCCCACCAATGTTGTAAGGGGGATGCCGCAGTACGGCACGACTTAAAGTAAGACAAACAGCGGGGATTTTCATACCCCCGTGTAAATACGAACGATGGGGATTTACAGCCCTGCCAAATATCAAAGCAAGAAAAATATGGCAAGAGAAACATCCGGCCGTATCAAGAAATACGGCGTGTGCCTCAATAGCGGGTGCGCACAATACAAGCAAATACAGGAAATAGTACATGGCGACATGGAGTGTCCGGAGTGCAAGAAGAAACTCTCCCCCTGCGCGCCGCCCAAACCCAAGAAGAACACCAAGCTGCCTCTCATCGCGGGAGGCGCGGTGGTAGTTGTGGCGGCTATCGTCGGCGGCATCCTCGCCTTCTCTGGCGGTGGAGACGTGAAGCCTCAGTTCCCAGCTGCCGACAGTACAGCTGTTGACAGCACCACAGCGGCTAAGTCTGATACCGTTACCGTGGTGAAGACCGACACGGTGAAGCAGGTGGACACCGTGACGGTGGAGAAGCGGGTGGAGGTTGCTGCCAAGACAAAGACGACATCCGTCAGGACCGCTGCTCCCGCCGGTAACGCCAACTACGGCACGGTGAACCTGGGTTACGGCAGATACACGGGCGACCTGAAGAACGGCATGCCTCACGGCCACGGCACAATAACCTATACCGCTACCCACCGCATTGTTAGCTCCAAGGACTTCACGGCCAACGCCGGCGACACCTTTGAGGGCGATTTCCGCGAAGGCAAGGTGTCGGGCAACATCGGCTACTGGAAGCACGGCGGCGAAATGACACCGGTTAAACCTTGATCGTTATGGGACCCCGCGTTCTGACAACGGTGCTGGCGGTGGCAGTAATGTGGCTACCGCGCGCCGCCGCCCCGGCAAGCGCCGCACGACCTCAGTCGGTGTTGATAGCCAAAATTGCTGCCAATGTGAAAATCGACACCGCTGCGGTGCATGGCGCATACCTCAATACCGATGCTGCGGTGAAGCACGACGGCAAGACCCTGCGCCTGCGCACTAACGCCCTCGGTGACATTTCGCATATAGGCTACCGCATGTTCAACGACGAGATAGTGGCGGCATATCCCGACAGCCGCGTGTTTGATTTCGTGGAACGCTATGCCCTGGAGCTGCGCCTTAGGACAGACACGCGTGTCAAGACTGTGCCGGACCGCCTCGCCCTCGATGGTGTGACCGTGACGCAGGGCAGCGTGGAGATGATATACAGCGTGACGGAGGAAACGCCGCTCACCGTGGACTATATCCCGCGGCGCATGTACCGCTTCACATGGACTTTCGGAGGCGGCAGAAAACTCTGCATCGTGTTCAAGGCTGACTGCCACCTGATAACCGGCGACGATGCCATCGGACTGGAGCAGCGTTTCTCCCGCGATGTGGCGCGGTGTCCCCGTGTCACCGCTCAAGAGGCCATGCGGCAGTGGGACACGGCTCGCGTCTCCGTCTCCGGTGGCAAGCGCGTGCTCTGCACCGGTGTTTACCTCAGCGAGGCAATCAGCGACAAGATTCTTCAGCACTTGCGCAACAGCCGCTGGAGTCTTGTCATGTCGCCCAAGTCCGCCGCCCGCAGCATCTGCAACACCATGCTCACTGGCGGTTGCGAAACGGCTGCCGACATCCCCCTGCATCTCGTGGTGGACAAGTACGGCTACAGTGCCGACACGCTCCGCATCACGCTGGGGCAGTTGGGCAAATACCTCGTGGAAGACCGCTGCCATGTCTACGTTGGAGTGAAGAAGACCGACGGCGGGACTCTTTACGGCACGCTCTTCGTAGTGAACGAGGCGATGGGCTACAACCACGTCGTGCCCTTCGAGTGCCCACTGTCAGTAGCCGGGGGCAATGCTGCGGTTGTCAAGGCACATATCTACACCTATATACCGCTGCAGAACGTGACCGAAAAATTCTTCAACCAATACGTAACCTACGAGAAATATGAATAGACTGACAATCATAACTGCCGCCGCCCTATGCCTCGCGGCGCAGTGTGCCGTGGCGCAGACCGACCGTGGCGAGGTGAAGAAAAGCATCGCGCAGATAAAGAAAAGCTCTTCCTATATCTATGCCGACGTGACCGCGCCCACCGCCGAGGAGGCGCGCCAGGCTGCCGAGGAGGCTCTCTACGCCAAGATCAACGAATGGGCGGCTACAAAGAAGAAGCTGCAGGGCGCAGAGAATTTACTCATCAACAACAAGCGCACCGATTTCCTGACACTCTCCACTACGCGCGGCAATATGTACCAGGCGGTGGTCTACGTGAAGAAAACCGACATCCAGAAGGCCGACAACGCTGACATAATAGAGAACACCAACCCCGCGCCGGCTGCTGACGGAGCGTTGTCCTCCTCAAAGGTGGAGGAGATAGGCAGTCAGGCTGTATACCCAGCCATAGTGAAGAAGATAGCCATGCTCAAGACCTACGACGAACTAGTCAAGGCTGTGCAGACGGGCAAGGGCAACGGCAGCATAACGAGCTACGCCCGTTATTCCAAGGACCAGACCGATGCCGCGGCGTACTATTTCGCCGTGTATGACAGGAGCGGCAATTTAGTGGCGCTGCTCTCGCCGGGCACCACCCGCGTGAATGTGATGACGGGCGAGACCGACAGCCTCGACAACTACAAGGGGTGCGGAGCGATAATATTCAAGACTAAATAAGAGAAGAATAATGTTACAAAAACTGTTTTTTGCTATCATAATGACTGTCGCCGGAGCAGTGAACGCGGCGGCGGTGAGTGTTACGCTCACCGTGGACGAGGGTGTAGAGCGCAGCGCGTCAATAGCAAAGGCTGAGGCTAACCTCGCCCGTGCACTGACCGAGATAAACGCCGCGCAGAAGGCCCATTCTGCCGTATCGGTGAAGGACTTGCAGATGGACGACTTCGCCAAGAAGTCGCTGGTACGCCTGTGGAGCGTCACTCCCTTTTACTGCGACGACGAGGAGGTGGTGGAGCGCGCGTGGCTCTTCAAGGACGGGTCTATCGCCGTGTACCACATTCCGCTTATCATCACTCCTGAGGGTGAGGATTTCGGTATGGGCACTTATCAGGATGCCGTGGTGGAGTTCGACGCCAACGGCGTGATAACCGACTTCCGTCTGGCTCTCGACTCACAGACGCGCGAGAGTATGGAACGTTGTGGGGACGTGGCGGACAAGGAGCACCAGATGATAATTCTGCAATATGTGGAGCGTTTCCGTACCGCTTACAACCAGAAGGACATACAGACCATCGACCAGATGTTCAGCGACGATGCGCTCATCATCACCGGTCATGTAACGATGAAGCGGCAGGGCGGTGACAACAATAACTACGCCTCGAAGGTGGAATACACCCGTCAGAACAAGCAGCAGTATCTCGCCAACCTACGCAAGGCGTTCGCCCGCAACAAGTGGATCGATGTGAAGTTCAGTCAGATAGGCGAGAACGGCGAAAACACCACCGGATGCCAGGGCATCACGCGGTCTGCCATCGACAAGACGAAATACGGTGTGCGCCTTCACCAGTCATGGAAATCGAGCAACTACAGCGATGAGGGTTACCTCTTCCTGCTGTGGGAGTTCCCAGAAGATGGCGGCAGTCCGATAATTCACGTGCGCACGTGGCAGCCCGAATGGGTGGGTGGACAGCGCAGCGAGCCTGACAACAACATATCCACGCTCGGCGGCTTCAACCTGTAGACGCAACATCATCCGTATGGAAATACACGTCACAGATAATCAACAGACAATACCATAGACAATGAAAAAAGCAATATTCCTCTTTGCGCTGCTCTGTTCCGCATGGATCGCTGCCGGGGCGCAGTCGCAGTTCATTTCCTTCTCGCCGATGGGCGTGGAAGACCGTCATAATTCGCAGCTCAACGGCAACGGCGGAGTGCTGGTGCTCTCGGAGATCTCCGACCTCGTCGTTACCGTGGTGCAGGCTCCCGCCACTCCCGTGGAGAGGAGTCAGGAGAAGAACGCCAACGGATATTACGAATACACGCTGGAGGTGGACAGCAAGACGATACCCAATGCGAAGATTGAGGTGGCGAAGCGGGGCGACGTGAACCGCACCAGTTTCACTGTGGGCATACGTCCCAACTACCTCCGCGCGTATCTTGTGGAGGAGGTGTCGCAACCCATCGTGCTGGAGAACCAGACGGCTGGCAACGACGCCAAGCTCGATGCCACCAGGGCAGAGGTGGAGATAAGCTCTACGCTCAGTGCGCTGCGCGTGGAATTCGACGGCGCACTCGGGGCGACACTCTCCAAGACGAGGAAGGCCAACGATGCGTCGGTGAACGTCTACACGCTGAGTATTCCCGTGGCGAATATTGCCAGCGTGAAGGATAACCTGCAGAACCTGCGCAGCCAGCACGATGCGCTGGAGAAAAAGCTCCTCGGCTCGCAGAGCGGCACTGACGCCGAATGGCAAAGGCTCGACGAACTGGAGGCGCAGTGCGCACAGGAGGAGCAGAGGCTTGCCAAACTGTGCGTCGTAAACGTGTCGGCGGAGGAGACAAACCGCGTGAGTATCGACATCAGCGACTTGAAGGCGCGCAGCCGCATGTGTTACGGCATCCTGCTGCTGAACAAGGAAGTGGAGGTGACCAACTGCAACCGCTGGATGCGTGAGGGCGGCAAACTCTATGCGCAGACGAAATACGAGGATGCCAAGAGGGCGTATCGGGAGGCGATGAACTCCAGCGACAAGCCCACCGATGTGACGCCTATCATTGCAGCGAACATCGCGCAGTGCGACTCGTGCATCCTCTATAGCAACATGGCGGTTTACGCCTTCCAGAAAATCTCAGCGCTGAAGAAACAGGAGACGGTGGCGCAGAGCGAGGTGGCAGAATACTACGGCGCAGCGAGCGACTGCATGCATATACTGTACAGGTACAACCCAGTGGAGGAATACAAGAACTTGATGACGAAACTTGACAACTTCGTTGACAACATGCCACTGGTGATGAAGATTTACACCGTTGGCTGGCAGGTGACGCGCCTCGGTGCCAACGAGACAGGGCCTATGTCAGGCGTGGAGATTTGGGCGTACTACGGTGACAGGGAGTTCGTGAAAAAGGACTACAAGACAGACAGCAAATTCGTCAAACTCGTTGAGGGCAGCAACGAATTCAAGCGGATGGGAGTGACCGGTGCCGACGGAGTGGCCGATATGGAACTTGTGCGAAAGAGCCTGCCCAAGGGCTTCTTCTTCCGTCCCGGCAGTAACAACGGCAAGGCTGCCGTGGAGTATCTCGATATGCAGTATGTCATGGCCAAGGCCAAGGGTGAATACATGAAGAGGCAGTTCCGCATGAAGATATATACACCAAAGTAATGACTATCCAATAAATTATTATCTAACATTTTAAATTCTTATCAACATGAACAAGACGATTAAGACAGGGATCGTATTCGCGTTTCTCATGGCAGCCGGCGTAAACACCGCTTCTGCACAGTTCTCATTGAAAGGCCTGGCTAAGTCTGCTACTTCCGCGGCAACATCTTCTGCCTCTTCTTCCGACGCCTCTTCTTCTACCGCTACCACGGAGAACAAGATCAACAAAAGCGACTTCCACAAGTATGAGGCGCGCAAGGTGTATATCACCGACGACAGCGGCGCGCGCATCAAGACAGCGGCGGGTACTGACAGCTACACAATTCAAATCTTCGACGTGAGTACTGATACCCCAACGATGGTTAGTAAAGAGGCTGTAGATGCGCAAATCACTGCTGTCAACAAAGCCGTTCTTGCTATTGCAGCCAAGGCTGCCGTGGGAGCAGGCATCGGCGCGCTGTCTGGCGGCGGTTCGGGTGCGCTGGCTGGTCTGGCAGCAGGTATCGGACTGAGCATCGACGACATCAAGACCATCATCTCGCTGAAGAAAGACATCAGCAAGCAGAAGAAGGTGCTTGAGGCTTACGAGAAGTCTATCAACGAGGAGGGGCAACTGATTGAGGCCGAGCTGGACAAGGACTCGAAGAAGGCTCTCGGCGACCTCGACAAGACGGCTACCGAGATGAAGGCGAGCGACCTGAAGGCGGCTATGGAGAAGGACTCCTACAAGACAGCGCCGACAAACTCTTCCATCGACGCCCTTACGGCTGCCGCTGCCAGTCTGATCTGATGCATGTCTGACGCTGAACTGTCAGACTGCCGAATATAAAAAAAGGAGCGTGCTTCACAGCATGCTCTTTTTCTTTAAACCTGTTCGTTCTAAAGTAGCTTAAAGTACGCCTTTTTACTCCACATGGGATGGCGATGGTGAGGTGGCATTTGGAAGAATCTGTGTGCTGCATTGGGGAAGTGCTTGATGGTACTCTAAAGAAGCGCTTCGTTAGGTGCCAACGAAGCGCTTCATTAACAGTTAACAAAGCGCTTTCTTAGGGGTTAACGAAGCGCTTCCTTAGGTTTTGTGGATTTTCGACGTTCTTCGACGTTCTTCGGGGCAGAAAAAAGGGGTCACCTGCAAAAGTGTGTGGACTGATATACTAAACAGACCATTTTTTCGTTCTATTGAAAAAGAGACAAAAGAATGA
>CAVKZC010000108.1:0-10789 GCA_963660455.1 Sphaerochaetaceae bacterium | reverse complement strand
ATGTTCCATTTTTCCACAAAGCAAGACATTTTTCATTAGGTTAAATATGATTAAGGCTATTAGTTTGGCACTTTAAGAATATTTGTCTACTTTTGCACATTAATTATAGCATTTTAATCAAAACAATGAAAAAGATTGTAACTGTTTTCATGCTTTTGGGGACATTGACTGCAGCCGAGGCCCAAACGGTACTTTGCCTTGACAGTTGCCGCGCCATGGCGCTGCGCAACAACAAGCAGGTCAATGTGTCCAAGCTCAAGAAGGATGTGGCTTACAACCTGCGCAAATCGGCAAGGACACAATACCTGCCCAAGGTGGATGCCATGGGCGGCTACGAATGGTTCAGCCGCGAGATATCACTGCTCAACAGCGACCAGAAGTCGGCCCTGAGCAACCTCGGCACCAACATCGGCACATCGCTGACCGGAAAGATGAGCGACATGTTCACCCAACTGGTAGCCCAAGGACAGATGACACCCGAGCAAGCCCAACAAATGGGGCAGTTGATAAGCCAGAAGGCGGGCCCCGTGGCTGAGAAGGTGAACAGTCTGGGACAGGGACTCGTAGACGCTTTCCGCACCGACACCCGCAACATCTGGGCAGGAAGCATCATGTTGCGCCAGCCCATCTACATGGGCGGTGCCATCGTTGCCGCCAACAAGATAGCCGACATAGGCGAAGAGATGGCAGCTAACGACCTGGACCTGCAGACACAGAAGACACTCTACAGCATAGACCAGGCCTACTGGATGGTGGTATCGCTGAAACAGAAAGAGAAGCTCGCCAACAGCTACCATGCCCTGGTGAAGAAACTGGACGAGGACGTGCACAAGATGATAAAGCAGGGCGTCGCCACCAAGGCAGACGGTCTGAAGGTGGACGTGAAGGTTAACGAGGCAGAGATGCAGATAACGCAGGTTGAGGACGGTGTCAGTCTCTCGAAGATGCTGTTGTGCCAGCTCTGCGGCATCCCCATGAACCAGGAGATAACCCTTGCCGACGAAGGCAAGGAGGCCATTGCCGCCACAGCTGCCGACGAGGCAACGGACGTAGCAGCCTTGACAGACTCCACCCTGAGCATGCGCCCCGAGATACGCATGCTGCAGAATGTGGCAGACGCAGCACACCAGACCACCAACCTGGTACGCGCAGCCTTCCTGCCGCACGTAGCCCTTACCGGTGGCTACATGATATCTAACCCCAACGTGTTCAACGGTTTCCAGAAGAAGTTCTCCGGTGTGTGGAACATCGGTGTGCTGGTACAGATACCCGTATGGAACTGGGGCGAGTGTGCCTACAAGGTGCGCGCCGCCAAGGCCACTGCCAACATAGCGCAGATGAACCTCGACGACACCCGCGAGAAGATACAGTTGCAGGTGGCACAGAGCCAGTTTAAGGTAAAGGAGGCCCGCAAGAAGCTCAACATGGCACAGAAGAACATCACCAGTGCCGAGGAGAACCTGCGCTGCGCCAACTTGGGATTCAAGGAAGGCGTGATGGAGGTAAGCGACGTGATGGCCGCGCAGACTGCCTGGCAGATGGCACAGAGCCAGAAGATAGACGCAGAGATAGACGTGAAGATGACCGAGGTGGGGCTGAACAAGGCACTCGGTATCTTGCACTGACCATACGCCAAAGGGCATGAGACACCTTATTAATATATAAACACTCTAAAAAACATAACACACTATGAACAAGAAATCACAGCACAACAATATACTCCTCGCCATGATAGGCTTCGCAGCAGTGGTCGTCATCGTGGGAGTCATCGGTTTCTTCACCCTCGAGCATGAGGACGAGACCATCCAGGGCGAGGTGGAAGTATCGGAATACCGTGTATCGAGCAAACTGCCCGGAAGAGTTCTGGAACTCAGGGTAAAGGAAGGCGACTATGTACACGTGGGCGACACACTCGCCATCCTTGAGGTACCCGAAGTGAAGTCGCAGGAGAAAGTACTGCAGGCCACCAACGAGGCAACCCTCGCCCTGCAGGACCTTACCGATGCCGGTGCACGCAAGGAGCAGATACAGGGAGCCTACCAACTGTACCAGCAGGCCATTGCCGCAGCAGAGATAGCCAAGAAGACCTACAACCGCATGCAGAACCTCTACAACGAGGGAGTGATAAGCGGACAGAAGCGCGACGAGGCATTCGCCGCCTTCAAGGCCACCGAGGCACAGGTAGAGGCAGCCAAGAGTCAGTATGACATGGCAAAGAACGGAGCACGCGAACAGGAGAAGCGTGTGGCAGCCAGCAACACGAAGGCAGCCAAGAGTGCCGTTGACGTAGTGAAAGACCTGCTGAGAGAGACCGTACAGGTGGCTCAGGTAGAGGGCGAGGTAAGCAACGTCTACCCCAAGGTGGGCGAACTTGTAGGTCTCGGTTCTCCCATCATGAGCATCTCTATCATGAGCGACATGTGGGGCACGTTCAACGTGCGTGAAGACCGTCTCGCCGGTCTGAAGAAGGGCGACGAGTTCACCGCCTTCGTTCCGGCTTTCGGCAAGGACATCAAGATGAAGGTGTACTACATCAAGGACGAGGGAGCGTACGCTACATGGAAGGCCACCAAGGACAACGGCGACTACGACCGCAAGACCTTCGAGGTGAAGGCACGCCCCGTGACAAAGATAGAGGGACTGCGCCCCGGCATGTCGCTGATTGTAAAGAAGTGAAGAGTGAAGAGTGAAGAATTCTATTGCTTTGCTTATTAGAATGTTCAAATGTTTAAGAGATTATACCATATAGCCCTCAGAGAATGCGGCATCATGCGCAAGAACCCGATGTACGGGTTCTGCATGGTGATATTCCCCATTCTGATCGTGTTCTTCTTCACCACACTGATGAAGGAAGGCGTGCCTACGGAAATGCCCGTGGGCATCGTGGACCAGGACAACACGGCCACGTCGAGGGCACTGGTGCGCAAGCTCGATGCCTTCCAGACCACCCGTGTCGTGGCCCACTACCAGAACATGAACGAGGCACGACACGCCATACAGACCAACGAAATCTATGCCTTCCTGCTCATACCCGACGGTACGGAAGCGGGCTTGATGGCATCGCGCCAACCCAAGATATCGTTCTACTACAGCAGTGTGTCGCTGGCTGCCGGTTCGCTGCTGATGCGCGACCTCAAGACCATCTCCACCCTCGGCTCTGCCGCCGTGGGGATGCAGAAGTTGTCGGCATTGGGCAAGACGGGCGACGAGATAAAAACCTTCCTGCAACCCATCGCTGTAGACCTGCACATGGTGGGCAACCCCTATGCCAACTACAACTACTATCTGTCGAGCATCATGGTGCCGGGACTCATCATGGTGTTCATCTTCCTGATCACCCCCTACTCCATCGGTACGGAACTGAAATTCGGACGGGCCAAGGAATGGATGCGCATGGCCAACAACAACCCCTACCTCGCCATCGCAGGCAAGATGCTGCCGCAGACGCTCATCTTCCTGACCATCTTCTATGCCTTCGAGTTCTATATCTATTATGTACTGAAATTCCCCCATACTGGAGGCGCACTCCCCATCATGCTGCTGGGACTGCTGAGCGTGCTGGCGTGCCAGTGCTTCGGCATCTTCGCCTTCGGACTGATGCCCTCGCTGCGCATGTCCATGAGCATCTGCTCGCTGTGGGCAGTGGTGAGCTTCTCTATCTGCGGTGCCACCTACCCTATCTTCGCCATGGACAGCCCGATAGAGGCGATAGGCCAGCTCTTTCCGCTGCGCCACTACTACATGATTTACCAGATGAATATCTTCAACGGCTTCCCCATGGCTGATGCTGTCATGCACTGGGGCGCTCTCGTTCTGTTTATCGCACTGCCTCTGCTCACGGCATGGAACGTGAAAAAGGCCATGCTTGTGTATGAGTATATACCGTAAAAGAGGGAAGGACGAAGAGGGAAGAATGAAAAGTGAAGAATGGACATTCGCCCTGCACGCCCTGAGTAAAAAGTTATTTTTAATCATCAATAAAGAGACAATGAAGAATAGCAGTTTACTATATAAGATTTTACGCGGTCTGAAGGACATGTGCTACATCTGGGCACACGAGATGCGCAACGTCTTCAGAGACGAGGGCGTAATGATGTTCTGCATCCTCGTGCCACTGGGCTATCCCCTGCTCTACTCGTGGATATACAACAACGAGGTGGTGCGCGACGTGCCGACGGCCATCGTAGACATGAGCCACAGCCACTCCTCACGCGAGTTTATACGTGAGTACGACGCTGCGCCCGACACCAAGACAGCCTACTTCTGCAACAGTCTGGACGAGGCCCGACAACTGGTAAGGCGACAGGCCGTACACGGCATACTCTACTTTCCGCAAGACTTCGACACGCGTCTGAACCGCGGCGAGCAGGCACACGTCGGCGTATATACCGACATGAGTCTGATGCTTACCTACAAGGCCATCTACCAGACGGCACAGGCCGTGGCCTCGCACATCAATGCGGGCATACAGATCAAGCAGTCTACCGGGTTTACCAACCGTGACGACGAACTGACGACCAAGCCGCTCGACTTCGACGAGGTGCCCATCTTCAACACCACGGGCGGTTACGGCAATGCCATCCTGCCCGGCGTACTGATGCTCATCCTGCAACAGACACTGCTCCTGGGTGTAGGAATGGCGGCAGGTACATCGCGCGAGACCAACCGCAACAAGGAACTGGTACCTGTAAGCAACCACTATGCAGGCATCTTCCGCATCGTAACGGGCAAGGGGCTGTGCTACTTCATGATCTATGCCGTCATGGGAGCCTATCTGGCACTCGTAATACCCAAGTTGTTCGGCTTCGTATCCATGCTTTCATGGACCACGTTCATCGGGTTTATGGTGCCGTTCGTCCTGGCGTGCGTGTTCTTTGCCCTCACCATCTCATGTACCGTACGCTACCGTGAGAATGTCATGCTCCTCGTGGTCTTCACCTCCGTACCGTTGCTCTTTATGACTGGCATCTCATGGCCGCAGAGCAACATACCCGGCATATGGCAAGGCATAGCATGGCTCTTCCCCTCTACCTTCGGTGTGCGTGGTTTCCTGCGCATCAGCAGTATGGGAGCATCCCTCGCCGACATAGAGACGGAGTTCCGCGCCCTGTGGATACAGGTAGCCGTCTACTTCTTCCTCGCCTGCGCCGTATACAGACACCAGATACGCCTGGCACGCCGCAACGCCGGTCTGCCGGCAGAAGCAAGCGAGGTAGAAGACGAAACGGAAGCCCTCATGGCAAAGGATGGACAATAACTGTTTCGGGCAATTTATCCCTCCGTACCGACAATCTTGGTAGGAGCTTTCTCTACATTGCGACGGTTGACAACGGTGACAACAGACTGGGCGAGGCTCAGGAAAGCCTGTCCGGTAATGGAGTCGACCTTAGTGGCTGCGGGAGCACCGTCGTCACCCCCCTCGCAGATGCTCTGCACGATGGGTATCTGCGCCAAGAGCGGCACATTCATCTCCTGTGCCAAGTTCTTGCAACCCTCTTTTCCGAAAATATAGTACTTGTTCTCGGGCAGTTCGGCGGGCGTGAAATACGCCATGTTCTCGATCAGTCCGAGGATAGGCACATTCACCTTGTCGTTCTGGTACATGTCGATGCCCTTGCGCGCATCGGCGAGCGCCACCTGCTGGGGTGTGCTGACGATGACAGCACCCGTGATGGCAAGTGTCTGCAACAACGTGAGGTGAATGTCGCTGGTGCCTGGAGGTGTATCGAGGATGAAATAGTCCAGTTCGCCCCAGTCGGCATCGGCTATCAACTGCTTCAAGGCAGAGCACGCCATGCCTCCACGCCACAGCGTTGCCGTCGTAGGACTCACGAAGAAACCGATGCTGAGCAACTTTACGCCATACTTCTCTATCGGTTTGATGAGGTCGCGACCGTCCTTGTGTACCGAGTAAGGCCGCTCTTCCTCCACACCGAACATCTTGGGCATGGAAGGACCGAAGATATCCGTATCGAGCAGTCCCACCTTATAGCCCAACTTGGCCAGGGCGATAGCCAGGTTGGCAGAGACGGTGCTCTTGCCTACTCCGCCCTTGCCCGAGCTGACGGCAATGATGTTCTTCACCTGCGGAAGCATCTTGCCCACTTCAGGACGCGGAGCCGACTTGAACTCCGTCACGATCTCCACCTCCACATCTTTCGACACATGGTAATGGATGGCAGCCTCAGCCGCCTTTACCGTACTCTTCAGGAAGGGATCCGTGTTACGCGGGAACTCAAGCACCACCTTCACCTTCATGCCGTTGATGGAAGGTGTGTCGGCAAGCATGCCACTCTCTATCAGATTCTTTTTCGTTCCGGGATAGGTCACCGTTGCCAGTGCCTCCTCTATCAGTTTTGGATACAATGCCATGTCTATTACCTATTATAATGTCATGCAAAAATACCAATAAAAACACGAATATCCAAAATAAAGACTAAAATATTTCAACGTACCCGCAGAATTGTGTATCTTTGCAACATGACTGTTTTCAAGAATATCATATTATCCGCCGCCTTCATCACAATGGGCGGTCTGAGCGTTATAGCATCCACGAAGAAGAAAGAAGTAGCCCCCTCTGCCGCCGCCACCAACATCTACTGGAACGACGGCAACGGCAGAGTGTCGTACCATGTCAACGCCAACCCCTCTACGGTGGTGAAAGCCGCCCTCCAGATGTTTGCCGACGACATGACAGCCGTGATGGGAATGCCCGCACGCGAGAAGGCCAACGCACCCATACAGATATACCAGCTCGACCAACTCACGAACAAGGAGTTTGCCGCCCTCGAGAAACTGGGCACGCCCCTCCACCTGTTCATCACCCACCCCGACTCCTACTGGATAGGCACACGCCAGGGCAAGATAGTAGTGGTGGGCAGCAACGGCAGGGGAACGGCATACGCCATCATGCAACTCTCGCGCATGGCAGGCATATCGGCATGGAAAGATTACTGCCACCTGCAGCCACAACGGCGCAACGTGCTCTCCATCCCTGCCGGCTACGAGCGTATGCAGATACCCGATGTGGAGTACCGCGGTCTGCTGCTCAACCAGTCGGAATGGATGAAAAGCGGCAACGACAGCAAGTTGTGCCGCCTCATGCTCCGCCTCAACGCCAACATACTGTGGCAGGGAGACAGCAAGCACCATGCTGCATACAACAAGGAGGTGACCGACAGCTTTGACATCATCATCGGCCATGCCGGCAAGGTGATGGAGACTAGTGGCAAGAAGCACAAGAAACACAAGAAGAGCATAGACTCTGCCAACATACTGTGGGCAGGCAATCTGCCGTCCTTCTCGTGCATGTCGCCCAGTCTCATCCTCTCTGCACTGCAGCAAGACATGACGGCCCTGTCGGAAAAAGACAAACACAAGAAACACAACTCGCAAACAGAAGACAAAGACGAGGCGTGGATAGCCAATGTGGACGACCCGCAGACGGCGATGTACAAGCTGTCGCTCTTCATGGACATGGCATGGAACAGAAAGAGTGCCTCCCTCGCCACCATAGAACAGCACCTCAGCGGATGGCTGAAGGCACAGTTGGGCGAGACAGCGGCCAGCAAGGCACTCCCCCTCGTCAAGGAGTATTACCGCCTCACCAACATCCGCCCCACTCCCTACATGTCCATGCCCTACGGCGACTGGGAGTTCCACTCGGGCGAATTTGGCAACGAACTGGAGCGTTACCTCTATGCCTACGACCAACTGAAAGAGAAAGCACAAAACCTGGAGCGCAGTCTGCCGGCAGCAGAGCAGGCAGGATTCCGCGAGATGATAAGCAAACCGATACTCATTGCAGCCCTCACCGCTGAGAAAGAACTGGAGGCACAGGAGGCACGCCACATTGCCCGCCCCGGTCTTTTCAGCAAGGACACCGAGGCCAAGGCAGCAGCAGCCCTTAGTCTTACTGCCTACCAAAAGCTGAAGGCTATCTGCCCCAACGCAGCCATGCCCTCTCTGCCGGGTACACTGACACAGAAGGAGATAAGCCAATACCTGAAGGAAGCCTTCAACCGCACGGAAGACCTGAAGCCCCTTTCCGCCTCGCTGGCAAGAACCGTCATAGCAAGGAATGCCAACCAGTGGAGCACGACATCTGCAGGAACGGGCACCGGTGCCAGCCTCATTCCTCTGGCCGGCCACAGCATGAACGCCGTTTCACTGCAGAAAGGGACAACCCTACGCTACACTTTCACTGCTGAAAGGGAAGGGGATGCACGCCTCACCCTTGCCTCTCTTCCCGATTACGCCAAGAGCGACGGTGACATGCGCGTGAGCATCACCATAGACAAACAGGAACCGGTTACCATCTCGCTGAAGGATGCCTACGGGCATACCGCATGGAACATGGACGTGTGGCGCGGGCAGACTCGCAAGAGCATCTACACCACTCTGGGCAAAGGCAGCCACACCCTGGAGATAAAGGCCATGGACGACGGCATCGTCCTTGACCAGTGGGTTCTCGACTTCGACCTGGACAGGGCGTACTATATGATACCCGTGAAATAACTATAGGCGTGTTCTAAAAATTCCCGCCTATACGGAAAGAGGGTGCGGCACTATGCCACACCCTCTTTCCGCATTTCTTATCTTTTTACTTTCTTACTTTTTTACCTTTTTACTTTTTTACCTTTCCCCGCCTTACTTCGCCGTTTCTTTCGAACTGCGCTTGTCGCGGCGGTAGCTGCGGTAGTCGTCGAGCGGTATCTCCTTGTCAGGCTCCACGAGCGTGCCCTCACGGGGCAGACCGAACTTCATATACTTGATGTTCAGTCCGCGCTCTATCCACATGCTCTCGTAGTAAGTCTGAATGGACAGTATCTTGCGTGTCACCTCGTCGATACCCTCATGATGGTAGAGGTCTTCGGTGCGGAAGAGCACGGGCAACCTGTTCTCTTCCACCATATACGTAGTATAGGTAAAGAGGAAATTGGAGTCCGTCTTCAGATGAATGGTACCGCCGTCCACAAGGAAGTGGCGGTAACGGTTCATGAAATAGGTAGAGGTAAGGCGTTTGCGCGGACTCTTCATCTGGGGGTCGGAGAAGGTAAGCCAGATCTCCTGCACCTCATCCTCTGCAAAGAAGCGGTCGATGATCTCGATGTTGGTACGGAGGAAGGCCACATTCTTCTGACCCTCCTCTATCGCCTTCTTGGCACCCGTCCACATACGTGCGCCCTTGATATCCACCCCGATGAAGTTCATCTCGGGATAGAGCTTGGCCAACTCGACAGTGTATTCCCCCTTGCCGCACCCCAGTTCGAGGACGATGGGGTGGTCGTTGTGGAAATACATCTCCCGCCACTTGCCCTTCATGTCGAAAGGCACGTTGTCTACCACGCTATAAGGATACTGGAACACATTTTCGAAGCGTTCCATATCCGCGAATTTCTCTAATTTCCCTTTGCTCATTTACTCTATCACTACTGTTGTCCAGCCATGCTTGTCCTCCACGGTGCCGTACTGTATGCCGCGAAGGGTCTCGTAGAGGTGCTTGGACACCGGACCGGGTTCCGGACCGAAGTCGTAGCGTTTGCCCGTCTCCAAGTCATCGATGTAACTGATGGGGCTGATGACAGCCGCTGTACCACAGGCACCTGCCTCCTCGAAGGTCTCCAGTTCCTCCTCGGGTATCTGCCTGCGCTCCACCTTCATGCCGAGATCCTCGGCGAGCTGCATAAGGCTCTTGTTGGTGATGGAGGGCAAGATGGAAGTGCTCTTCGGTGTAACATACGTATTGTTCTTGATACCGAAGAAGTTGGCAGCACCACACTCGTCCATGTATTTCTTCTCCTTGGCATCGAGGTAGAACTCGCAGGCGTAGCCCTTCTCGTGAGCGATGGAGTTAGCCTTGAGCGAAGCAGCATAGTTGCCGCCCACCTTATAGATACCTGTTCCGAGCGGAGCAGAGCGGTCGTAGTCGCGCATGATGACATAAGGATTGCTGGCAAAACCACCCTTGAAGTAAGGGCCTACCGGCGTAACGAAGATGAGGAAGCAGTACTCCGTAGAAGGGTGTACACCCACCTGTGCACTCGTACCGATGAGCAGTGGACGGATATAGAGCGTAGCACCGCTCTCGTAGGTAGGAATCCATTCCTGGTTGAGTCGCACCACCTTCTTCACCATCTCCTCGAACAGTTCGGTAGACACCTCCGGCATCAGGATGCCGCGGCATGTGTTCTGCAGACGTGCTGCGTTCTCATCCATACGGAACACGCGCACCTTGCCGTCTGGGCATCGGTAAGCCTTCAGGCCTTCGAACGCCTCCTGTCCGTAGTGCAGACAGGTGGCAGCCATGTGCAGTTTCAAATACTCGTCGGAGCAAACCTCTATCTCGCCCCATTTGCCGTCGCGATAGTAGCAGCGAACATTGTAGTCAGTCTGGCGGTAGCCGAATGACAAATTAGACCAGTCCAAGTCTTTCATAACATCTCTTATTTAATGTTCTACTAATATTTAGCTGCAAAAGTACAAATTATTCTGATACTTTGCAACTTTTCCGCCAACTTCTGCATAACAATTTTACAATCCGACGCCTTTAGTCCTCGCTGAGGAGTTTCTTGATCTCGCCATCGGCCTTGGTAAGTTTGTCCTTGCAGAGCTTGACAAGTGTCTTGGCAAGCTTCAGTTGTTCGGAGAGCTGGTCCACATCCAGTTCGTCGTTTTCCATCTTGCGTACGATGTTCTCGAGCTGTCTTACAGCCTCTTCGTATTTCATGTTGTTCTTTTCCATAATTGTATGTTTTTAAGTTTGTGAAGTTAAGGAGTTAAGGAGTTA
>CAVKZC010000107.1:0-10809 GCA_963660455.1 Sphaerochaetaceae bacterium | reverse complement strand
GGTATATAAAAAGGGGTACTCTCCCGAGCACCCCTATTTATTATACAAAAACATTATGAATTATTTTTATTAGCGAACAAGATTCTGTCGTTTTCTTATCTTTACTAATCTATCTAAAAGTTTCAAACAGTCTAGTATCGCCCAATCGGCCTCATGCTGCCGGATAGCTGGAGCGGCACTTGCGCTCGCAATATCTCTCGCACTGCGCACAGATGTCATAGCCGAGCATGGCACCGAGGATGAAGTCCTCCTCGGGCGTGAGTTTGTTGAGCGGTTTGGTAACCATCAGCCGTATGGCCTCCAGACATTCGCGCTTGCCAAAGAAGAGGTTGAGTCGGTCGTTGCCTACGGGCTGGACGATGTAGTCGATGTTCTGATGCTCCAGACGGGTAATAGCAAACGACTCGTAGCGTTTGTTGAAGGTGAAGAGCACCATGCGGCGCACGCCCTTCTTGTACTCGTAGATGTGGTTCATCAGGACCTTCATGTCCACTGGCATAGCGTTTTCCTGCTGCATACGTTTTCTGCTGAATGGTTTGAGAATAAAGGGGACGGATGACACACACGGGCACCACCCGTCCTTTTATCTGAATTTGGTTCTATTTCTTGTGATTACGGCATGCGCGCGGCTTACAGCGCGGGCTTGATGGCCTCCAGCCATGCGTCGATGCGGCTGTCTGTCTTGCCGTCCTCGTTCACGTCGTCGAGGGCAAGACCAACAAAGTTGCCGTCGGCCACGGCCTCGCTGTCATCAAACGTATAGCCGTCGGTAGAGACGCCGGGCAGCACGGTGGCACCAGCCTCTACAGCTGCATCGTAAAGCTCCTTCATGCCGCCGCAGAATGTGTCGGGATATGACTCGGCATCGCCGCATCCGAAGAGGGCCACGGTCTTTCCGGCAAGGCCGGCTGCCTTCAGTGTCTTGATGCCGTCATACCAGTCGTCCTGCAGTTCGCCGGCACCCCATGTGGATGTACCGAGAATGAGGTTGTCGTTGGCTGACACCGTAGCCTCGTCAAGGTTTGCCACGTCCATGGACTCTACTCCGAGTTTGCCGGCTATGTTCTCGGCTATACTCTGACAGGTTCCTGTAGAAGAACCGTAAATTACAACTGTTGCTTTCATAATTATATTTCTTTTAGTTACATTTTTACTTTACTTTGGCAAGGTCTGCTTTCACATGTCTTGCCTGTTGTATTTTTACGGTTGCAAAGGTACGACGTTTTGCCGGATGCCGCAATACCTAAAAATGGGGGTTTGGGCCAAATACCTATTTATAGTGAGCACAAAAAAAAGAGTTGTCGCCACAGACATGGCGACAACTCCTTGACAATATAAAATCTCACTTATGAACTATTGCTTCCTGCTTATTTCAGGCCACGGTTTACGAGTGTGGCGTTGAGCAGCATGACGTACTTGCGGTACTGGGGCTGCGAGAGGATGGCGTGCATGTACTTCAGGTCCTTGATGATGGCCTTGTTCACCATGCCGCTGCGCTCTTCTGCGGGAGCTGCTGCTGCATTCATCATGTCGGCGGTGAAGCTCTTGTGCACGTCAGAAACTGCTTCTACCTGATCTACGTTAAGACTCAGCACGTCGGCGAGGCTACCCATGTTGAAGTTCATGTTGTAGGCTGCTGCTGCCGTTGTTGCACTTGCGTTCTCGTCTGCTGCAAAAGTAGCTGTCATACTGAACAGAGCTACTGCCAAAATCATCAGTTTCTTCATAATCTTTTTACCTTTCTCTACTTTAATTACTATTATCCTTACTTAAATCTTTAAACCTGTCTTTTCTCTTAGACGATGCAAAGTTACGGACTCTTTTCTTTACCCGCAAGCATTTTGAAAGAAAAAGACGACTTTGGGCTTGTTTTTTGACATAAATCAACAATATACCCTTACGCCTGTAAAACAAATGTAACATCTTGCCTCCATCGGATGACGAAACGTTACTTTTATCACCTTTTAGTCGTATTTCTCGATTGCTTTTCGTACCTTTGCACAAAAATAAGAACAACAAACAACAATACACACTATGGAATCGAACAAATTTATCAAAGTATCATACAAGTTGTATGACGTAACCGACGGAAAGTCAGAACTCATAGAGCAGACCACCGACGAGCGCCAGTTCATATTCGTGAGCGGCATGGGCTTTACCCTGCCTGCCTTCGAGGAGAAGATTGCCCCCCTGGCACAAGGCGAGACATTCGACTTTACGCTGCAGCCGGCAGAAGCCTACGGCGAACGCTTCGACGAGCGCATCATCGAACTGGAGAAGAGTATCTTCTGCATCAACGGCCAGTTTGACGCCCAGCACGTACAGCAGGGGGCCGTCATCCCCTTGCAGAACGAGGACGGCATGCGCTTCAACGGCGTGGTGGTAGAGATCGGCGACGACAAGGTGAAGATAGACCTCAACCACCCGCTTGCCGGCATGACCCTCAATTTTAAGGGCGAAATAACCGAAAACCGTGAGGCTACTGCCGAGGAAGTGGCAGGCATGGCCAAGCTGATGGGCGGCGAAGGCGGCGGATGCGGACACTGCGGCGGACACTGCGGCGAAGGCGGTTGCGGTGAAGGAAACTGCGGTGAAGGCGGCTGCAAGGGCGGTTGCGGAGACTGCAAATAGCCCCCTCCTCAGCCTCCCCCAGAAGCCGGGGGAGGCAACATTTATCTACAAACAAGACAAACAGGAAGCAGATGAGAAATACATTCGGCCATCTCTTTACGCTGACCACCTTCGGCGAGAGCCACGGGGTGGCCGTAGGCGGTGTGGTAGACGGCATGCCCGCCGGCATAGACATTGACATGGACTTCATACAGAGCGAACTGAACCGGCGACGCCCCGGACAGAGCCACATCACGACGGCACGCAACGAGGCCGACAGGGTGGAGCTGCTCAGCGGCGTTTTCGAGGGCAAGAGCACCGGTACTCCCATTGGCTTCGAGGTACGCAACACCAACCAGCACTCACAGGACTACGAGAACATGAGGTGCCTCTACCGCCCGTCGCACGCCGACTACACCTACCAAAGCAAGTACGGCATACGCGACCACCGGGGTGGTGGGCGTTCCTCGGCACGCATCACCATAGCGCGGTGTGTGGGGGGTGCTCTCGCCAAGTTGGCGCTGAAGCAGATAGGCGTAAGCATCACGGCATACACCTCGCAGGTGGGCAACATAGCGCTGGAGCGCGACTACCGCCTCTATGACCTGCAGAAGGCTGAAGAGAACATCGTGAGATGCCCCGACCCACAGAAGGCCAAGCTGATGGAGGATCTCATAGCACAGGTGAAAGCCGAGGGCGACACCATAGGCGGCATCATCACATGTGTGATAAAGGGATGCCCCGTGGGCATAGGCGAACCGGAGTTTGGCAAGCTGCACGCACAGTTGGGCGCTGCCATGCTGAGCATCAATGCCGTAAAGGGATTTGAGTACGGCGAGGGGTTCGAAGGTGTCACCGCACGCGGAAGCGAACAGAACGATGTCTTCATACCGGGCATCAGCACTGCCACCAACCACAGCGGGGGCATACAGGGGGGCATCAGCAACGGACAGGACATCTACTGCCGCATTGCCTTCAAGCCCGTGGCCACCATCCTGAGAGAGCAACAGACGGTAGACCTGGAGGGCAACCCCACCCAACTGACGGCTCGCGGCAGGCACGACCCGTGTGTGCTGCCCAGAGCCGTGCCCGTGGTGGAGGCCATGGCGGCCATGACGGTGCTCGACTGCTATCTCATGAACAAATCGGTACGAATGTAAAGGAATGAAGAAGAGAAGACTCCGAAAGAAACGAATCTGCATCATCTGCCTCGTTCTCATCATAGGCATCTCTATGCTTACCAGACGCTGCGTGTCGGGGTGCTCGCCCGCCAACGACAGCATTCCCGACTCTGTGGCCATGCCCCACCTCAACGACTCGCTGACCAACGCCATGTCATCGGGCGCGGCATACCACGACATGGACTCGCTCGTGGAACGCTACCTGAAGCGATGGGAGATAAATGGTGCACAACTGGCCATCATGCGCAACGACTCGCTGCTCTATGCGCGCGGGTTCGGATGGGCGGACAAGGAACAGGGCATCGCCATGGAGCCGAACGTCGTGATGCGCTTTGCATCGGTGTCGAAGCTCATCACGGCTACGGGCATCATGAAACTGGTGGAGATGAAGAAGCTGCGGATGGACGAAAAGGTGTTCGGCGCGCAAGGCATCCTCAACGACACATTATACAATAACAGCATCAAGGACCAGCGATACTATGCCATCACCGTGGAGCAACTGCTCAGACACCAGGGCGGATTCAACAACTATGCCGGTGACCCCGTGTCGAACACGCGCTACATCATGATGCAGAACCACCTCACTACCCCACCCGACCACCGCACGCTGCTCCGCATCCTGCTGAAGCGGCATCTGGGATACACGCCCGGCGAGGGAAAGTGCTATTCCAACCTCGGATACATGATCCTCTCCATGATCATAGAGAAGAAGAGCGGCATGAAATACGAAGAGTTCATGCAGAAGCACGTGCTGCACCCTGCCGGATGCTTCGACATGCACATTGCCGGCACGTACCTCAAAGACCGACGACCCAACGAGACAAGATACTACATGCACAGCGGAAGCGACCCGGTGTACGAATACAACAACAGCGGCAGACTGGTGGAGAAATGCTACGGAGACACTGACTTGCCACGCCTCTCGGGTGCTGGCGCATGGTGTGGGTCGGTGGCTGAGCTGGCAAGGTTCATAGCCAGCATAGACGGCATGCCCCACGTGAAGGACATCCTCTCACCGCAAAGCGTGAAATTCATGACCACCGAGCAGCCCGACCACCAGTACTCCATCGGATGGAACTATACCGCCAACGGTAAGCCGTGGATTCGAACGGGATCGCTGGCTGGCACGTCGGCACTCATCCTGAAGTATCCCGACGGACAGTGCTGGATGCTCGTCACCAACACCTCTACATGGAAGGGGCACGGCTTCTCCAACGACACTATGGCTTTCTTCGAAAAACTGAGGCAGAAGTACATAGGTCAATTGCCAAAGAGAGACTTGTTCGGGTAAACCATACACACACGGACATATTTTACGGAAGATTATCACCTTTTTACGGATAAAACGGAAAAGGTGATTTTTTTGTGCGAAATTATTGCTAAATTTGCAGCAGATACGGGGTGCCTTACAGGGGCAAGTAACCGTAAAGACAGAAAAGATTCGACCTCATACAAAACGAAAAGACTATGGCTATACAGAACACAGAAAGCATCAGCGAATACAACCGCATACTGGGGGTGGAGACGCTCCATCCGCTCGTCAGCGTCATAGACCTGTCGCAGTGCAAGCCCATGCGCCACATACGCCACACCATGCAGTTTTATGCCGTATTCCTCAAGGAGGTGAAGTGCGGCGACATCATCTACGGACGGCAGAAGTACGACTACCAGGAGGGCACCGTCGTGTGTATGGCACCCGGACAGGTGGCGGGATGCGAGGACAACGGAGAGGTGTTCCAACCCAAGGGTTGGGCCTTGCTCTTCCACCCCGACCTCATACACGGCACGCACCTGGGCAAGCACATGAACGAATACGGCTTCTTCTCATACGAGTCGAACGAGGCGCTGCACCTCTCTGAAAAGGAGCGCACCATCTTCGTAGACTGCCTGATGAAGATACAGAACGAACTGGAGCACGACGTGGACAGACTCAGCAAGCGACTCATCGCTACCAACATAGAACTGCTGCTCGACTACTGTCTGCGGTTCTACGAACGGCAGTTTATCACACGCGAGAAGGTGAACAACGACATATTGGTGAAGTTCGAGAACCTGCTGGACAGTTATTTTACGGGCGACAATGCCCTCAGGAACGGACTGCCCTCCGTAAAATACTGCGCTGGGGAGATGTGCCTCTCGCCCAACTATTTCGGTGACCTCATCAAGAAGGAGACGGGCCACTCTGCCCAGGAAATGATACAAAACAAGATAGTCAGCATCAGCAAAGAGCACATCCTCGACACCACAAAATCGATAAGCCAAGTGGCATACGAACTGGGATTCCAGTATCCGCAGCACTTCAGCCGCCTCTTCAAGAAGGCCGTAGGCATGACGCCCAACGAATACCGAACAGGGACATTATAAAGCAACTAAGTTTGTGTCATGCCCGACACACATGAAAAACGGCAGAACCACGAATTGTGATTCTGCCGTTTTTTATGTTGTTGTATTACTACTACACTATTAGAAGGTGTACTTCACGCCAATCTGGCCACGCCAGCGGCTGTAGTAGTCGGAGTAATACTTGATAGGCGTAGTGGAGTCGTTGTCAAACTGGAATGCGCCGTTGCCCTTGTAGGTGATGGGCGTCACGAGTTCGCTGCTGTAACTACTGCCATAGGTGTGTCCCCAGTCCTTGTTCAGCAGGTTGGCTACGTTGAGGATGTCCATCGTTATCTCCAGAGCGTGTACATACTTGCCCACCTTGATACCGAACTTCTGACCGAAGTGGAAGTCGAAATGACTCTCAAAAGGCAGGTTGTCGGCATAGCGCTCGTAGTATTCGCCACGGTGATCCTGGAGGTAAGCAGTGTTGGCAAGCCACTTCTTCAGGTTGGCACGCTGGTCGTCCTGGCTATACTTCACGGTCTTGTTGTCTGACTTCATGATGGGTGTGAACGTCATCTTGTCTATCTGCTCGTCGGTAGGGATGAAGATGAGGTCGTTGGAAGCACCGTCGCCGTTGAGGTCGCCGTTGTAGTAGAGCGAGTAAGGAGCACCGCTCTGTCCCTGGTAAATCAGACCGACCGTAGTGGTGAAGAGCTTCTTCGGTCCCCAGTTGAGGTGATAGAAGGCAGAAGCCTTGACGAGGTGGGGCACATTGAAACCACTGTTAGCAAGCTCCGGATCGTTGGAGAAACTGCGGGTGGAGTTGTTGCGCCAGTTGCTCTGTGCTACAGAAGAGATGGCACTGCTGATGGCCTTCGACTTGGTGTAGGTATAGGATGCCGACAGGTCAAGACCGAAGTTGAAGTGCTTGGTACCCTGCAGAGAGAGGTTGTACGAATAGCCCTTGTTGGTGTTGTGCATCGCATAGATGTTGCTGAAGTTGGATGCAGAGGGCACCTTCTGGTATACAGGACGGTTGTCCCAGTACATATAGGTGGTCTGGCCCAGTGTCTCGCCTGTCTCCTCGTATGCGATGTTCTTGTAGTACACGTCGTTGAGGTTCTTGCTGAAGATAGCCTCAGCAGTCCAGTCGATGTCCAGCAGACGGAAGTCGAAACCGAGGTTGATACGCAAGTTCTGAGCAAACTTGAAGTTCTTGTCGAAGACATTGACAAGCTGGCTTCCGCTGGCCTTGAGCTTGCTGGCGTTGGCTGCCTGGTTGTTGGGGTCTACAATGAGTTCTACGGCAGAGCTGTTCTTTACGGAGTAAGACTGGAACTGCACACCCGTGTTGGTAAAGTTGTTGCTCAACCACACGAAGGGGATGCGGCCCGTGAACACACCGATACCACCGCGAAGGATATAGTTGTGGTCCTTGTTGATGTCCCAACGGAAACCTACGCGCGGGCTCCACATGGGTGCACTCGAGAGCTTGTGGTTGGTGGTGTAGTTATAGCCCTGAGCAGCTGCCCAGTTGTTGAATGTAGTATTCTCAGTAGGTGTGTCGAAGAAGAGGGGGATATCCATACGCAGACCATAGGTAAGCTGGAAGCTGGTAGTGATGTCCCACTTGTCCTGTGCATAGAATGACAACTGGCCTGCACCGAAAGAGGGTGCCCAGAGAGGAGTACCTGTCACCTCTTCGTTGGCCTGAGTGTAGTAGAAGTTCTTGATGAGCGAACCGTTGGGCTGACCGGCAGCATAAGAGTCCAGATAGCCTGTAAAGTCGGCAGGACTGTCGAAATAGTAGCAGCCATAGAGGTTCTGGATGAAGAGGTTGCTGAACTTGTAGAACTCGTTGTGTGTACCGAAGGTAAAGGTATGGCTACCGTGGTACCATGTGAAGTTGTCTTCGAGGGTATAGATGTCCTGGTCGAGCGAGTTGGCCATTGACGAATACTCGTTACCGATGTTTACGGTACCGCTGCCCACATTATATATAGTAATGGAGGGAGCTGCAGCACCTGAGCTGCGGCTGTCGCGCACACGCACATAAGAGAGGCGTGCCTCGTTGCTCAGCACGGGAGAGATGCGGCTCTGCAACTCAGCCGAGAATGAGTTGGTTTTGGAGTGGAACTCGTAGAGGTGGTCAGTGGTGTTCAATGTAGACATCGTGCCGAGACCGAGCAACTGGCGTGCGTCTACAAGGCTCCAACGGAAAGAGAACTTGTTGAAGTCGTTGATGTTCCAGTCGAGTTTCACACCGCCCTTGTGGCTCTTGACATACTTGTCTTCATTGGCCCAAGAGGTGCTGTAGTTGTAGTTGTCATGCTGCTTGCCATAAGCGATAAGCTTGTCGAGTATGGTCTGAGCCTCTGCCGAGTCAAACTTGGCACCTTCGCTCCCGAAGCCGTACTGGGTGGGATATGTCTTGTTGGCATACTCGTAGTTGGCGAAGAAGAACAGCTTGTTCTTGATGATGGGACCGCCGAGCGTAACACCGAGGCGTACCTCCTTCTCCTTGTCGTAGGGGTCGGCATAGGTACCGTCCAACTTTTTGTAGTGGCGTCCTACGAGATTCTGGTTGTTGCCGTCGAAATAGGCACTACCGTGAAACTCGTTGGTACCGCTCTTGGTAATGGCATTGATGGCACCACCGGTAAAACCGCCCTGGCGCACATCGAAGGGAGCCACGTTCACCTGCACCTGCTCGATGGTCTCCATAGACACGGGCTGGGTACCAGACTGGCCACCGTTGCTGCCGTTGGAGGTAAGACCGAACACGTCGTTGTTCATCACACCGTCAATCTGGAAAGAGTTGTAGCGGTTGTTGGTTCCTGCAAACGACATGGCACCGCTCTGAGAGTTGGTGGACAACTGAGGGTTCATGCGCGCCACGTCGGCAATACTGTGCGAGATGGATGGCATGTCCTGTATCATCTGCGAATTGATGCTCTGTGCGGCACCGGTCTTCGAACCGTTGAGTCCGGCCTTGCCGGCTACCACCACCTCGTCCAACTGGTGGGCGTCCTCCTGAAGAGTACAAGAGAGGTTTTGGCTTTCACCCAGATTGAGCGACACGTTCTGGAAGGTCTTGGGCTGATAGCCGATGTAGGAAACCTCTACATTGTAGGGGCCACCGGGACGCATACCCTGAATGGTGTAACGGCCGTCCATGTTGGTTACGGCACGGTAAACGGTACCCGAAGGCTTGTGTGTGGCAGTCACTGTGGCTCCGATAACGACATCGCCCTGCGATGTCACCTTACCGCTGATGCCTGAAGTGGTAACCTGTGCCATCGCGGCCGACACTGCAAGCATCAGGACAGCGATAAGCAAATGCAATCTTTTCTGCATACCTAAAATAAAAAATTAGTTAATAATGCGGGACTAAAAGCCCTATATTTGTTTTATGCCGCAAAATTAAACAAATTTTTCGATATATATGTTACGGACATATGAAAAAGTATACATTTTATGCAAATTCTATTCCTTGCGTTTCCAGATGGCCATTACCTTGCGCCTTACCGTCACGATATTTACCAGCGAAACAAGCACAAAGAGTGCCAGGCCCAAAACGACTGCAGGAAGCATGCTTCCCTCGTCGATGCCGGGGAAGAGTGTCTCGATGAAGTCCATGTAGAAATCGCGGATAAAGTACAGTGCCGCCCACGCCACCACGAGCACCAGGATGTTCAGCCCGATGGTGAGCACCTGATAGGGCATGGCCACGCGTGCCGGACTGTAACCTATCAAGAGCAGGTTCTCGAGCTTGCTGGAGTTCTTCTGCACAAGCAGGTAAATGCTGAGCATGAGGATGTAGAAACTGAGCACGGAGATGACCATGCCGACGGCCATCACCATAGACACCGTCATCTTGAGGAAATAGGCCGTCTTCTCGGAGTCGAGCTTGTCTGATTCCACCTCGTACCCGTTGTCGTCCAGATACTTGGCTATATTCTCGTCGGCAGGGTTGCCCACCTCCACGATGAGGCGTGTTGGCTCGCTGTGCCTTTCGGGGGCAAACTCGTGGTTGCTCCAGTCCATGAAAGCCTGCGGCACAAGGATGGTGTTGAGCCTATTGGAGAAGCCTATCACCTTTCCCTTGAACTGTTCTTTCTTGCCGTTGCCCTGTATGAAGATGTTGAAATCTATCATCCCTACCAGGCCGTCGCTTATCTTGGGCAACGAATGGCTCTGGGCAAAACCGAAGTTGTACATATTAATATAGGTACGCGGGAGGATGACGGGCACCTCCCTTTCGCCGGCGGTATACTTCCAGTTGCGGAGAGAGACATCCACAAAGCCGTCGGGCACACTCTCGAAGAAGAGTTCGGAGTTGAGCACATTCACTCCATTCACGCCCATGGATGCGTCCACCTTGTATTCCGTAGAACAGAAGCGTCCGGCCTTGCGCACAAACTTCTGCGACTCGATGTCTTCGATGTCGCCGTTGGAGAAGGTATTGGAACGACCGCTGATGGTGTTACCCATACCTATCTTCTTGCTCATGATGAGGTAGTCGGCCTTCATGAAACTGTCCTGCTGGGTAAAGACAGGCTGTACGTCCTTATAAAACTGAAAGCCAAAGAGTACGATGAGCATACCGAAGAGGTTGGCGAAGGCGAAGCCTGCAAACTGCGGTATGCTGATATGCTGACGAAGTAATTTCCAAACTAAAGACATTATA
>CAVKZC010000106.1:9801-10871 GCA_963660455.1 Sphaerochaetaceae bacterium | reverse complement strand
GTCAGTCGGTGGTATAGGGTTCTATGAGGAAGGTGACGTGGCATCCGCTCACAGCCGTCTCAGCAAGGGAGAGCCTGATGTTCTGCATCATCAGCATCTGGCGAGAGAGCGACAGGCCGATGCCCGAGCCGGACGGTTTGGTGGTGAAGAAAGGAACGAACATCTCGCAAGCCACATCGGGCGGTATCGGGTCGCCGTCGTTGCTGAACAGCAGTCGCACGGGTTGCTCCGTCCCTCCCTTGTCGGTTGCTGCCCCTCTGCCACACCTCACGTCTATGGTGGAGGCATGCGCCTCGACGGCATTCTTCGTCAGGTTGATGAGCACCTGGCGCAGCATGTTCCTGTCAGCCTCCATGGTGCAGGAGGGAGGAAGCGAGACGGTCCAGCGCACCGTGGGGTAGAGCACCTTGATGCCCTCCACGAAAGGAAGGAGGGCGACAGGCTCCACGACGGGAGTCTGCAACTGGGTGAGTTTGCGGTAACTGTCGACAAAGGCAGAGAGCGACCGGCTCGTGTCGTGGATGGCGCGGATGCCCTCCTCGTAGGGTGTGCCCTTTATCTCCTCGTTGCCGAGGTAGGCTTGGCAGATACAGGAGATGGGGGCCGTGGCGTTCATGATCTCGTGGGTGAGTACACGGGTGAGTTTCTGCCACGACTCTACCTCGTGCTTCGCCACGAGGCGCGCGATGTCCCCCTGCATGTCGTTGAGCGCCTGCTGCAGTGCCCGTTCGCCCGGAAGGAGTCCCTTGGGAGACAGGTGGAAGGAGTAGTCGCCGTTGCGCACCGCCTCCCTCATCACAAAGGCACGGTCCTTCAGCCTACGCTGGTGGCGGAGGAAGAGGAACACCACGCCGCCCACCAGGGCAAGGGTTACACCTATTATATATATGGAGAAGAAAATGCCCATTTCACTTCCTCAGCTTTGCGTAGAGAGTCTGGCGGGTGATGCCGAGCAGTTCGGAGGCACGGGAGATGTTGCCGTGACACTTGTCCACCACCTTCTGGATGTGCTTGCTCTCGATGCTCTCCAGCGTCTCCACCTCCGTGTTGCGGTCGATGGCATCCTTCAG
>CAVKZC010000106.1:0-9578 GCA_963660455.1 Sphaerochaetaceae bacterium | reverse complement strand
TGTGCCAGCAAGGACGTGACCGTGTCGGGGCGCGACAGGGTGAGTACCTGCTCGAACGTGCCGCCCAGGCAGATCTTCAAGGCCGTGAGAACCGCCGCATTGTCGTCTATGACCAGTATCGTTCCGTATTTCATGCTGCAAAAGTACACTTTTTCGCCGACACGCCCAACGATTCGGGGCGCGATGTATGAATTTCATACAGGAGAGTGTATGATTTTCATACAATCCGCCCTGCGCCCGCCACCCTTCCTTGGCAGCATGGCAGAAAATGCTTATTTTTGCATCGGAATCAAGAAAAACGATTCCGCAACACTACAAAAGCGAACAGCATAAAAAGATGAAAAGCTATTTCAAATTTCTCTCTCACAACAAGCTTTATACGGCTATCGAGGCCTTCGGGCTCTCGGTAGCCTTAGCCTTTGTCATTATCCTGGTGTCGTATGCCAGCAACGAGTACAGGACGGGCACAAACAATAAACTGGCCAAGGAACTCTATGCCGTCGGGACGGGCGACTATCTCGGCATGACTAGCGGTACAGCCAAGGAGTTCTTTCCCTCCATCCCCGAAATCAAGGAGTGGACGAGGTTCGGCATCTACTATTGCGACAAGGGGGCTGTCGTGGACGGCAGATACTTCGAGGCGAAATATCTGGCCATCGACCCCAACTTCTCCAAACTGCTCGGTTACAAGTGCCATGGCTGCTCGGCCGACAGTCTGTTGACAGACCCGGGTCAGGCGATGGTGTCGGAGGCGTTTGCCAAAAAGGCATTTGGCAATGAGAACCCCATCGGGCGAACCATCCTGTGCGACACCCTGAAGCTGAAGGTGGTGGGAATCATGGATGAATTCGACTCTGAGGAAGTCCTTCTGCCGCATGACGTCTATGTCTCCATGAAACTCCTGGAGAAGAGAGTGACTCCGATGGACCAGTTTGGCAGCACCTATACGATAGTACGTCTGGCAAAAGATGCCGACCCGGACAAGGTGAACGAGACCTTGCTGAACAAGTACATGGGATATTGGAAATACTGGCAACGGAAGAGCGACGGCGTAAACTTTCTGTGGGGAAGTAGACTGGTGAGATGGGACAAGCTGCATTTTGTAGGCGACAGTGAAATCTTTAGCTATGGCAACCGCACGCTGGTAAACATCCTGCTGATTGTGGCATTGGTACTGCTGTTCTCAGCCATCTTCAACTATGTCAACCTGACCGTGGCACAGATAGGCAACCGTGCCAAGGAGATGGCCACCCGGAGACTCTTGGGCGAATCGGTCTTTGGCGTGATGATGCGCTATCTGAAGGAGTCGGGCCTGTTCACCTTGGCGTGCTTTGGGCTGGGGGCATTCCTGGCATGGGCGTTCGTCCCCCTGTTCAATAAGGTGCTGGACACGAAGATCACGTTCCTCCATACGGTCGACCTCCTGTGGTTCTTGCCTTTGGCATACGTAGTCATCGCCTTCGTGGCAGGACTGTTGCCAGCCGTCGTGGTGTCCAGGTTCAATCCGATAGATGTCGTGAAAGGCACCATACGCCTGCGCAGCAAGATGTGGTTCAGTCAGGTGTTCATCATCGTACAGAACGTCATCAGTGTCACACTGGTAGTGATGGCCATGACGATGATGCTCCAGATGCGCCACCTCGCCAACCTCCCCTTGGGTTACCAGACGAAGGACATCCTTTCCATATACGCCACGCTCGACGGGTCTGCCGGGCAGATGGGCATCCTTGTCAACAGACTGAAGAGTCTGCCGGAAGTGGAGGAGGCAGCTTATGGCAGGAACAACCCCATCAGCAGTTGGGGAAACGGCGTGCACAAAGACAACGGCGATTTGCTTTCCATGCTCAAGGTGTGCATGATAGACTCCACCGCGATGAAGATGCTCGGGATGAAAGTAGTGGAGCAGTATTGCGAACCGACGCGGGGAAAGGTCTGGATAACGGAAGATACGAAGCGCGCCTTCGGTGTTTCAGCCAAGCGGCCCTGGTTCGGCATGCACGACACAAGTAGTCTTGGGATAGAAGGCATGAAAGGACACGAGTATGAGGTGTGCGGCGTGATAGCCGATTACCACAGCGGGGACGCCCTGACCGAAAACGACAACAAGTCGCACAACGCCATCATGGTAACCACCCCGCAGTATGGGGGGTACAGCGTCTTGGTAAAGACCATAGGCGACCATGCCCAGGCCATGCAGGCCATCCGCAACACCTGCAAGCAAGTGGCAAAGGAACTGGTAGGCGTCCCGGCAGATATGGAGATAGAATATCTGGACGACACCTTGGCTAACAATCTGAAGGAGAAGAGCAACATGATGGTGCTCATCGTTATCTTCATGGGCATCTCCATCGTCATCTCCGCCCTCGGCCTCTTCGGCATGTCGGTGTACTACGGCAACCAGCAGAAGCGCCAGATAGCCCTGCGCAAGGTGATGGGAGCCAGCACGGGTGAAGCCGCCTGGCAGTTGGCACGCCGCTTCCTCGCCAGTTCGGCTGTGGCAGTGGTCATCGCCATCCCCATCTGCGTAAAACTGATGCAGCGCTACCTGGTCGACTTCGTCTACCGCATCGACTTCCCCTGGTGGCTCTTGATAGCAGGCGCAGCCTTCACCCTGCTCGTGGCTTTTGTCTCCGTCATCGGCTGCACCCTGAAGACGGCATTGTCCAACCCGATAGATAGCATAAAAACAGAATAATCATGATACGAACAGAGAATCTTACCAGAATATTCCGCACGGAAGAAGTGGAAACCATCGCCCTCAACGGCGTAAGCATAGAAGTGAAGGACGGCGAGTTTGTCGCCATCATGGGTCCTTCGGGCTGCGGCAAGTCTACGCTGCTCAATATCCTCGGCATGCTCGACAGTCCTACGGAGGGCAAGTACTGGCTTGCTGAAGAGGAAGTGGGGCACCTGAAGGAGCGCGAGCGCACTGCCTACCGCAAGGGCAGGATAGGTTTTGTGTTTCAGAGCTTCAACCTCATCGACGAACTGACCGTAGAGGAGAACGTCGACCTGCAACTGAAGTACCTCGGCGTGAAGAAGGACGAGCGCAAGGAGCGTGTGCTCGACATCCTGCGCAAGGTAAAGCTCAGTCACCGTGCCAAGCACTATCCCCACCAGCTCTCGGGCGGTCAGCAACAGCGTGTAGCCATCGCCCGTGCCGTGGTAGGCAAGCCCAGCATCATCCTCGCCGACGAGCCTACGGGCAACCTCGACTCGAAAAACGGTGCGGAAGTGATGCAACTGCTCAGCGAACTGAACAGGGAAGGTACCACCATCGTGATGGTGACCCACTCCAAGCACGACGCCACCTATGCCGACCGTACCATCCACCTCTTCGACGGACAGGTGGTAGAGCCCGCCAACGACCAACTGTAGGCCGTAACTGCCGGCGATAGGCACGCAGGACGTTAAAATAATTATACTTTGCTGACAACATTGGCACCAGTAGTGACAGGTTTGGCAGAGCCGGGCGTACAGGATGGCATTCCGTCCTGTACGCCATCGGTTATGGCACACAACTTGTAGTGTAATGTGTAGAACACCGGAAGGATAAGGTATTGGAAGGCAAGCGGTTAAAACCGCAAGCCGCCACGCCGGGTAACCGGGAAGCCAAGTCTGGAGAGGCGTCAAACATTAGAGAACTAAAAATATAATTGGAGGTATTTATTATGTTGTTAGCACGTAGAAACAATAATTCAGATTGGTTGAGCAATTTCTTCAACGACAATTTCTTCGACACCGACTTGATGCCACGTATGAACGCTACGGCTCCCGCCATCAACGTGAAGGAGAACGAGAAGTCCTACACCATGGAAGTGGCTGCACCTGGACTGAAGAAAGAGTGGGTGCGTGTAAACATCGACAACGACGGCATGCTTAACATCGCCATCGAGAACAAGATGGAGCACAAGGACGAGGACAAGCACGAGCACTATCTGCGCCGCGAATTCTCTTACAGCAATTACCAGCAGACTTACTCCCTGCCTGATGATGCCGACCGCGAGAAGATTTCGGCCAAGGTAGACAACGGTGTGCTGGAGGTACAGATACCGAAGCTCGCACCCAAGGAAGAGACCAAGTACGAGAAGAAGATAGAGGTGAAATAACCTCTCGTCACCCAAGGCATACAGAATTACAGCACACGCCTTAAGCAAAAAAGAATCAGCCAGTTTCCCGAAAGAGAAACTGGCTGATTTGTTTTTTTTGTTTAGTAGAAAGTGACTCGCATGGGGCTCGAACCCATGACCCCAACATTAAAAGTGTTGTGCTCTACCAGCTGAGCTAGCGAGTCAATCCGCTGTGCCTTCTTCTGAAAGCGAGTGCAAAGATACGACGTTTTTTGCAAACAGCCAAATATTTAGCGTGTTTTTTGCTGTTTTTTCTTCATTCCGCGGTAGTTTCCGCTTCTTCTTCGGTATAATGGGGCTTTTCGCGCGTTACGTAACGCTGCCAGTAGGCGATGATGAGCGTGGTGAGCGGCAAGGCCACTATCAGGCCGATGAAGCCCAGAAGAGCGCCCCACACCGAGAGACTGAGCAGGAGGATGGCAGGGTTGAGGCCCATGGCCTTGCCCATGATCTTGGGTGTCACCACCATGTCGGTTATCACCTGTACCACGCAGAACACGAGGAAGGCCAGACCGAAGACGAGCCAGAAGCTCTGTCCGGTGTCTGCCGCCTTGAGCATGGCGAGGAAAGCCGTGGGGATAAGGGCAAAGGTGTGCAGGTAAGGCACCAGGTCCATGATGCCGATGAGGATGCCCAGGCCGATGGCCATGGGGAAGCCGATGATGGTAAAGCCGATGCAGAACATGATGCCCATGCAGAGCGCCACCATGCCCTGTCCGCGGATGTAGTTGTTCAGCTCGCGTTCCACATCCTTCATCAGGGCCTGCCAGAAGGGACGGTTCTTCTTGGGGAAGATGCGTACCCAGTTGGCGGTAAGTGTCTCGTAGTCGTAGAGGATGAAGAACATGTAGAGCAGCGTAATCATCGAGGCGACAATGCTGATGACGATGTTGGCCGTCTGCCCCACTACGGAGAACACCTTGGGCATGGCGGTCTTCATCGTGTCGGTGAAGTCCTTGCTCTTCAGGAAGTTCTCTACCTGTGTCTGGTTGGCCAGCAACCACTCCTTGATGACGTGCGTGAGGTTGTCGGTATGGGTGGTCTGCTGGAGCCACCTCATCAGCACCTCGCCCAGTTTGTCAAACTGGCTCACCATAGACGGGATGATAAGCCACAGCACGCCGCCCACCACGGCAATGGCCGCCACCATGGCAAGGATGATGGACAAGGCACGCACCCTGATGTGCAGCCTTACCTCTATAAACTTGACTACCGGATAGAGCAGATAGGCAAAGAACCACGCCACGAAGAAGGGTAACAGCACACTGCTCAGATAGTTGGTGATGTAGAGTATGGCGAGCACGAGCACCGTGATGCCCGCCCAGCGTATAAACTTGTCGAATGTGATTTCCTTTCCCATAATGTCCTAATGCCCCTTATGTGTTATAAACAAGGGCGGTATCCGTACAGGAACCGCCCCGATAAATTCATTCTCCCGCAACCTCCTTCTTGTAACACTCGCGGCAAAGCGGCTCGTACTCGTCCTTCTCGCCCAGGAGTACACGGCGGTCGTTATGCACAAGGCGGTGACTGACGTATGCCAGCGAACCGCACCTTACACAGATGGCGTGTACCTTCGACACCTCGTCGGCAATGGCACACAGGGAGGGGATGGGGCCGAAGGGCACCCCCTTGAAGTCCATGTCCAGTCCGGCCACGATGACGCGCACGCCGTTGTTGGCCAACTGGTTGCACACCTCTACAAGGCCGTCGTCGAAGAACTGTGCCTCGTCTATGCCCACCACGTCTATGCCCGAAGCCAACAGCAGGATGGCCCCCGAAGAGTCTACAGGTGTAGAGCGTATGCTGTTGCGGTCGTGGCTCACCACGTCCTCCTCGGAATAACGCGTATCGAGCGACGGCTTGAAGATTTCCACCTTCTGTCTGGCAAACTCGGCACGCTTCATTCTACGTATCAGTTCCTCCGTCTTGCCGGAGAACATCGACCCGCACACCACTTCTATTCTGCCGGGGCGGTGTGTCTCCCCCATCAACTGTTCTGTCATTTCGGGCGACAAAATTAACAATAAGGTTTTAAAAATTGCAAAGAAAACTTCTTTTTTTTTGCCAAGAAAGATTAATTAACTACATTTGTACGCTGTATGGGCATATTGTATATAGTACCCACCCCGGTGGGCAACATGGAGGACATGACGATGCGCGCCGTCAGGATTCTGAAAGAGGCTGACCTGGTGCTCGCGGAGGACACTCGCACGTCGAGTGTCCTGCTGAAGCATTTCGACATACACAACCGTCTGGTGGCTCACCACAAGTACAACGAGCACGGCACGTCGGCGGGCATCGTGGAGCGCCTCAAGGCAGGCGAGACCATAGCGCTGATAAGCGATGCCGGCACGCCGGGCATCAGCGATCCGGGGTTCTATCTGGCTCGCGAGGCTGCCATGGCGGGTATCACCGTACAGACCTTGCCGGGCGCTACGGCGTGCATACCGGCACTGGTGTCGTCGGGACTGCCCTGCGACAGGTTCTGCTTCGAGGGATTCATGCCGCAGAAGAAAGGTCGCCAGACCTACCTGGAGTCGCTGCGCGACGAGACACGCACCATGGTGTTCTACGAGTCGCCCTACAGGGTGGTGAAGACCCTGCAGCAACTGGCCGAGGTGATGGGCCCCGACAGGCAGGTGAGCTGCTGCCGCGAGATAAGCAAGGTGCACGAGGAAAGCGTGCGCGGCACCCTGGCCGAAGTAGTGGCTCATTTCGAAGAGACGGAGCCGAGGGGTGAGTTTGTCATCGTGCTGGCAGGCAAAGACCCGAAACAGGCCAAGGAGGAGATGAAGGAACGCAAGCGCGAGGAGCGCAGGCAGCGCAACGGGAAGAAGAATCAGGAAAACGACAAATAGCGGTGTGGAGAACCTTCTTCGCACCTTAACCACTAAAAAAGAACGATTATGAAGAAACTGTTAGTAATGGTTTGCTGCGCAACCATGGCCCTGACCGGTTGCAAGGAAGGAAAGAGCACACCCGAACAGCCGAACGTGCAGCAGACAGACTCCCTGAACGACATCATCGCTCAGAAGGACAGTGAGATAAACGAGATGTTGGGCACCTTCAACGACATAGAAGAAGGATTCCGCCAGATCAATGAGGCGGAGAACCGCGTTACGCTGCTCAAGAACGGTGAGGGCGCCGACAAGCGCAAACACCTGAAGGAGGACATGCAGTTTATAGCTGAGCGTATGCGCCAGAACCGCGAACTGATAGCCAAACTCCAGAAGCAACTGGACGGCAGCAGTCTGCAGGGCACCCAACTCAAGAAGACCATCGCCAACCTGACCCAGCAGCTCGCCGACAAGGACAAGCAGTTGCAGGCTCTGAGGGAGGAACTGGACACCAAGGACATCCACATTGCTGCCTTGGACGAGGACATCGCCAACCTGAACACCAATGTGAACAACCTCACCACCGACAACCAGAAGAAGACGGAGACCATCAGTGCGCAGGACAAGCAACTGAACACGGCGTGGTATGTCTTCGGCACGAAGAAAGAACTGAAAGGACAGCACATCCTGGAGGACGGCAAGGTGATGAGCGGCAACTTCAACAAGAACTACTTTACTAAGGTGGATATCCGCAACACCACGGAGATAAAGCTCTACTCCAAGTCGGCCAAACTCCTGACAGCCCATCCCGCCAGCAGCTATACCCTCACACGTGACGTAAGCAAGCAGTACATCCTGCGCATCACCGACCCGCAGATATTCTGGAGCACCAGCAAGTACCTCGTGGTATTGGTGAAATAAATTCCTCCGAAAGGAGTGAGTTTCCCAGACTTGTTGCTTACCTTTGCCGAAAAACAGAATTGGAACATATGATGAATATCAATAAAAGGAAATTGCCGGCAGGCATACAGTCGTTCAAAGTTATCAGAACACAGGACTATCTGTACGTTGACAAGAGCGACATCATTTGGTTTTTGGCGAATTGCGGAAAGAAATACAATTACCTAAGCCGCCCACGGCGTTTCGGCAAGTCTATACTTGTCGATACGCTGCAGATGTACTTCGAAGGAAGGAAAGACCTCTTCGAGGGACTGAAGATAATGCAGCTGGAGAAAGACTGGAAGCAATATCCTGTCATCCGACTTGACCTCAGCCGAGGCGGTGCGAACGCAGGGACGCTGCGCTCGTATTTGAACTTGCGCTTTAAGGAGTATGAGAAAAAATATGCCATTACTCCTGACTCCACAGCTCAACTCGCCGACCGCTTTAATGACATTATTACTACCGCCTATGAACAGACAGGAATGCAGGTTGCCATACTCATCGACGAATACGACTCTCCACTCCAGCACTCTTGGAACACGCCAGAGCACGACAAGTGTACTGAGGTCTACCGCGAGGTGTTCGCCATTTTGAAAGCTGACGACGAATACGAGCGGCTGGTGTTCATCACGGGCATCACCAAGTTCACCCAAATATCCCTGTTCTCTGTACTGAACAACCTCACCAACATCAGTTTCGAACCAGAGTACGCTGCCATCTGCGGCATCACCGAGGAGGAAATCAGCGAAAACTTCCAACCCGAACTAAAAAGGATGGCAGAGGTGAACGACTGGACATTACAGGAGACCCACGACCGCCTGAAGGACTACTACGACGGCTACCACTTTAGCCGTCGTAATATGGTAGACATCTACAATCCGTACAGTCTCATCAATGCTATGGATACTCAAGAAGTCCGCAATTTCTGGGCCGCATCGGGTGCTACTTCCTTGCTTCCAAAGTTCGTGGACAATATGGAACTTCGTCTGAAGAATTTCGAGGATTGCCGTATCATGCGAGATACTCTGGAACTATCCGATGTCACAGGCGGCGGAGCAGAACTGTTCCTCTATCAGTCAGGCTATCTGACCATAAAGGGGAGCGATGAATTTGGCTATACGTTAGGATTCCCCAACGAAGAGGTAAAAAAGGCACTCTACGATATGGTGCTTCCAACCTTGACCTTGCGGGAAAGGAGTGACATCCAATCCCTACAAGCTTACCTCTACGCTCAAATGGGCATGGGCAAGATAGACGATGCCATGAAATCGCTAAAAGCGCTCATTGCCGACGTGCCATACAGCAACAAGAAACTCGCCTCGATGGACATGGAGGAGCGCTACCGCCTGATCATCAGCACCATTTTCAACGCCATCGGTCTGAAGGTAGAGGTGGAACGCATGATAGCCACCGGCAGAATAGACATGACGGTACAGACCTCCCGCTACATCTACGTCATAGAGCTAAAACTGCGCAACAACGGCGGTAAGGATGCTGCCTCACAGCAGATTCTCGACCGCCAGTATATGGAACCGTTCAAGGCCGACAAACGTCAAGTTATCGGTTTGGGCATAGAACTTGACGAAGAAGGCAAGGGACTTTTGGACTGGGAGATTACCCAATAAAGTGCGGATAGACGCATTTTGCTTTGGAATTGAAAAATGTA
>CAVKZC010000105.1:0-11093 GCA_963660455.1 Sphaerochaetaceae bacterium | reverse complement strand
CATCCACATAGCTTACGCCAAGGCCTGAAGAGGCTCCTGTGATAATGGCGATATTGGAGGATTGATGCTTCATAAATGACATAATTTCGCATTTACCAATAGTATCTGCATTTGTATTGGTCTCCTTATCTAATGAAATGAGTAAGAATCTTTTCCTCGTGCTCTGGCAGTCCATATTTCTCCTTGCCGAGATGGATGCTTTTCACAAGGAAAGCCATGTTGCGAGCCAACTGACGCATGGTCTGCAGTCCTTCGGCATCTTGGGCGGCTTCGCCTGGCATCCGGCCATGCACATTATTCCAGTATTGTGAGGAAACGACAGGCATATTTGAAATGGTGAAATACTTGTTGAGCACATCGAAAGTAGCGGTAGTTCCACCACGACGTGCCACGGCAACGGCTGCACCAACCTTCATGCTCTTGTCGAACGAGGCCGAGTAGAACAGACGGTCGAGGAATGAAATCAATGTTCCTGCTGGGGAAGCGTAATAGACGGGCGAACCGACCACGATGCCGGCAGCTGTCTCGAATTTCTTGTTCACCTCGTTCACCAAATCGTCAAACACGCATTTGCCTTGCTCTTTGCATTTGCCGCAAGCAATGCATCCATGAATGTCTTTGTGACCCACATGAATTATTTCCGTTTCAATGCCCTCGCTTTCAAGTGTTTTTGCCACTTCGCCCAAAGCGATGAATGTGTTGCCCTCACGTTTCGGACTTCCGTTTATTAGTAATATCTTCATAATGTTATTGTTTTGTATTTTGTTTGTACTCTGTTGATTACATATTCAAAATGTCAAACGCATCTGGTTCCAAGGTACACCGCCATGATTGGAGGCGGAAAGTCCTTCGTCCTTGAATCCAAACCTTTCATAGAATGGTATCTTTCCTAACTTGCAGGTAAGCACTACGCCTTTGCGTCCTTCTGCCTTGGCATGTGCTATGAACCGCTCCATCAGTTTGCTGGCGAGGCCTTGATGCTGGCAGTCAGGATGCGTCACCACGCCGAATATCATCTGCCAATGGCCAGCTTCGTCATGATACGCTGCAGAGTCATACATTTCGTCTATCAAGTCATGTTCTTTGGTGACTGGCCCATTGATGAACGAAACTATCTCCCCATCCTTTTCTAAAAGCCAAAAATGACTCGGATAAGTGTGGAGTCTCCATTCAAACGACTCACGTTGTGCTGCTTCTGCCGCAGGAAAGCATGCGCCTTCGAGAGACGTTACTTCATCAAGGTCATTGATGGTAGCCGTGCGAATAGTGCAATTCGGCATTTGATCTCTTTCGAGTTCTCTCATGTCGCTTAAACGTTATTTCCACTTAAAGTTCTCTTTGCCAGCTGCTATTTCAAAATGTAGTATGGCTATTCCCAAGTCCATTTTTGTGTAACCAACCAATGAAAAGAGGCGTTTAGCCTCTACTATAGCCTTGCCGTCATTTGAAGTTTCGTCTGTAAGGTTGAAATAGAACTTCTGTTGGTTTATTGCCGTTGGTGCCAGCAAAGCCGCTTCTACTCCTTGCTTGAACCATTCGGGAGAATTGTCGTCAGCATTGCTCACGACATCTACAGACTTGCTCTTTCGTTTTACACCTTGTGTCTCGCCATAGCCCAAAGCTATTGCGCACACCACTTTTTCGTTGCTTTTTAGCGAAAAGGCGGAATGCACTTTCTTGTAAGTCAGTCCAACCCAACAAGTATTTAAGCCCAAACATTGCGCCTTTAAGACAAATCTTTCTCCAAAATAGCCGACACGTTCATCAAGGTCGGTAGCCTTTTCACCTGCAACGACAAGGTAGTTCTCTACTCCTTTGAATTTTCCGTATGAGGCAAAACCATCGAAAGCCTTCGGTTCATTCAGCACCAACTGCATATGAAGATTTCCAAGCCGATTACACTCGTCTATTTCTTTTTGCAGGGTGACAATTGTATTTTCACTTAACGGTTTGTGAAGATATTTTCTTACACTATGCCTTGCCCTTATTGCTTCAATCAGTTCCATAAATTCTTGTATCTTTCTTTTTCCAAAGTTTTATTGTAATTGCATCACTTGATTATCCTTCAAAGAGCGCGTCAGATGGTCTATCTTTTCTATCGTCATATTATTTAGCCATATGGTGGTGATACTTATTGCGCTCTACGAAACTCCTTGGGCGATTTGCCCATGATTTCCTTAAACTTTCGGTTGAAGTGGGTCACCGTGTTGAATCCACAGCGGAAAGCAGTCTCCGATATGGAACGCTTGGTGTTGCGGAGTATTTTGCATGCTGCCTCTATCCGCAGATGGGTGAGGTACTGGAAGATGGTCTCGCCTGTCTCCTCCTTGAATTTGCGGCAGAGGGCGGTCTCGTTGGCACCGAGCGAGACAGAAAGGTCGGGCAGAGAGATGTCGTTGCGGTAATGGGTCTTGAGATACTGCTTGCATCTCTCCACGACAGCCCCGAGACTTTCTCTTTCGGGTGATTGGCTCAAGTGGCTGATAGTGGTACCTTGCTCCAGTTGCTTGCCCAGTTTGTCGAGAAGGTGAAGCAAGAGGCAAAGCCGACCGATGCCCTTTGCCTGATGGACAGCGACGAACTGCTCCTTCAGTGATTGGCAGTCTTGATGAGGCTCTGTGGGGGCTTCTTCCTGCTCGTTGGCATGGAAGAGCAAGCCGCCCAAGGATTTCTGGAGCAGGGAGTCTACAAAGTGGTAGTCGCCGATGTCGTGCATCTCCTTCGGGAAAAGGCTCTGCCGGAACTGTATCAGGATGCCCTTGCAAGGTGTCGCTCCGAATGCCTCTATCTTGTGGGGCAGGTTGGCACCTAAAAGTAGGGTGTCGCCTGGGGCATAGATGTGCGACACGTCATCAATGGTGATGGTGGCCTTTCCCTCTTGCAGAAACATCAACTGGTAGTCCTCGTGGCTATGATATCGCTCATAGCCTTGTTGGGTGAAGTCATCCATCTGTGTGCCCAAACTGTTGTAGGCAGAGCGGATGGACGATTTCCCGTCATATACGATTTCTCTATGTGTCAGTTTCTCGGGCATAGCAAATATCCGTTGAGTCTTTGCAAAGATACGCAAATTCCCTTATCCAGCAAAGTCGTACCTTTGTACCCGTCAAACAATAACATTATTTAATAGTAAAGATATGAGAACAATAGACATTACAACAAGCGTTTCTGCCGAACTCTTGGCGCGGGCGCAGAAGAACCTGAAGTTAGCCTTCAACGGTCATGTGGGCACTCATTTCGATGTAATGAACAAGGAGTTTCCCTTGGCGTATATAGACTTGGATGCCATTGTTTTCGACGTGGCGGAATGGGTAGTGAAAGAAGAAATCGGCGTGGGCGACATCGACCTGAGCTTGGTGAAGGAAGGAATGTTCGTGGGGTTCCGATCGGGTTTTATCGAACAGGAGGGTTACGCCACGAAGCGATATTTCTCCCTTCATCCCCAACTTTCCATGGACTTAATCCATGCCTTGCTCGACAAGCACGTCAGCATCATCGGCGTAGATTTCGCCGGCGTGCGACGAGGCAAGGAACATACGCCCACCGACCAAGTATGTGCCGACCGAGGGACCTTCATCGTGGAGAACCTCTGCAACCTTTCGGAGGTGTTGGACGGCAAGAAGCAAGCCTTCTGCAAGATAGGCACCTATCCCGTCCGGTTCGAGGGACAGACCGGTTTGCCTTGCCGAGTCATCGCAAGGGTGAAGAAGTGATCTTGCCAAGTTTTCATGGTATATATTGTCACCCTATATACTTATTGCCTTCCGTCGGCGAAGGTAAGTTCCTCCACTTCCTCGTCGATGCGCTCTATCGTGTTCTATAGCCATGATTGCAAGTGTTATTTGTTGATGTACTCCAATATCTGCTCCGCATGAATCTTGGTCTTGATCTCCTTGGGAGTGAAGATTTTCTCAATCACGCCTTCCTCGTTGACGAGATAAGTGGTACGGAGGATACCAATGGTCTTGCGACCACAAGTCACCTTCTCTCCCCAACAACCAAGCTCCTGCAAGAGTGTGGTCTCAGTATCGGCGATGAGCGGGAACTCCAAGCCTTTCGTCTCGGCGAACTTCTTTTGCAGAGCCTGTTTATCCTTGCTGATGCCGATTATGTCGTAACCGGCAGCGGCTAACTCGTCCTTGTGCGCTTGCAACGAACAAGCCTCGGCTGTGCATCCGCTGGTGTTTGCCTTGGGATAGCTGTAAAGCACTATCTTGCGACCGCGATAGTCGCTCGCCTTGATTTCACGTCCGTCCTGGTCAATGCCCAGAACCTCTGGTATTCTGTCTCCTATATTCATAGTTGTAGTCTTTATATTGTTATTCTGTTATTGTTCTCTTACGAAATGAGGAAAAGCCGACTCGCCCAGCTGTGGAGCGTATTCGAACCCCTCGTAGCTGAAGGCCGCCAATTCCTCGGGATGAGCAATTTGAGTGATAAGAACGAATCTCACCATGGCTCCACGGCAAGCCTTCGCCCATACTGCTTGCATCTTCAGTCTGCCGTCCTTTTGGCGGACATAGAAGAGCGGCTGAATAACCTTCACCTCTTTGCAGACCCTTTTCCAATCAAACAGATGCTCATACTCTGTGGTGGAGAGATGGAGCAGAACTCCATCGTCCGCTTTCACGCTGTCAATGAGTGCATCGGTCAACTTGTCCTTCCAAAACTGATTGACAGGTTTGTCGCCTGTTGCTTCAAGCATCACACAATGCTCCATGCGATATGGCACGATGCCGTCCATCGGTCGGAGCAAGCCATAGAGGAAGCACGTTATCCATAAGTGCTTTTGAGCATACTCCAACGCCCCCTCGCCCAGAGAGTCGGCTCGCAGGTGCTTGTACGCCTGACCATTGTAGGCAAGTATGGCCGGCATCTTTTCCGCCGCAGCAAAATTATGATACCGTTTCCAGTTCTCAGCTGCTATCTTGGTGCTGCAATCCAGTTGCCGGGCCAATTCCTCCACGTCCATCCTTGCCATCTCCGCAGCCAGCGTGTCGGCTATGGATTGGAAGAGAGGCATGGAGAACGGTTGCTTCTCTGCCTTTTCGTACATAATCTTGGCATTTGCTAAAAGTATCTGCATGATGTCATTGTACCTTTTTTGATTTCATACCAAAGCAACAAAACTTTACTTTACCCTTACCCGATGAAAGGATCAAGCAACGCCAACAGTTCGTTCCTCGACATTGCCCCACTTTGACAGAAGAGGGTCTCTCCTTTACGGAATAGCATCAGCGTTGGAACCGACTGCACCCGATATTGCGCCGCCATGTCGTTGTGCTTGTCCACATCCATCTTGATGATGCGAATTTTGTCTCCCACTACGCGCTTCAACTCTTCCAGCACGGGGTGCATCATCTTACAAGGCTGACACCATGTAGCGAAGAAATCGACCAACACAGGCGTGTCGCTCATGATTACATCATTGAATGTCTCCATCATTTCAAACCCTTTCCGTCAGAGAAAGCGTTGCCCACACGCTGACCTAACTGGATATAACCATTGTGTATCGGATCAAAGGTGACAAGATGCATCTTCTCCATATCCGGCTTGCCGTCCTCTGCGAGGTATTCCTCACGGCAGACGATGTTTACGATTTCAGCTACGATGTAATAGCCCGTCTCACTTTCGTCTATTTTTTCCTTGATATGACACTCCAGCGTCATGGGGAAGTCGGTGAACACAGGCGCATTGACGTTCTCAGCCTTCACTGCCGTCCAACCCGTCTTTTGCATCTTGTTCGGTTCATTCTTGGCACTGACGATGCCCACATAGTCTGCCGCCACCATCGTCTCCTTTGTGGCAAAAGCCACCGTGAACTCGCCCTGGCGGTTGAGGTTCTCCGTCGTGGCATGGCTACCCATCGATATCATTATCTCATGCGCATCCCACTGCCCTGCCCATGCTGCGTTCATCGCATTGGCCTCTCCTTTCTCATTGTATGTGCCGATAATCAGCACCGGTTGTGGCAACAGCCACGCTTTCTTTCCAAAGTTTTTCATTGTATGCTCTTATTGTGTTGTTGTATCTAAGTCTTCTTATTGGTTATGGGCGAAATGAAAATAGATCGCATTCAGCTCATCATCGTCTTCAGTCTTTATTTCCGGTCGTAGCCTCTCTACCACATTATTATAATACTGCGCTTGACCTTGTGCCCAGTCAAAAAGTTCTTTGTCCACTGGTTCTTGATTATGCTCATTGCTTTGTTTCTTCAGTTCCAAGAGATGTGCGATTTTGTCTTTTATCGCCTTGTCGTCAACTGTTGCATCAACGAGTTCAGTGAAGCGAACAGGCGGCACTGTGCTGCGGTCGGTCAACCATTTACATACCAATACGCCTCTCAAGTAATAGAGAAAACGTTTCAGCGGCAACCCAAACTCCTCAATGTACCTATCGTTGTGCTTTTTGTAAATATGGTTGTAATGGTATAAAGCCTTCTCAAAGTGAAAATATTTGCTTTCCAAGTTCTTGATGCTACTAAGAAAATCCTCGTCAGCATAATAGATTATTGGCGAATGAATCCACTCAAAGAACGAAGGATTGGAACGTTTGAACAATCGTAAAGCCTTGCCCAACTCCCAACCTGCCATATCTACCTCGTCAGGAAACATCTGTTCGATGGTATCCTTCTGCGTCTCGATATGGAAATACCATTCAGGCTGATGGACATAAACAAAGCGCAGATCCCAATCGCTGTCTTTCGATTCGAATCCCCATGCGCGACTTCCCGACTCTACAGCAAGCAGAATCTTTATCTTATACTGCTCTTCTATCTCATGAAGATGATTGGGTATAATGACATTTTTATATTGCTCTGTATCCATATGTTTTATTCATTTGGGTTTATCACTAGCTTTCGTGAATCCACGGACATATTGAAAAGAGGTGTTCCGCCATCTATTCTTGGTCACAAATATAAAGAATTTTTCTTCAAAAAAGGGTAAACATCCTTGAAAACATTTACGTTTCCTGCATATTTTGATGGCAGATGCGTGAGGACGGATGCGCTATTGGGCTTCTAAGAAGCTGGCATGGCAGGGAGGTGGGGGCTCTTTTAGGGTATAAGGAAGGCAATAGGAAAGGGTAAGAAAGGCGAGATGGGATAGAAAAATAAATTGATTTTGTGGAAAGAATAATTTATTTTTGGCTGAAAAATAAATTGATTCTAAAACCAAGAAAGCCTTAGAATCAATCTGAAAGGGGCGTTATAAGGTTATGAAAGGGGTGTTATCGAGTAACGGAACGGGCATTATATAGATGCGAAGCGGGTATTAAGGCGCAGACATAGAGCCGCTGCGCGGAGATCAATAGGTGCAGAGCGCATCCCATATCATGAGGTCCTGACGCACATAGCCTACCTTGCCGTTGACCTTCACCTTGAACCATAGGTAGCCATTGGCGGCATTGGTGACCAAGCCGAGGCATGGATAGCACTCGGGCACCTCGCCCTCGTTGGCGCATATCGTAGATACCACCTTGCTCTTGCTCGTTGGACGCTGGCGCACGTTGACACACTGGGCGTTATCGGTGTTGATGGTGACCCATCCTTGACCCTTCTCGGCCAGATAGTCGACGATGCGGCAGCCCTTCTTCTTGACCAAGCAATAGTCTTGCACGGACACGAAGTAGCTGTCGCCGCAGTCGGCTAGGTAACGATACTTATTGCCTTTGGCATCGATCACCACCTGCTGACTCATCCTATACTGGCTCACCTTGCTATCCATTCCCCATGAGGGCGAGTAGATTGCCATATCGGTGGTGGGGCGGAAGTTTTGACAATGCCAAGTGATCGAGTCCTCGGGGAAGAGCGTGGTGAAGGCTTCGGTCTGTCCATACTGTGACTTGAGGTGATAGATCTGCGTACCTGCGGACGAGACGAAGGGTGCTGCCTGGAACACGCTGTCGGTGATACATAGTTGGGTAGGTGCTTCGGTCTTGATGCGCAGGGTGAAGTCGTCTACCTGATGGTTGGCCCAGCGTGTGACGGGGGTGAGCCAATAAGGGATGGAAAACTTTGTATCTACCGAGAAGCTCATGCGATAACGATACGTGTGATGCACGATGTTGAGACCTGTCTTGAATGGTGCTTCAAAATAGTAAGCATAGCCATAGGTGACGATGCTGTCCAGTTCGGGATTATAAAGCGCATCGTCACTCATATACACGGTATCTGGCACTTCGTTGAAAGTTTTCCACTTACTGAGGTCCAGACGCTTATGATCACTGACCATTTCGTCGTTCTGTCGGGTGAACGCCACTACCCCATTCTGGTAACTGAGCGGTGCGCCATTCATGTTGACCGTGAAATCGTGGATGAACGGGTGCACACCATTGCGGTTGAGCGGTGTGCCGTCATTGTACTGCGACTGGGCTTCAAAAGCCATCCGCACGGTTTTGGGTGCGCCGTTGTTCTGAAACTCATAATAAACGTCCACCGTAGCAAAGCTGTCTTTGCCTATCGTGATGGTGAGAATCTCCCTTGCTGCAGAGATATCGGTCTCAGCGATGGGGATGAGAAAGTTGCCACTGGTGAAGTAGACACCGTCGTTGGCTACGGCGAGATGGGCGCAAGCCATCAATGCCAAGATGATGATGGATAGGATTCGATTCATCGTATAGTTGTTTTTGGTTTGACATGTTTCGACCGCAAATGTACAACTATTTTGAAGAATACACCACTTGGGCATCATTTTTTGTACCCAAGATATTATCGGAAAGAGAGAATGGTAAGCAAGCTATTGGTCAGAGTGTAACTACGATTGCGATTTCCGCCATGCGCTTCAAGGTATCCGAACATCGTAAGTTGCCGCATATAACGCTTGGTTGTGGTAGCAGTGTAGCCTAATTGGGATATAACATCATCTGTCGTGACTCTCTGCTTATCGACCATAAAAGCAAGAATATCGACCATTTTCTCTGCCGCAGATGGCTTTATCGACCATTTATCGACCATTTTCTTCGTTAAAACCACTTTATCGACCATTTCATCCGATGTCGATTTAACGTATTGGTCGATATCCGACTTCAGATGGCGACAATGCAGTTCGGTCATGCAATCAACGAAGATGTCTATGTTTTCTTCTTCTCTTGTATCAATCAAGGCTTGAATATATTCTACTTTATCTTCTTTCAACACCTTTGTTGGCAACACACCAAACTCCATTTGCAGCAGATTCATCAGTAGACGACAGGTTCTTCCGTTCCCATCTGCCCATGGATGGATAGTCACCAGTTCGTAGTGTGCCCAAAAACTCAATTCATAGATGGCAGCGAGATCGTTGGAATCAATTGCTTTTCGGCGACGATTGAGTTCTTCGCAGAATGTAGCCAACTTGCTTGGCACTTTCTGAAACGCCATATACGAACGTCCACCAAAGCCAGCCGTGACATTGAGCTTGCGTAACTCTCCTTTCGCAGCATCAAAATGACCGCCAAGAGAGTTGTATTCGCTTCCCGTACGAACCATTACCTTGGAGGCAAGCGTAATTAGCCATTTCGTTGTGATAGGCGCATGGTTCTTTATCCACTTCATGCCATACTCATACGCCACCTTCAAGTCAAGGTTCATCATCTGCTCCATCAGGGTGCGTTTCGATGAAGTGACACCCTCATCGAAGAGCAGTTGTGCCTCCACTTCTGTCACGGTGCTTCCTTCTATGGCTGTTGAATGCGTAATGATAGAGTATAGATAGAACTTGCCGTAGTCTATCTGTTGTGATATACCTAGCTCATCGTACTGACGAAGCAAGGCAAGTAATATGTCTTTGTTTTTTGCATCCATATTCTAATCTTTTGGCAAATCAGGAATTATATGTCTGTCATTGTTGTCCTTAATCAAATTCCTATAATTGTCCATGGTCATTTTATCAAGCAAGTTTTTATGCTTGAATCCATAGGCAATATTTGCAAGACCTTTCATCCTTTGAAATATTTCATCCTCTTCATGTATACAACACCAATTTATATGGTTGTAGGCGATGTAGTTTATATGTTCATCTATGTTGTATGACTCATAATTTTTTAATGCAATCTGTCGCAATTCTTTGGTTTTAATGGCGCAGAAAGTTTCTAATTCGATACCATCATATTTTGCTTCTTTGATTTTGTTGGTCCCGTTTGGCATTTGTATGATTTTCCTTTTTTCATATTTCGGATTTATATACTCAATTTCACCATCTTCGCTTGAATATAAACTTTCCTCATACTTTGGGAATATTGCGTCTAAATATTTGTCACTAAGATAGCTATAATGATATTCATATGGGTAGAGAAAACTAGAATGACTGAACAATACATTGTCAGAACCACGTCGTGTCCATGAATTGTTGCGAACTTCAACCTTTAGGTCTTCAATCATTTTGTGTATATCCAATTCTGCTACTTTTCTTTTCGCATAAGCATATGCATTTAACCAGTCCTTTTCGGTAGGCAGAGGATATCTTCGCTCTGCATATAGTGAGAACAACAAGGCATTGCTTACACTATCGAAAGTTTGCATTGATCCACAATGCGAATTGATACCTTTTCCAAAAAGTTTCCAATATACAAATGTATCTTTTCTGCCTATTGCTATGTTTGACTTCTCAAACTTAGGCCATGTATCATACCGAATATTACCAAGGTAATCACAATCATCAAACCTACAAATAACTATTATTTCATTAGAGGCAATCCCTTTATCTGTACCATCTATATTATTGAGCCATTCTTCTCTTGTTGCATTAAATTTGTTAGCATCATCAAATAATATATCAATGGCATCATCATCAAGATCAAGCGAGATATCATCATCAAGTGAAATATCATCGTCAAGTGAAATATCATACGATTGTTCTTTATATAGTACAACTTCACCTTCGTGATAATTTTCTTTTGAAGAAAAATAACGAAGATTTCCCCAGCCAATATCAACGATGAAGATATCGGACATTTGAATTTTCATTAGGATTTTACCTGCTTTCATAAATCAATGCTTTAACTTCAATAACTACCTATTCCTCTGACCCTATTGTCGTACAACTCGTTGAACCATGTATTCTTAAACAGGGTGTTGGCCCTGTCCTCTGTCAGCTTGTTGTACAACTCCAACT
>CAVKZC010000104.1:0-11141 GCA_963660455.1 Sphaerochaetaceae bacterium | reverse complement strand
CTTTGATGCCTGGCACTCCTCAGGTTTGCGTGTTCGACAACGCTTTCCACAGCACCATGCCCGACTACGCTTACCTCTATGCCATCCCTTACGAGTTGTACGAGAAGTACCACGTGCGCCGCTACGGCTTCCACGGAACCTCCCACCGCTATGTTTCCAAGCGCGTGTGCGAGATCCTTGGCATTGACTACAACAGTTCTAAGATTATCACTTGTCACATCGGCAACGGCGGTTCTATCGCTGCTGTATTGAATGGCAAGGTGATGGATACCTCCATGGGCTTGACTCCATTGGCTGGTTTGATGATGGGCTCCCGTTGTGGTGACATCGACGCTTCTGCCGTTACTTACTTGATGGAGAAGTTGGATATGAAACCACAGGAGATGGCCGACTACCTGAACAAGAAGAGTGGTGTGCTCGGCATCACTGGTATCTCTTCCGATATGCGCGACGTAGAGAAAGCTGCCAACGAGGGCAACGAGAAGGCTCTGCTGGCTCTCCGCATGTACGAGTACCGCATCAAGAAGTATATCGGTGCATACGCTGCTGCCATGGGTGGTGTGGATGCCATCGTCTTCACAGCCGGTGTAGGTGAGAACCAGACCGACCTCCGTGAGGATTCCTGCAAGGGCCTGGAGTTCCTGGGTGTCAAGATCAACAAGGAGGTGAACGACAAGATTCACGGCGAGGAGGCTATCATCTCTACCGACGACAGCAAGGTGAAGGTAGTGGTTGTTCCTACCGACGAGGAGATCGTCATTGCCCGCGACACAATGGAACTCGTATCCAAGAAGTAAAATATAACGTAAGGAGTTAAAGAGTTAAAGAAGCCAAGGAGTTAAGACAATAGTCTCTATGAGATGGACGTTGCTTCAGTTACAAGAGCAAGCCAAGCATTTGTCTTAACTCCTCTACTTCATGACTCCTTAACTCCTTTTTTCAAAAGATATCAACATGAGAACAAAGATAGTAACTTTCGGAGAGATATTGCTCAGAATCTCCAAGCCCGGTTACCGGCGCTTGTCGCAAGGGCGCCGCATGGAAGGCAACTATGGCGGCAGTGAGGCTAACGCAGCCGTATCGCTGGCCTGTCTGGGCGAAGACGTGGAGTATGTAACGCGTGTGCCTTACGGCGAGATAGGCGAAGCGGCACTGATGCACCTCAGGGAGTACGGTCTGAATGTGTCTCATGTGGTAAGGGGCGGCGACAGGCTGGGCACTTACTATTTTGAGGAGGCAGTGGCCATGCGCAACTCGCGTGTGGTGTACGATCGCAAGAACTCGTCGTTCTATACATTGAAACAAGGCATGGTAAAGTGGGAGAAGGTATTGGCAGACGCTGCCGTGTTCCACTGCTCGGGCATCACATGCGCCATCAGCCGCGATGCCATGGAGTCGACGATGGATGCCATCCGCCTCGCCGTGCAGGACGGACTGACCATAGCATGCGACATCAACTACCGCAAGAACCTGTGGGGCTACGGACTCGAACCGCACGATGTGCTCTTCCGCATGATGCAGTACAGTGACATCATCTTCGGTGACCAGAACGAATGGGAGGTGGCAAGCGGCGTGCCCCACATACCCTTCATGGCTGAGGATGCCCACTACACGATGGACCGGGAGGCTTACCAGGAGTATTTCAGAAAGATGCACCGCCTCTTCCCCAAGTGCAAGAAAATGGTGATGGCCGTACGCAACCAGATTGCCAGCAGTCACCATACACTTACCGGAGTGCTGTACGATGCCGCAGAAGACCAGTTGTACACAGCCCGCATCTACGACATACAACCCATCATTGACCCCATGGGCGTGGGCGATGCCTTCATAGGCGCATACCTGCATGCATGGCGCAAGTGGGGCGACGACAACCAGAAGTGTCTCGACTTCTCGCTCTCAGCCAGTGCCATGAAGAATACTGTTCCTGGCGACCAGAACCTCGTGACCGAGGAAGAAATCATCGCCAATATGACATCTACGGGAGGACGCATACAGCGATAGCCTCCCCAACCTCACCCCCAAGAAATAGCGCCATGCAGCGGCATGGAGCACGCACCCCACAAACTACGACACTACTAAAACGAACCAAAACCGATAACTATGACATCATCTAAAGGAACTCTGAAAAGTACCATTGCCGTTTCACTAACCAACTACCTTGATGCAGGAGCCATTGTGGCAGGTGCCAGCGGTCTCACCCTTTGGCAGAACTATCTCGACCTTACTTCATCCCACCTGGGATGGCTCAATGCCATCAGTGCCAACTGTCTCGGTGCAGCCATAGGTGCCATCATCGGCGGTTTCCTGGCCGACCGTTACGGGCGAAAGGCCATCTACACCTACAACATGCTGGTGTACATGGTGGGCGTGGCCTGCATCATGCTCTCCTTCAATTTCCCGATGCTTCTGGCAGGATTTCTCGTTACGGGCATCTCGGTGGGTGTGGGCGTGCCGGCATCATGGACTTACATCTCGGAGAGTTCGGACATACACAACCGTGGCCGCAACATAGGCATCTCGCAGATGGCATGGGGCGTGGGGCCAACGGTGATACTTATCTTGGGTACACTCCTGGCACCGCCTACGGGTGGCGAGGCTGAAGGCGGACTGCTCTATCCCTGTGTGGCATCCTTGGCTTCCGCTCTGACAGACGGTGAGGCAAGCGGTGCATCGCTCCACGTGTTCAGCAGCCGCATCGTTTTCGCATCGCTCTTTATTGTAGCTTTCATAGCCTGGCTGTTGCAGCGGCAGTTGCAGGAGTCGGCTGAGTGGCAGGCTGCCAAGGCCGAAGAGGCTGAAGGCAGCAAGGCGAAAGGCGTATTCTCTTCTTTCGGCACACTGCTCACCAACAAGGTGAACGTGCGCACCATCATCTTCCTGGCCGGCATCTACCTGACGTGGAACCTCGTTAGCTCCGTCATGGGCTTCTTCCAGCAGCATATCTACGAGACGGTAGGCGGACTGACCAACGAGCAGGCCAACCTCCTGTCAGTGGGCCAGTGGGTAGTCATCATCCTTGCCACACTCGTATTCTCCCTCTTGGTGGACAGGGTAAGCCAACGCTTGCTCTACATCGTGGGCGTAGGCTGTGCCGTACTGGCATGGGTGGTTATCCTCGGCATCGGCATCACAAGCATGGCGGGGTTGCTCTTCTTCTCGTTACTGTGGGCCATACAGGGTGGCATCTCGGTGCAGGGGTTCTATGCCCTATGGGCGTCGGAACTGTTCCCTGCCAAGTACAGGGCTGCCGCACAAGGCATTATGTTCTTCCTTGTACGCGGCTTGTCGGCACTATGGGGACTGGAGTTTGTACACATCTATGGTGCGCACGGTGAGGGATTCCATGTGGCGGGAGCCGTGATGGTAGGACTTCTTGTCGTGTCGCTGCTGGTGGGTGCCATATGGACACCGCGCACACAGGGCAAGTCGCTCGAAGAGATTACACGCGAGCGCTATGGTGACAAAGTATAGACTGGTGCGTCTATATATAATAATGTAACCATCACGACCAAACGACATGAAGACAAACGAAGCAACGTGGATATGGTATCCCGGAGACTATGAGATATGGCTTGGCAACAAGATGAACAACCGCCGTACGGAGCGCGGTGCCTTCTTCCCTCCTTTCTGGAAGCAGGACAGCCACTATGTTACGGTGGAATTCTCACGCCACCTTACCCTGACCGCCGATGAGGAGGTGGAGATTGTGGCAGAGGGCAGATACAACGTGAAGCTGGACGGCAAACTGCTATTCGGCATGCCACGACACCTTACCATCCCTGCCGGACAGCACAGTCTGAACATCAAGGTATGGAACCAGTCCACACCGCCTGCCTTGTGGCTGCAGGGCAAGACATTCTGCACCGACGCTACCTGGCAGGTAACCAACGAGGACAAGGAGTGGATAGACGAATCGGGCAAGGCAAGCGACACCAGCGTGTCGGAGTATATGGATGCCGGATGCTGGGATGTACCCTGTTGGGACTTCCACGACAAGCATTCCCTACCCTCACAGTTCCAACTGGTCCAGCAGCATGTACCAGCGGCCTGTCTGAAGGAGGTGGAGAACGGAATCGTCTACGACTTCGGGTGGGAGACATTCGGATACATCGTCATAGACAACCCTTCGGGCAACGGCATACTGCGCGTATACTATGGAGAGAGCGAGGAGGAAGCCATCGATACAGCACACTGCGAGACTCTCGACGTGTTCAGAGTAGAGAATGCCGCATACGTGACGGACGAGGCGACAGGCGAGCCTTTGGTTCTCTGCCATGGCGAAGCGGAATCTTTTATTGCAGCCGGCAGCAAGGCTCTGCGCTATGTGTATGTCGTGAAGGAAGGTGACGTAGACTATGATGACATCTCCCTGCAATACGAATACATGCCGGAAGAGGTGCGTGCCTCGTTCCGCTGCAACGACGAAGACGTGAACCGCATGTGGCAGGTGGGCAGACGAACACTGCACCTCACCACCCGCGAGTTTTTCATAGACGGCATCAAGCGTGACCGATGGACATGGAGTGGTGACGCTTACCAGAGCTATCTTATGAACTATTACCTTTTCTTCGACTCGGCATGTGTGCGCCGCACCACATGGCAGTTGCGCGGCAAGGATCCGGTCACGGCACATGTCAATACCATCATGGACTACACCTTCTACTGGTTCCTGGGCATCTACGACTACTATATGTACACGGGTGACAGGCACTTCGTAGAGCAGATTTATCCGCGCATGCAGTCGCTCATGGCCTACTGCCTCTCAAGAACTGGCGGACAAGGCATGATGGAGGGACTGGCAGGCGACTGGGTGTTTGTAGACTGGTCGCCGTCGCCTATGGACAAGCATGGATTCCTTGCCTTCGAACAGGTCCTCTTCTGCAAGAGTCTCGAAACCATGGCTCTCTGCGCAAGACTCGTGGGCAACAGCCATGACGAAGAAGACTATTACCGTCTCTACACTTCCCTACGCAAGAAACTTTTGCCTACCTTCTGGGACGAGACACGCCATGCCTTGATACACAATGTGGTGAACGGCAAGCGCAGCAGAGAGGTGACCCGTTACGCCAACATGTTTGCCATCTTCTTCGATTACCTCAACGAGGAACAGAAACAGGATGTGGCCAAATATGTCATCTACGACAAAAAGGTGATGCCCATTACCACACCTTACATGCAGTTCTACGAACTGGAAGCCCTCTGCTCACTGGGCAACCAGCAGGAGGTGCTCGCCAGGATGAAGGAATACTGGGGCGGCATGCTGGCTCATGGAGCCACTTCGTTCTGGGAAGCTTACGATCCGTCGACGGACGCTGAAGGCTTGCGCCCCATAGCCGACCACCTGGCCATGTATGGCAGACCTTACGGCAAGAGTCTGTGCCATGCCTGGGGAGCCAGTCCTGTATACCTGTTGGGCAAGTATTTCCTCGGTGTGAAACCCGTGAAGCCCGGATACGAGGAGTTTGAGATAAAGCCCGTGCTCGGCGGACTGGAGTTTATGGAGGGTGCAGTACCTACGCCCCATGGCGAAATAAAGGTATATATGGACCACGATAGCATCCGTGTACAGGCTACAGAGGGTGCCGGCTACCTTCTCTTCCACTGTCAGGGACACCCGGTGGCAAGCCATGGTGAGATAGAGAAATACGTAGGCGAGGACACTTACCGCCTCTGGATAGAGAGTGGCGAGGATGTGTGTGTTACCGGACTCGCATCATAAACAACCCCGTTTCAAGTCAAAAAAAGAGGGTGTGCCATTGCGTATGACACACCCTCTTTTCTTAGATATTCACTGTATGTTTACTTCTGCTTCAGATAGTTCAACTGTACCGTCGGTGCACAGGCATTGCTTACCTTCTCGGTATATTCTGCCACCTTCAGCGTAGCGGTGCCCTTGATGGTCTCCACGTCGGTGCCCACCTGGAAGAGATAGTTGCCGGCATCTGCCTTCCACTGGCTGTTGGCCTCGTCGAAGCTGGCGAGGTCGCGCTTCTCCAAAGTCATCTTCAAGGTCTGGCTCTCGCCGGGCTGCAACTCCTTGGTCTTACCGAAGGTCTTGAGCTCCTTGGCTGGCTTCTCGTAAGCGCCCTTGGGAGCGGTGACGTAAACCTCTGCCACCTGCTTGCCGGAAACCTTGCCCGTGTTCTTCACGGTAACTGAGACCTCGATGTTGTTGCCGTTGGCCTTCACCGAGGGCTTGCCAAACTCGAAGGTGGTATAGCTCAGGCCATAGCCGAAGGGGTAAGCCACGTTCTTCTTGAAGGTGTCGAAGTAGCGGTAGCCCACGTAGATGTCCTCCTCGTGGTTGCTGAAGTCAACACCGGGGATAGAGCCCTTGCCCCAGCCTTCCATATTCTTATAGGTGTACATGTCGTACTCCTTGGCGAAGTTGGCGGTGGAAGGGTGGTCGGTGGCGGCGATGGGCCAAGTCATGGTCAACTTGCCCGAAGGATTCACCTTGCCTGTCAGGATGTCTGCCACAGAGTTGCCGCCCTCGATACCGGGCTGCCAAGCCACGAGGATAGCGTCCACACGGTCTCTCCAACTGGCGGTCTCCATCACCGAACCGGAGTTGATGATGACTATCACCTTCTTGCCCTTGGCGTGGAAAGCATCCGATACGCGGAAGATCATGTCCTGCTCGTCCTTGCTGAGATTGAACTCGCCATTGATCTGGCGGTCCATTCCCTCACCTGCCTGACGGCCGATGGTGATGATGGCTGCATCGGCGAGCGGCTCCTCGTGAGCCACGCAACGCTCGGAAATCTCTATCTCGTCCAATTTGGGCTGGCCCTGGTCGAGGAACCACATCATCGGGTTCTTGTCTGCCTTCAGCTTTGCCTTGGCATACTTCACATAGTTCTGATAGATTTCGGTGAGCTGGGGAGTGGTCGACACTCCGATGTTTTTCAAGCCCGTCACCATATCTACGGAGTAGGCTACGTTCACGCAACCGCTACCGAGTCCGCCCGACATAAAGTCGTAGGAGTTGACACCGAAGAGTGCCACGGTCTTTAAGTCACGGATGGGCAGTGCAGCGTCATTCTTCAAGAGCACCATACCCTCGGTACTGCTCTGGCGTGTGATGGCGGCATGCGCCTTCAGGTCGGGGTTGTTGCTGTACTTATATCCATGGAAACGGGGAGTCTTCACGATGTATTCGAGCACGCGGCGCACGTTGCGGTCTACGTCGGCAATGTCGAGCTTACCGTTGTTCACAGCTTCCACGATGGCCTTTACCTGCGCAGGATAACCCGGCATCATCAGGTCGTTGCCTGCAGCCACCTCCTGCTCCACGGGCAAGTCCTCACGAATACCAATCCAGTCGGTCTCCACGATGCCTTTGTACCCCCAGTCGTTGCGGAGGATATTGGTAAGCAAATCCTTGTTGCCCTGTGCATAGGTGCCGTTGATCTTGTTATAGGCCGACATCAGCGTCCAGGGATTACTCTTCTTCACCATCATCTCGAAACCCTTCAGGTAAAGCTCGCGAAGGGCACGCTGACTGAGGCGCTCGTCCACACGGGTGCGGTCGCTCTCCTGCGAGTTGACGGCAAAGTGCTTGGCACTCACGCCCACGCCCTGGCTCTGCACGCCCAGCACGAAGGCCGTACCCATCAAGCCTGTCACGATAGGATCCTCGGAATAATACTCGAAGTTGCGGCCGCAGAGCGGATTGCGGTGCAGGTTCATGCCCGGGCCGAGCACAGCATCGCAGCCATACTCCTTGGTCTCGTTGCCGATGCACTCTCCCACACGGCGCACCAAGTCGGTGTTCCAAGTGGAGGCCAGGCAGGTGCCGATGGGGAATCCCGTAGCATAATAAGCGCGGCTGTCGCCGTCTCGATGGGCGTCGATGTGGACACCTGCGGGACCGTCACACCTCACGGTGACAGGAATGCCCAGGCGGGGAATGGCCACGGTGGTGCCGGCAGCACCGGGCACAAACTTCTTCTGATGGCCGAGCATGGCACCGCTGCCCACAAATCCGTCGTTGCCACCGCCCACAAGCATCTGGGCCTTCTCCTCAAGGGTCATCGCCTTGACTACTTCGTCGATGTTGTTGGCATTGAGCTGCGGGGCGGACTGCGCCAGCATGTTCGTCGCCATGGCCCCCACGGCAAGGGTAAGAGCGAGTTTCTTGTACTTCATACTTTAGTTGTTTTTGTTAGTTATTTTCGTTTTTAGTCATTTCCACGGTCTGGCATGCAGATACTGAAGTCTCTGCATTCTGCAAAATATTGATGCAAACATTGCAAAATATTGATGCAAATATAATATAATAAGGTGGAAATACCAAGTGTTTCCGCGTCAAACTTCGCCCGTGTACACCTTTTTTCTCATCTGCTTTACATAAGATACATATCAGGTTAACATGTCTTGACACATTCCAAGCGAGCCGAGCCTTTCAATCCGATTGAACGGTAACAGAAGACTGCAAGAAACGCAACATCATGTACTCAACAACCTTGTTGTCTTGCTGTGAGAATGCCGTTTCATACAGTGTTTGACAATTGTCAACAACGTGGATGACAATTGTCAACAACGTGGATGGCAGTTGTCAACAACGTGGATGGCAATTGTCAACAACGTGGATGGCAGTTGCCAACAACGTCGATGGCAATTGCCAACAACCATAGGAAAGTGCTTTTTTGCACTATAAGAATATGGTTCATACCGGAATCATGTTGGTATTTTCTGTTATGTATAAATCCGTTTTCCCATTAAATGATGGTAAAAGGCTATATTTTTTTGCAGTGTGACACAAAATGATTACTTTTGCAAGCAGATAAACAAAAAGAACATGAAAATACTTAACTTTATCTTGGTAGCCATACTTGCTATCGGCAACATGCCCGCAAAAGCACAGATGAGGTCGGGAGTGGACACGCTCAAGTTGGACCAGGTGAACTATCGCATTACCTATGAGGCGAAGCAAGTGAACGACACCACGCAGACTCCCTACATCTACCGCCAGGCACTGATGCGGCTCGACATCGGCAAGAACATCTGCCATTTCTACAATCTCTCCGAGCAGCAATGGAGCGAGCAAGTCACCCAAATGATACTCAGCGGTGGCGTCATCGACTTACAAAAGGCAGAACCCGTGAAATGTATGAACTGGCAATTTCTCAAGAACTACCCCGAGAAGGGAAAAACCATGTTCCAGGAAACTTTTGCGATGAACACCTACCAATGCATCGAAGACATGGAGGTTCCCGACTGGCAACTTGTCCCCGACAGCAGCACGACCATATTAAACTACCCGTGCCAGTTGGCGAAAGCCAATTTCAAGGGAAGAACTTGGTATGTATGGTATTCTGAGGACATCCCCATCTCTGAAGGTCCTTGGAAGTTGTACGGCCTCCCCGGTCTCGTACTTCGTGCCTACGATGCACAGCACCAATTCTACCTCAATGCCAACGGCATGGAAGACCTCAAAGGTGAAACAGCCTTGACCTATGAGAAAAAAGAGAAAAAGGTCGAAATCGTATCGCAAGCCGATCTCGCCAAGATAAAGCAAAGAGCGGGCGACCTTGCCGATATGTACAGAGACATCAAAGCAACCGACGAGAACGGCAAGCCCATCAAGATGAAGCCCAAGAAGCATATTTTCAACCCGATAGAACGATAACAGACTAACAGAGAACATTAGATTATGCATAAATTTGTCTTAGCAGTTACTGCAGCAATTCTCATGAGTAGCTTTGTCGCAAAAGCTCAAAATGTAATCTCCATACGTTCAACTTCACTGACCAATGGAGAGAAAGAGAACATCGACCAAGCAAAATATCGCATCACTTATGAAGGGAAATGGGTGAACAATCCGTCCATCAAGCCCTATATATATACCGACAGTGAAATGCGGCTAGACATCGGCAACCAAGTAACATGGTTCTATGACAGAACGAAACAAGTAAGAGATTCCATCATGCAAGCAAGTGCCAAGACTGGCAACTTCGACTTTTCCAACTTACCCAAGGGAGGACGCTTTCCCTTCATCTATTACAAGAACTATCCTGCCGTGGGCAAAACTATCCAGCTAGAGGCTTTGGGTACGGAAAGTTACCAATGTACGGAAAATGCGGAAACACCAAATTGGCAACTCATCCAAGACAGCATCGCCAACATCATCGGCTATCATTGCCAACTAGCCAAAAACCAGCTTTAAAGGAAGAACGTGGTACGCCTGGTATGCGGAAGATATTCCTTTGCAAGAAGGTCCTTGGAAACTATGCGGATTGCCAGGCTTAATCTTGAAAGCATACGATGAAAACAAGGAATTTGAATTCTCAGCCATCGGCATGAGCACATTAAACACACCATCTCCCATCACCATTACAAAAGAGAAAAGAGAAGAAATCAGCCAAAAGGATCTGAGAAATGCGAAGGTGAAGTTCACGCCAGGAATGGTATTGGAAGGGTTGAATATCAAAAATGCAAAGATACAGGACGAGAAAGGAAATCCTATAGACATGAAAAAGTTCATGAACAAGAAGAATGTCTTCAACCCGATAGAACTACAATAACAAGATAATAACACGAAACGATGAAACTGTTAATATCTTAGGAATATTTATATTTGGCGAAAAGACCAAAAGGCAATACCTTTGCGGTCGCTCAACAGAAATAAGACAGAAGCAATATGAATATGAAGAGTATCACAAACTGTTTCATCGTTTTATTTCTCTTGATTTGCATCCCCATGGCGATGCAAGGCAAGAGAAACTCCACTATGCTGCTCGATGATGGCGATACACCTGTCGAAATCCGTGGTTATGTGGAAGACTCTTTGACACATAATCGCCTCGCCGGTGTGTCCGTTACTTTGCTCCGCAATGGCAAACCGCTGAAGTTTACCCGTACCAAAGACGACGGCACCTTCGTGCTTCCTGTATCAGAAAAGCACACCGGCGACATGCTGCAAGCTACCTGTATGGGCTACAAAAAGCAGAAAGCGGCGATTTCATCAGGAAAAGAAACCATCATCAGGATGGCTTCCACTGCTTTCGTGTTGAAGGAAGTACAGGTGAAAGGCTCTCGCATCACGGGGCGTGACACAATATCCTTCGACCTGACCCGCTTCGCCAACGAACGAGACAACTCGCTGAAAGACGTTCTGAAGAAACTCCCAGGCGTGG
>CAVKZC010000103.1:0-11178 GCA_963660455.1 Sphaerochaetaceae bacterium | reverse complement strand
TTCGACCAGTATCAACTTCAAACGATTTATGTCTTCTGCCATAAGAAATGTTTTTGCAAAGATAATGAATTTGTTTCATTGGTAATAGAAGTTGTGGTAAATTTTATAGATTCTTAAAGGAACAACCACAATGAAAACCGCTTGATTTTAATTTAAATACTTAAAATCAAGCGGTGTCTCTATTTTCTCACTTTTTCTTAAAAGCTTTTACTATCAGATAAATCAACCCTGCCGCAACAACCACATCAATGACATTCCAAATGGCTCGTCCCAATGCGATTTTGAAGAATGGCTGAAAGAGCAATGCCAAAGCTGCAAAGCAAAGTCCTAGTCTGTTGTTCTTGGATTTGAAATAGTCATATGACAAATAAACGAAGGCTAATGCAGCCCCCAATCGTACTAATACATAGAACCCATATGGCATGTTCATAAGACATAGCAGTAATAGTATAGCTATAACCACTTTTAGCCATGGAGAATTGGTCTGTTTTGCCATTGTTTTTAACTTTAATGTTACTCTAAACAGATTTTACAAGGTCTACGTCCAATCTTTTCTGCTTTTGAAATTGTGATGGATTTTATCACACCACTACATTTTGAAAGCCCTGCGCAATCTTCTGTTCTGTGATATACTTCTGATTGTGGCCCAGTGCAGATATAAATATTGTCAGATGTACATCCAACAATAGTTAGTGACATTATGTAAACAGACAGTAGCTTCAAGTATTCCATTTTCTTACTCAAATTTTACATACGGTTTCACGACATCAATACTCCAAGCGTAATTTAAATTTGCTTGTGAACCATCGGCAAATGTACCAGAAGTTATACCCACAACCTCACCATATTCATTTATCAGGGCTCCGCCACTGCTACCATGATCAATCAAAGCACTTATCTGCATTAAATTATCTCCCCTCCACTGAGAGACTTCACCAGAAGAGAACGTATTTTCAAGACCACGCGGACTTCCTATGGCAAAAACGCGTTGACCGATTTCAGGACGTTTCGATGCAATGGTAAGATAATTGTCATTGTCATATTCTACACGGAAAAGGATAAAATCCTCTTCCTCATTCCTTTGATATATTTCTGCGACTTTGTATGCAGTATCGTCATTTGGCATTTTTATTGCTTCTGCACCAATTCCGGTACCTTTGAAAACATGGTAATTGCTTACAGCCAGTCCATTCTCACCAATAAAGAAACCAGACCCTTGATATACGTTACTTCCATCAGTTGTATAAACCATAAAAATGGCACTATTGTATCGCCTGAAGATTTCAGAACCTTCAAGGATAGTTTTACAAGATGATTTCTTGACCGTAAGATTTGAGGAACTCTTTTGAGGGTTTTCCTTTGCTACTTCGCTATTATGAGGAGTTCGTTCTTTTCGATTATGCCCTGACTTGTGTGCGCAGGAAACAACAATTAGGAATCCTAGCGTTACTACTAATAATTTAATTTTGCGCATTCTGAATAATGTTTTTGGGTATAATATGAATAACAAACCTTTGGTTCTCGTGTTCATTTTGTCCACGTTCTCTCATTAAAGTATTGTCTAATTCTGTAAACTTGGCATTATCTTCGCCACCTGTAAATCCAAAATTATAGCGACCATCGCCGCTACCTGCAATTTGTATTTCACAGTTAGTTCCAAAATCTATATGACAAACGTCTTTCCAAAATTTCATCAATGTGAGTGCACGTTGAAAACTTAAACGGTAGTTTTGGTCTGTTTGCTTAACAGAATTACGTGAAGCTTGTCCTTCGATAATCAACAAATATTGGTTCGTTGAATTTCTCTTCAAGAAGCTTTGCAATTCAACACCTGCCGCTTTCAATTTTTCTGTATCTGTTTGCAAATCACTCAAATCCGATTTTAACTCTTCAAAATAGCACCGCACATCCAATACATATTTCTTATATTCCTTTTTATAAGCGTAATAATCAGACTTGTCAAGTTCTTTCGTTGAAGCCTCCACTTTCTTAATAGCTTGCAATTGATTCTCTGTTGCTTCCATTCTCTTATGAAGCAGCACAATTACAAGTACGAACAATGTCAGCATGATGAAAAAGAGACTTGTCATCAAGTCTGAATAGCTTGTCCAAAAGAATGATTCTTTTTTGGGTTGCATAATTCTAATTTAATGATGAACAGAATCTCTACTGATTGTATCAATGGGTTCTACTGCTGTCGTATCAACAACACTTGAGCCAAGTTCTTCTGTTTTATAATTGTTGTCTGTATTCACTATATTATGAACAGTATTTGTTACACAAGCTAATGCTATTATAATTGCAGATGCAACGATTGTCCATTTCATCCAAGATGGGAAGCCACCGCCTAGAGTACCAGAAACACTTGTACCACCTATGGAATGAATTTTCATTAACTCCCTCGATGTTTGTTTCATTGTTTCAGAGACATTGGAAGCCAATTTTGCATTCGAACTTTCCATCCGATCGATTAGTGTATCTAATTTAGATGGAATGACAGATATTTCAGACAATTTCTTCTCAAGTTGCGGAAACTGTTTAATTTCAGCACTAAACTTAGTTTTTATATCGTTGCTTACTTCTTCAAATGCATCTTTTTCTTGTTTTATGATGTCTTTGAATGTTTCAGCCTGTTCTGTGAGAGTCTTGTTTAATTCAGAAGAATTAGACGATGCACTTTCTTTAAGAGTATCTAATGCCTTTCGTAAGGCTACATCAACGTCTGCAGTATCCTTGGAAATCTCTGCTTTATGCCTTGTAAAGAAATCCCGTATCTCCTCTAATACATTTATTCTTCTTGCTTCGCATTCAAACTGAGAAGTAAATGTATGTATAGCATCGGTATAACCATGGATATCATCAAGGTATGCGTTGAATTGTTCTAGCTTATCCGTACATTCTTTCAATTCTTTCAATACTTGAACATTCGCCTTTGCCATCTTCATTACATCCATATCATGGACTGCCTTAATAATGTCAGCTTGAATGCGATAAGATTGATTTACTTCACGCAGTGCGCCCCGCAAATCCGTTGTATTTCCTGCAAAAGTATCATTGAATTTATTAAGGTTCTTTACCAAACGGTTCAATGCATCAGAAGTATCGGAAGGTAATTCAGGAAGTAATCTTGCCTGAAGCCATGCCAAAAAAGTATTCTTACCACCTTCACCTTGTATTTTGCGACTTTTGAAAAGAATTGAGCCCCATGTCGTAAAGATAATACCACAAATACTTGCTAACATTGCCCATGCCACACCTGATAGCAAGTCATTAACGCCATTAGCTGCAGCCCCGAAATTACCAGATCCAGATGAAAGCAACGCAGTGATACTTCCTGTATACAAAAGAGAGGTCAAACCAACAATAACTCCAGCCATGGTTCCTGCTAAGCCACAGTAAAGCGGAATTGGAGTTAGAGTGTTTACATCATTTTCGACAGAATCACAATGACGATCTACCGCATCTTTTAGAAGTTGAAAATCAATTACCGAGCCAGAGTTGTTGCCAAGATACTTGTTTATTGAATCTTTGATAGACTCAAAAACAGCGTTACCTTCACCTCTGATTCCTGAAACAAAACCTGTTTCAATATTATGATTGATACCCCAAGATCCTTCTTTCTCGAAGATTCTTCTATATTCATTCATCCTCTTTATATTCTTACTAAAGAAGTATATTTGTGCAAGGATGATTATGATGACAATTATTGGAACTATTATAGACATAAGTTACTTCGATATTGTTATTTTTAATTTCTCAATGACCTTCCATGTAACATCTGAAACTTTCTCACATTTGCCACGTTTGTTGGTCTTAAAACTTTTGGCTTCATTGATAGTGCAATCTCCGGTGTATTCTATGACAGAATCCCAGCCATTTCTTTGCTTTATTTTTTCAATTGATATTATGTCAAATTCTCCCTTTGTTGCTGAATTCAAGTCTATGATATAAACGCATGTGTCTTGTTTAGTCTCAAGTACATTTGTGAAGAATTCTTTGGAATTTGAATTGGCATACAAATGCTTCGAAAATGGCATTCCACCCACGTGAGTCGCATCTGGGTTCATCGGAGTTGGTGAAGAAACTAAGTCTTCTACTTTTGCAATTTTACTTTCCAGTACATTGATTCGTTGTTCTATGTCGATAATGTCACCAGTTGAAACTTGATTACTCACCTTTTGTTGACTACGACTATTTATGAGTAATGAAACACGTTGCTTTAATTCTAATAAACCGATGTTTCTCAAGTGTTCGTTAAGGATACTTCTGACATCATCTTTTTCAACATCATGTCTTGTACAAACACCAACAATGATAGCAATGATTAAGGCTAAACAACCAATAATCAATGGCAGAATATTCCACAAAAATCCCTGAGCTTCCTTTTGCTCAACACTTGTTCTCAATTGTTCAATTTCAGACTTTGCTGAATTTAACTCAGTAGTCAAGGTATCAACTTGATGTAACAATTCCTTAGACAGAGAATCTTGCTTTACTAACTGTTGCTTAATTGAATCAGACAACATTTCAATGTTAGACACATTAGAATCAGGTTGGGTAGGCTGGTTGTTTTCACACCCAGCCATAACCATAAGTAACGCTGATAATACTAAAAATACAACTCTACTTTTCATATCATACATGAGTTCTAAAATATTCTTCAATTTTCTCAGACAATGCCTGTATTGCTCCCTTTATAGGATGAAAAGACAATGTGTCTTCAATTTTATTTTCCTTATTTCCAGACTCGCTAATGGAAATGTCAATACCCTTGTCAAGGTATGTATTCAGATCCTTTAGGCATTCTTCTTTTGCCAGTGATAGCGACTTCAAAGAAACGCCGAAATTGTCATCAAAATTAAAAGACAACGGCATTTCATTAAGCACGAAATCAAAGAAACGTTCGACAGATTTAACGATTTGATTTCTTGTCGCATTATCCAAAGATGAATACGTATCACTATTAGTAGCCAAGTCTCCTGACGAGGTCTTAAGAATTATTTTCTCAGGTATTGTCTGTTGCTTCATAGGCAATAAACCACCCTTACATGTTGCCTCCTTAGGATTTGATGAATTGTCTAATCCTAGAATTTCTAAGGTGTTGCCATATGGCTTTCCTAAGATTCTTTCAAAAACAAGCTTTGTATAGTTTGCCAAGATTTTAGCGTCAGATGTCAATACATTAACAATCTTGCTTCCATTACCACTAAATGCAATATGCCGAGGTACATTAAGATTTTTCGTCTTGACTATTTGAGCCACATGATAGATAATAGCGGTATAGAAAATAATGAAGACAATTTTAAACTTGTCATCGTTTTGCAATATTACATTAAAGTCAATTTTGCTATTTGCTATTTCGCTAGTTGCCGAGTTTTCCTTCAATGAGAAAAAGAACGAAGCCATGTTAGCTGGATGCCCGTCATTCCGGTTAAAAATATTGACTAAATCTGAGTTTGTCTTCGTTTTCAATAGCTCAGAAATATCTACTTTAAACCAGTCGATAATTCCATTGTTGGGATTGATGTCTGAAAAAGAATCTTCAAACAATGAATTAGCTGCAAATCTAAAGGACGTAATGTATTTTACATCACCTCCTTCCGAGAAAGCCACATCGGTCGTTCCGCCGCCAATGTCTATATTAACCAAATTTGTAGCTGTTGCATATCTGCGGAAATAATATTGAATGGGAGCTTCAGACTCAGACTCGTCTATTGTATTACCACTTGTTGTGAACAGCTTGGCATAAGCTGTATTCCACGCAGTACGGAGTTGCGCCAATCTTCGTTGCGACATACTACTTGGATAGAACCAAGTTATCTTGGTTTGCGCCAGATTTCCATTCTTTACGACGACCTTATTGCGGATAATCAACAATAGATTCTCAATGTAAAGCTGCATCGCAGCTTGCGAATTTTCGTCATTACTCCACTTAATGTTAACTAAAGGTTCAGCGTTGTATGCCAAAGGACTTCTTTTGTCGTAAGTCATGCTAAAGTTCAACAAACCAAAGACACGCAATGCATCATTCCAATTAATACATTTTGCACAAGACAAAACTGTACGGGTAGGAAAGCTGAAATCGCTATCATCACCAATTATAGATGGGAGAAAGTCTGCGTTTATTACATCATTTTCGTCATCCAATATAGTGTCAAGCGAAATTCTATTTCCTTCAATATAATCGTATGATGGAACAAAGAATTTACTCATAATTCCATCAGACTCGTTGCATGAGAAAGGAACAGATCCATTATCTGTGGCTTTCTTCATTTCTATATGGGTATTAGATGTTCCTAAATCCACAGCGAATTCATACACGTCTAGACCTTGATGAGTAGAGAATTGAGGAACAAGCATACCACCAAATCCATTATTGCATACAATACGGACAACATCAAAATTGCTTTGACTTATGGTATATGTTTCAGCCTTGTAGTCAGACACGCCACGCTGTTGATTTCGGCAATCCATTGGAATGTTGCGGAGGGCTTCTCCGTCTTTATAGAATTGCATCTTTGCTTGCGTAAGATAAGGACTCACACATGAAATCGTATAGAAAGCGTCTGATTCTTGTTGAAATCTAACCCCAGGCATAATGAAGCCTGTAAATTCCAAGTCGGTCATTCCTCCTTCATTGTTGTTCGCATCAATTGAAGGTTGTCTGTCAATATAGTACAAACGCTGATATTCAATATAGCAAATTTGGCTATTACCTAAAATTGGTATTCTCAACGTTACATTGATTGAGCCACCTGCAACTACATTCATTTCGAAAGCAGCCTTACCATCGGACATGGTAGATTTTAGCAGCTCGGCATCGAAATACTTAAAATATAGTGGCTTAATAGGCAATAGGTAAGATTTGTTTTCTTTGTTGCTTTTAATATTGCCATCAAAATAAGCTTTACTGTTTAAGGAATGCGGAATTCTTATAACACAATCCTCCAAGAAGTCACTAATTGTGAGATATGGATATTGCGTCCCATCGAATGGCAAAAGCCTACTCTGCAAGTCTTCATTCACCTGATATGGAGCTTTGTTTGTCTTTCCCCAAATGCCATTAACGTAATTTAGATTTGCATACTTGTTGCCTGATTCCACAGGAAGTACCAATGGAAGACTAGAAAGATCTTGGATGACAGATTTTATAGTAAACTCACTAACAGAGTTTGTCATGCCTGTCTTTTTCTTAAGCAAATTGATACCTAAGACTTCAACCTGATCACTATGATTGTTGCTCTTTACATCTATCACGGAATAGTCTGTAAGTGATTGTGCTGTTATTGCAGTAAGCTCGTTTTTCTTATTTGCATCTTTTATTGCACGGAATGTCAGATTCAAATATTCATCAATTTCTGGGAATAAAGAGGAGAAGTTCGAGTTTGTCTTTCGTAATGTCCACCACGCTTTTAAGTACTCAAAATCGCGTTTGTACAAAGGCTGGTACTCATTGTCAAACGGTTTGTCGTTATTCGAGAAGAAAATGTCATTTATATAATCTAACTTGTTGGCCCCACTAAAGAAAAGTGTTGCAGGAGAAGTCGCACCTATTATGTTCAACTCATCCGGTCCATTTGTATAATTCAACAAGTAAATGTTGTTCATCTGAGCAAAATTATATGTTTTTGCATCAGATTTCAGAAATTTTTCTAGAGAGTCTGCTACATAGTAGTGACTTGGATTGTTATCGTTTTTCAAGTTCTGAAGTATTGCAGAACAATCACATGTAATAATTTCAACCTTGCTATTCAACTTGTCAATGTTGAAAAATATTTCTCCAACATCAAAAGTATCTGATACCATTTTATGAAAAATGGTATTCCCGTCTAACTCTTTTAGGTTAGCACTTGCACGACGACATACTTCCTTGAACGCCGTTTTAACAAGGTCAATTCTTGCAAATGGCGAAGGAATGGAAGTAATCTCGTTTTTTGCACTAGCACCATCTGGATCTGCGATGGTTTCTCTTGCAGTGGAGGTGTACGGAAAGGCCGGATTTTCATTCCACCCTTTATAAGTCGAGGCACCTTCTTTATATAGTCTGAATATTTTGGACATGTTAATAGTTCTATGAATTAAACTTCTCTTTTATCAATTTTTCTGTTCCCAAGAAATACATCTCAAGGAATTTATCTGCATCTTCCTTACTATGGCATTTCTTAATGGCGGAGTTCAAACGGTCTGTAACTAAGTCATAGTCAGATTTAGTACTGAAGACCTTCTTCGGTTTTCTTCCAGTTACGACCTCAAACGGTTTGTCCTTCGTGTGGAGATTGAACAAGTCTAGCGAACGTTTGTTGCCTTTCATCTCACCAAGCCATTGTTTATAGTCCTCACAGATATTGATTAAATATGACATAAAGGAGGAACTATATATATCCTTGAAATTGTCGTTGTTTGCATTGAACGACTTCGAACTGTAATAATTGAATTTGTCTGTAAGGCAGTTACCCATCATTATAAATTCAGTCAAAGGCTCAAACAACTGGCGTTGTTGCTCCTCGTAAAATGAATCAAATGTCACGCTATCAGACAAATCACGAAGCCCTAGCTCTTTATTTACCGTAGCTGAATGTTGCTTGTTGCAAAAGTCCACAATAGCAGTAGCTGCCAAGAATTCTACTAGATGTGCATCATTCTTTTGCATAGAACCTCCCTCATGGTTTTGATATATGTTTGACACATCATCTGCCAAATAATACAATGCGTTGATTGAACTGTTACGGCTGATGTTGTTCTCGTAATAGGCTAAAGCGGATTTTGTCTTAGAAATAAACGTTGAAGAGTCTATTTCGCTTTCATCACTTTGCTCAAGCTTGAAATACGGCAACAAAGTAATAGCTCCAATTTCTGCATTGTTTATCAAATCATTGTTTGGTATAACATTGTTGGTACGCAATGTCTTTAGCAGTAGAGGAAATCCGCTAGCACCTGTACCTCCAAATATTGAACTTATGATAAAAATTTTATCCCCCTGCGCAAAACTGTTTGCAAAAGTCGAAAAGTTTTCTGACTCTACAATCTGATTCAGGACAACACTGCCTATATTGGGATTTCCCTTGAAACCAACATCCATCGAAGATTGGAGGTTCTTTTCAGAAAACAATATACGCATCAGTGCCTGCGTTGATTTATCCATCGACGACAAATCGATAAATTGCTTAAAAGACTTATCATCAGTATCCTCTATACGCAGCGTATAATTAGGTAGAATCTGCATTAACTCCTTCCTAAAGAAAGGTGTGTTTATTTCTTGCGTAAATGTGAGGTTTGTACGAACCGAACGATACGTGTTCATAAGTTGTACGGTACGAGTCAAGTCTGCGTTGGAGGCATCCGGGTCTATAATAATAGGCACCACATCGTCAACCTTGATGTCTACACCAGCTGCCAACATCATGGTAAATGAGCGAAGAACACGAGCTCCTGTTCCACCAATTCCAAAAATATATAACTTTGCCATATTTAATTAGTTAAAATGGTGCTCTTGAGCAATTAGAACTCCACCATTTGATTATGTAGGAGATAAGAATAAATGCAATGATTGAATCTATCATGTTGGTAACTCCAAACGCCAATATATCAGATGTGTCAATCGGCAAATCCTCAACTTTCCCTGTTGTTTTACTTACTGTTACCATCTTTCCAGCATAAAAGTCTTTTAGGATCCACTGCCATCCTACAATAAAATTGATGATAGCATTTGCCCCTAAAAATATTAGCCATCCCCACCAATTGTTTAATCGCGGATGATTCACCACATAGTAGTATATAACTGTAATGGCAAGAGTTGTTAACAACATTGCAAGACCAATACCAATAAACATGTTGCTGCCTTGTTCTGTTGCAGACTCTCCCCAAAGATAGTTTGCTAATTCCAGCCCGAAGAAATCTTCAAGCCAACAATAAATACTTCCGAAAAATTCACCCATGTTAGTTTCTATTTTTTTATTTTAAATGAAATCTCACCATATGGAATAGATGAGCTATATGCTTCTGATACGCCATTTATTAAGTAGAATATGCCTGTTGTTTTGCCCAAATTTTGTTTTGCATTCTTTCCGGTATCATCATTTGTTGAGCTAACCCACGAAGGCATTTTTGGAAACCGAATTGTGACCGTCTCGGAATTTAGATTTTGCGGATTTTCGGCTTCTACTTTTAGCACATGACTAAACTTGCTGTTGTTTGCAGTAATTCGTTCAGATGAAACGACCCTTACTTGAGTCGGATTTGATACTGAATAATTGTTTATGTCAGCTAATGTGCTTTCACTTTGTAAAGAGTGAGATAAATCCGCTAAAATATCAATGCTTATTTTGTTTGTATGATTTATAACATATCGCTTCCTGTCAATATCGAAAGGAATCTTATCTGACATGGAAAAAGCACAATAGTTATCAACACCACCGATAATATTTCCATAAGGAACTTCCTTATTGATTTTTGCCAGTATATTTTTGTCTCCTATAACCCAAATGTAATATGGGCGTTTCACATCATTAAGCAGCTCTTTGTTTTGTCCACAGTACCAAAAACCATTGAATTTTGATTGTAATTTGATTATTTGTACACCTAACTTAGGATTCTTTGCTAGTGCTTGGTTGAAAGTATTTTTTATTGAGACTTGACAATTACCAAAGAAATTCACCGCGTTTTGAGGAATATCCAATATGCAGTCTGATACAAAAACGGTTAATGTATTCTTCTTCTGTTTTTGCAACATCATATCAAAAATATTTCGTAAATCAGTGTTGGCACGATTCCCACCTGCGTTTGCGAAAGATAAAGCATTGAGATTTTGGATGTAATTTTCCAGTGTTACATTGCAGGGAATAATTTTACTATTAATATAAGAAAGATTATTTTTCTTACATTTCGCTCTTAAATCACTTACATAATCAAAAACTGCATCCTTTAGGTTTGAACCATCACACATGTAGCCATCCATACTCCCAGAGTTTTCTACATATACGTTTAGTTCGATGGAATCAATAGTTTCATCTTGTGACGAAATTGGACTCCATTCAAGAGAAATTTTACTTCCTCCTCCACAACTTTTGGCAATTATGATAATTGCAATCAGTAAGACGACAACAGTCGGTATAATTATTCTTTTGTTCATGAGTATTGTTTGTATCAGTCAATATGTAATCTGACACAAAAAAAGCGTGG
>CAVKZC010000102.1:2745-11233 GCA_963660455.1 Sphaerochaetaceae bacterium | reverse complement strand
TCTTGATAGGTATCAGCAAAAACTAGTGAGTCGCCTAATTCTTCTGCCAAGCTCAAAGCTGTTTTACATTCTTTTAGGGCTATAGCAGAGCTATCAGCAAACTCAAGGGCCTCACATAGGTTCAACCTGAAGTAAATCTTATTGGCAAGTGATGTTCTCGTATCTCTTTCACATTTGTCAATAGCCATTCTTGCATGAAGCAAAGCTTGTTTGGCATCCGTCATCTTCTCTACTTTAGAAAGTTTTTCCAAAGCAAGGCATTCCGTAAGGATGTCGTCTATCTTTTCAGACGCTTTATATGAGCGATCTAGACAACGGATGGCAAACTCCGTGCTATCATTTAGCATATAGTATTTTCCCATATAGTATTGGCATTTTGCATAAAGGGAATCTTCGGGATGCTTTTCATACCAGTTGTATCCAATGCGAATTAGCGAATCTTCGTCCACATCCAACCCCGACTTATCTTGTGCCATTGTATACACAACAGCGTACTTTGCCTGTTCAGACTTGCCCAGTTCACTGAACTGCATGTTGTTCAGGAGTGCGAGGGCGCTATCCGGGTGTTCTCCTGCCAGTAGCAATGCTTGTGCTATCGTAGTATTAGGCTTGTGTTGGCAAGACGACATAAACACCAAAGCCACAATAATCAATGAACTGATGTGAATATAAAAATTTTTCATAACTTAATTTCTTTATGTTTTTTGTCTGCAAAAATACAAATTTTCCGAGAAATACGACCAGAAATAAGGTCTAAATTGCCAATCTATAATCATAGCGATTATCTTGTTGATACACAGCAGATTATTTGTGTCTAACAGCTTTTCACAAGTCTAAATTTTAGTTCCGGTAAGCACAAAAGTGACTTTTATGCCTGCGATTAGTGAAAAATATGCGGTTAAGGTCGCCTCTTACCAACAAAAGATATTTTTGTCATCTCAAAAGAAATTTTCAGTGCAAAAAACTACCTTAGTACTGAGCGCTCCAGTTTTCGGATTGATGAACAGCCATTCGCCCATGAGCTGGTTGCTGTGACTGATGTTGCGTTTCAGCGAAAGCTGCGATTGCTTGTCCCAGTTTACATACCATGCAGCTCTGTTTCCCATGCGCGGTTCGTTCCACTCTCTGAGATATTTATCGGTGAGCAGGCTACCATTTCCTGTAAAGTGGGGCTTTCTGGCCGATGCATCGGCATAGGCGTTGTGCATTTTCTTCTCGTGAAAGAAGCGGCGGAATGACCTGTATTTCTTTGCCGTCTCATTGTTGCGCATGAGTGGCTTTTCGGCGGTCATCACCTTGTGATAGTCATGTACGAAGGGAATCTTAGGACTTCCTTCCAGAGCGAATAAATTTAGAAATACGATGACGAATAATGCGATGATTGCCACGATGACTCTCATGCTCCACTGATTTTTTTCAACCGTACAGGTCGGACTATTTTATGGTAACATATTCTAAAAGTGTTGTGATTTTAACGTAAAACTCGCCTAAAAATCGGACAAAAGCGCAGACGTAGCTAACATGGCTACTGATATTTTTGGCGTTCTCTCACAAATGGTATAATTTTGCATTTTTATACGGCAAAACAATGAAACAGAATATAATAGACCGTCTCAACGATTTGGCTGACAGAGAGGAGCCATTCCTTTTTGTAATCAACTATGCTGGTACGGAAGCATATATACAGAAACTGTCAGAGATAGATTCCCATGAGTGTCTTTATGACTTTGAAGGCATCACAAACGTAAAACGGCAGTCGCTCTCTGCGGTTGCCAAACAGCCGATGTGGAAAGTGCATGAGCCGAACTTTGGAGATTACAAGAAAAATTTCGAGACCGTCAAAAGCAACATCTTGCGTGGCAACAGCTATCTTGCCAACCTTACCTGCAAGGTGGCTGTGGACTGTGACCTTCCCTTTGAGGACATCTTCCTACGGGCTAAAGGTAAGTACAAAATTCTGCTGAAAGACAAGAATGACAATAGGCAGTTCGTGTGCTTCTCGCCGGAAACATTCGTGAGGATAAAGGACGAAATGATTTATTCATATCCGATGAAGGGTACAATTGACGCTTCCATACCCAATGCCGCACAAGTTTTGATGGACGATGAGAAAGAAACCGCGGAACATGCCACCATCGTTGACTTGATTCGCAACGACCTTAGCCGTGTGGCGGAACATGTAAGGGTGGACAGATACCGTTATATAGATGTGCTCCATACCAACAAGGGGGACATTCTTCAGACCAGTTCCGAGATAAGCGGCAAGTTGCCGTCTGACTACCAAAAGCATATCGGTGACATCTTAGCTGCTATGCTGCCAGCAGGTTCTATCACAGGTGCGCCAAAGGACAAGACGATGGAAATAATCCATGAGGCGGAAGGCTATGACCGTGGATTTTATACAGGGGTTATGGGCATATATAATAATGGTGAACTCAACTCGGCTGTAATTATACGCTTTCTTGAACAGAACGGGCAGGAAACGTATTTCAAGGCAGGAGGAGGCATCACCTCAAAGAGTGATTGCAGGAAAGAATACGAGGAAGTGTTACAGAAAGTGTATCTTCCTTTTGAATAGAACAGATTTTGATATGGCACAGCAATTCGTAGAAACAATAAAGGTTAAGGATGGAAAGGCACAATCTCTTGCATACCATCAGGAAAGAATGGAAAGAACCATCAGAAAATTCTTCCCTTTGCTATGCAATGCGCCCATGCCTTCATTGGAAAGACTGATAAATCCAACATCGAGCATGGATTTTTACAAGGCGAGAGTAGTGTATGGCGAGCAAGGCATTGAAACAGTAGAATATGCTTCGTACTCCATGAGAAATATAAACTCCTTGCAAGTTGTTGAAGACGACACGATAGTGTATGACTACAAAAGTACCGACCGCAGCCGTCTCAATGCCTTGGTTGAAAAGAAAGGAGAGTTTGACGAAATCATCATCGTCAAACATGGACTTTTAACAGATACCTCATTCACAAACCTCGCCATATATGATGGTGAGCATTGGATAACTCCCAGACTACCATTATTGCCTGGCACTAAAAGAGCCGCTCTCTTGGACAAGGGAATCATTCATGAAGCCGATATTACATTGGAAAATTTGCGAAAAGCCAACAAAGTAAGCCTGTTCAATGCGATGATTGAGTTCGGCGAAATGGAAATAGCAATAGAGAATGTCCACTTTTGAACATTCTCTATTGCTATTCCTAATTTACTGATTATTTTGTAATTGTAGCGAACATGGCTACTAAAATATTTGGCGTTATGAAATAAATGCCATATCTTTGCAACCGCAAGAGTTGTTTGAAACATTATGCAAAGCAAAGCAGCCAAAAGCGGCTTGACTTTCGCTAAATCGTTACCAAAAATTATCCAGTCGCAGCAACTTCTCTGATTATTAGACTGATACAACTTTTTTGATTATTCTATGCAAAGATACAATATTTTCGCCCAAAAAGTAGTAACTTTGCAGCGTTTTTTATGTAAAAAAGAAAGAAAAAGAATAAAAATAGATATTTAACAATGGAATTAGCAACGAAGTACGATCCACAGGCAGTGGAAAGTAAATGGTATCAGTACTGGCTCGACAACAAGCTTTTCAGCTCCAAGCCAGACGGTCGTGAACCTTATACGGTGGTTATCCCACCGCCCAACGTGACGGGTGTGCTCCATATGGGCCACATGCTCAACAACACCATACAGGACATTCTTGTGCGCCGCGCACGCATGGAGAGCAAGAACGCATGCTGGGTACCGGGTACCGACCACGCCAGCATCGCCACGGAGGCCAAGGTGGTGAACCGCCTTGCACAGCAGGGTATCAAGAAGACCGACCTCACCCGCGACGAATTTCTCAAGCACGCATGGGACTGGACACATGAGCACGGCGGCATCATCCTCAAGCAGTTGCGCCGACTGGGTGCCAGCTGCGACTGGGACCGTACCTCCTTCACCATGGACGAAACGCGTTCCAAGGCCGTCATCCATGTATTCTGCGACCTCTATCAGAAGGGCTTGATCTATCGCGGCGCACGCATGGTGAACTGGGACCCCAAGGCACAGACCGCCCTCTCCGACGAGGAGGTAATCTATAAGGACGAACACTCCAAGCTGTACTATCTGAAATATTATGTAGTGGAGCAGGACTGCCAGCAGGTGGAGGAAGGCAACGTGATGCACAAGGACGGGAAGGGCTACTATGCCGTGGTGGCTACCACACGTCCCGAGACCATCATGGGCGACTCTGCCATGTGCATCAACCCCGAGGACAAGAAGAACACATGGCTGAAGGGCAAACACGTCATCGTGCCGTTGGTGAACCGTGAGATTCCCGTCATCGAGGACTCTTATGTAGACATCGAGTTTGGTACGGGCTGTCTGAAAGTGACCCCCGCCCACGACGTAAACGACCACGCTCTCGGACTGAAGCACGGTCTGCAGACCATCGACATATTCAATGACAACGGTACCATCAGCGAGGCCGCCGGCATGTATGTGGGTCAGGACCGCATGGACGTGCGCAAGCAGATAGCCGTCGACCTGCAGGATGCCGGACTCATGGAGAAGGTGGAAGACTATAATAATAAGGTGGGATTCTCCGAGCGCACCAATGTGCCTATCGAGCCCAAGCTCTCTACACAGTGGTTCCTCAAGATGCAGCACTTTGCCGACATCGCCCTCGCGCCTGTGATGGACGACGACATCGAGTTCTATCCCAAGAAATACAAGAACACCTACCGCCACTGGCTGGAGAACATCAAGGACTGGTGTATCAGCCGCCAGCTCTGGTGGGGCCATCGCATCCCTGCCTACTACTTCGACAACAACGGCAAGCAAGACTTCGTAGTGGCCGAGACCGCCGAGGAGGCTCTGAAACTCGCACAGGAGAAGAAGGCCGACGTGAAGGCTGAAGACCTGGAGCAGGAGAGCGACTGCCTCGACACCTGGTTCTCTTCATGGCTCTGGCCTATCTCCCTCTTCGACGGCATCGAACATCCCGACAACGAGGAAATCAACTATTATTATCCTACGAGCGACCTCGTGACCGGTCCGGACATCATCTTCTTCTGGGTGGCACGCATGATCATGGCAGGCTACGAGTATCGTGGCAAGATGCCGTTCCGCCACGTTTACTTCACGGGCATCGTGCGCGACAAGTTGGGACGCAAGATGAGCAAGAGCCTCGGCAACTCGCCCGACCCCATCGACCTCATCGACAAGTTTGGCGCCGATGGTGTGCGCATGGGCATGATGCTCTCTGCCCCTGCCGGCAACGACATTCTCTTCGACGAGAGCCTCTGCGAGCAGGGACGCAACTTCAACAACAAGATTTGGAACGCCTTCCGCCTCGTAAAGGGTTGGGAGACCGCTGACATCGAGCAGCCTAAGAGCGCCGAGATAGCCGTGAAGTGGTTCGAAGCCAAACTGAAGGAGGTGAACGCCGAGATGGACAAGCAGTTCAAGGACTACCGTATCTCCGAGGCGCTGATGACCGTCTACAAGTTGTTCTGGGACGAGTTCTCGTCTTGGTACCTGGAGATGGTGAAGCCCGCCTACGGCCAGCCCATCGACCAGAAGAGCTACGATGCGACGCTCCGCTTCTTCGATGCCCTGCTGAAGATGCTCCATCCCTTCATGCCGTTCATCACCGAGGAGTTGTGGCAGCACATCTACGACCGCCAGGACGGCGAGAGCATCATGCGCGAGAAGTTGGAGATTCCCGCCCCCACCGCCGAGGAGCAGAAGCTCGCTGCCGACATCGAGAGCGTGAAGCAGATCATCGCTGGCGTGCGTACCGTACGCAACCAGAAGAACATTGCCCAGAAAGACCAGCTCACCCTACAGGTGGTAGGCAAGAACGACTACGATGCCTACGACGACGTGACGCTCAAGATGGCCAACCTCGACAAGATTGAGGTCATTGCCGAAAAGAGCGCCGACGCCTCCAGCTTCATGGTGGGCACCGACGAGTTTGCCGTGCCATTGGGCGACCTCATCGACGTGGCTGCAGAGATAGAGAAGGCCGAGGCTCAGCTCAAGCATCTGGAAGGCTTCCTCGCCGGCGTGCGCAAGAAGCTCGGCAACGAGAATTTCGTGGCACATGCCCCCGAGAAGGTTGTAGCCCTGGAGCGCAAGAAGGAAAGCGACTCCGTGGAGAAGATAGCCGCCCTCAAGGCTACCATCGAGGAGCTTCGCAAGAAGTAACGCATGTATATTACGACAGCATTAAACGACAAGTATTGATATCCATCGTTATGCGGTGAATATCATATACTTATCGTTTGATGCTTTAATCTTATGTTTAACAAGAAAACACCTGTTAAACAACAAGACTTCCATACCCGAAACCCGTATGATGATGAAAAGGATTTTTATTTTGTTTTTAGGTCTTGTGTCGCTTGCCCTTACCTTTACAGGGTGCAACGACGAAGCGTTTGACGTGAGCAGCGTCAACAAGCAGACCGTACTTGTCATGTTCCCGTGGACAGGTTCCTATACAAGCAACGGACTATACTCTTGTCTGCAGCATAACCTGGACAGCATAGAATATGCCATCAAGAAGAACAAGGGACTCAACAATACCCGCGTATTCGTGTTCTTCAGCAGGTCGGCAAAGGAGAGCGAACTCTTCGAACAGACCTACAACACCAGCACCTACGCCGTAGACCACACGCCCGTCGCCACCTACGAGGGGCACGACTACACCACCACCGACGGACTGGCTTCCATCATCGGGACCGTGAAGGACAAGGCAGAAGCCCTCAACTATGCCATGATCATCGGGGGGCACGGACTGGGATGGATACGCGCCGAAGACTGGATAGGATCGAGCAGTGCAGCAAAGGCAAAAGCCAATATGGCCGCAGAACAAGAGTCCAAATACAGGCTCTTTGGCAGTACCTCCACGCGCGACTTTGCCTTCGACATTACCACACTCTCCGATGCCATAAAGGCCAACGGGATAAAGATGCAGTATATCCTCTTCGATGCCTGTTTCATGGCAAATGCCGAGACGGCATACGAACTGCGTGAAGCTACCAATTTCCTGGTCGCTTCTTCCTATACCATCATGGACCAGGGCATGCCGTATGCCAGCGTGTGGAACTATCTCAACACGGCTACCCCCAACTATACGAGCCTTGTCTCCACCTACACTACTTACTACAGCAACTCGTCATATCCCTATGCCAGTCTGTCGGCTATCGACTGCCGACAGATGGACAAGCTGGCTGCTGTCATGAAAGAAATCAACCAGAAATATACCATCACCGACGACGCGCTGGCTGGCGTACAATACTTCAATGCGATGACGCCCTCTCTGTTCTACGACCTTGGCAACTATGTGGACAGCCTCCATGTAAACACGGTGCTGAAAAGCAAATTCGAGACACAGATGGCGGCAACCGTAAAGGCCATCCAGTACACGGGTCAGGCCATGGACGATGACAACAGCCATTCGACGATATTAATACCGGTTTCCACCAACTCCGGACTTACCATTTCCGACCCCAGCAAGCACGCTGCTGCCCTCGCCGGCAAGGAGACAACGGCATGGTGGAAGGCAACACACTAAACACGCTGAATATGGAATATTTCATCATAGAAAACGGTCAACAGGCAGGCCCCTTCGGTCTCGACCAGTTGGCGCAAAAGCACATCGCACAGGAAACGCTGGTATGGTGTGAGGGCATGGCTGCATGGACGCCGGCATGGCAGGTAGATACCCTGAAACCACTGTTCTACACCCATACCGACAACAACGGGGCTGCAGCCGGTGTTCCCCCGGTGCCGCCACCTCCCCCTGCAGGCAACTCTCCATTACACGACGGAAAAAAGAAACAGAACCGCCATCTGTTGCCGAAGGCGATAGTGGGCATCCTTGTTGTCGCCGTAGCTGTACTGGCTTTTACCAATCCCGACCGGGAAGCCCACCGCACGGCCGTCAAGAAGCAGATCCATGCCGTCATTGACAAGTCGGGCGAAGACATGCTGGGTGACAACATTCTCGCCATGGGACTACGCTCCATCGCCCAGATGGTTTCGGGAAGCATGATGGATGCGGCTTTCGACGAGTTTTTCGAATACCACAACTACGTCCTTTTCTCCAGCGGAACGGTCAACTTCGACGGCGAAGACCATCAAGTAAGTTTCGGCATCCTCGGCAAGGTATACACCTTCAATGCAGATGATGTCATCAGAGCCATAGACGACAAAGAGGATTCTGCTTCGGGAAACAAGGGTGACGAAAGCACCGTTCAAGACGGGGACGCCGACCGTGACAATGACTCTGATGCCACTCAAGCGGAAAGCCAACTGGACAAGAAGGTCGACCAGGTAGTCGACAAAGTGGGAGAAAGAGTAAGCCGGAAGGTGGAAGAGAAAATCAACCGCAAGCTCGACGAACTGACCGACTCCTCTACCCTCGACAAGATCTTAGACAAGATTTTCGGCGGCACAGGAAACTAAGCCGATGAAAGG
>CAVKZC010000102.1:0-2575 GCA_963660455.1 Sphaerochaetaceae bacterium | reverse complement strand
AAGAAAAGACTATGACAGGACAATTCTCATATATCGTAATGCAGATCCTATCCAAGAGCAAACTGGTGGCCGAAGCCCAAAACTGCGGTCAGGTCACTGAAGCCCACCTGATGCTGGCCATGCTGAGCGTACCCTCACCATGGATCAAGACATTGCTGGAAACGGCACAGGTAGACACCGACAGGCTCAAGGACGACCTTTGCAGACTGACGGGTAAGCTGCAGGTGGACATCCCCGAAGGCAATATCCCTACTGACGGCACGAAGAACGTGGCCCTTTCCGGTATCACGTACGATGCCGATGCATCTGCCATCATCTCGGACGCTATTACGTCTGCCATCAGCAACAACCAGCAGGAGGTAAACGAGCGCCACCTGCTTCTGGCCGTTCTCGACCCAGCACATGCCAACGAGGTGCAACGTCTGCTCATAGCCCACCATCTCGACTACCAGACGGCTTGTCACTCCCACACAGAAAAGGAGCAGACACAGGAGCCCGTAGCCAGCGGCTTGTCCCGCCACGATGACGATGATGACATCTTCGGCCTCGACGAGCAGCCACAGCAGGCTTCACGCCGACAAAGCCAGCAGACGTCCAAGAAGTCGAACACCCCCATCCTCGACCGCTTCAGCCACGACATCACACGCGCCGCTGCCGAAGGCAAGCTCGACCCCGTGGTGGGCCGTGAGAAGGAAGTGACGCGCGTGCTCGAGATACTGGGCCGCCGCAAGAAGAACAACCCCATCCTGATAGGCGAACCGGGCGTAGGCAAGAGTGCCATCGTCGAGGGACTGGCCCAGATGATAAACAGTCAGCAGGCAGCCCAGTCGCTCATGGGCAAGCGTATCGTCGAACTGGACATGACTGCCATTGTGGCTGGCACCAAATACCGCGGCCAGTTCGAAGACCGCCTCAAGGGACTGGTGAAGGAACTGGAAGACAATCCCGACATCATCGCCTTCATCGACGAGATACACGGCATCGTGGGGGCAGGCAATGCCGAAGGCTCCATGGACGCTGCCAACATCCTCAAGCCTGCCTTGGCACGCGGAAGGATACAGTGCATCGGGGCCACGACCCTCAAGGAATACCGCAACAGCATAGAGAAGGACGGTGCCCTGGAACGCAGGTTCCAGAAGGTAACGGTAGCCCCCACAACGCCCGAGGAAACACTCCAGATACTGCGCAATGTCAAGGACAGGTACGAGGAATTCCACGGTGTTACTTACTCCGACGAGGCACTGTCAGCGTGTGTCAAACTGGCAGAGCGCTACGTTACCGACAGGTATTTTCCCGACAAAGCCATCGACATCATCGACGAACTGGGCTCATACATCCGCCAGAACAACACGAAAGTGCCCCAGGACATCATCGATGCGCAGGAACAGATAGAACGCATCAAACAGCAGAAGCAAGAAGCCGTCAATGTCCAGAATTTCGAGTTGGCTGCCTCCTGCCGTGACAGCCAGAAACTCTGCGAGGCACATCTTGAGAGCCTCAGGGCCGACTGGCTCAGCAAGACGCACGACAGCCGCATACCCGTCACCGAAGCCGACGTGGCAGCGGTGGTGAGCCGCATGAGTGGCATCCCCGTCCACCGTATGGAGGAGTCGGAGAACACGCGCCTCAAGAACATGCCAAAGGTACTGAAAACCAGCGTCATCGGGCAGGATGCCGCCATAAACACCATCACAAGGGCGATACAGCGCAGCAGAGTAGGACTGAAAGATCCCAACCGCCCCATCGGTGCCTTCATGTTCCTGGGGCCCACGGGCGTCGGCAAGACCTACCTCGCCAAGCGGTTGGCAGAAGAGATGTTCGGTTCGGCAGAAGCACTCATCCGCGTGGATATGAGCGAGTATAGCGAGAGTTTCAACACATCGCGCCTTGTCGGTGCACCTCCGGGATATGTAGGTTATCAGGAGGGTGGACAGATGAGCGAGAAAGTGCGTCGCCGCCCCTACTCCATCGTCCTTCTCGACGAGATAGAGAAGGCCAACGAGAAGGTATTCAACCTGCTGCTCCAGGTACTGGACGAAGGACGCCTTACCGACGGCAGCGGCCGCTTTGTCGATTTCCGCAACACGATCGTCATCATGACCTCCAATGCGGGCACACGCCAGCTCAAGGAGGCTGGCAAGAGCATCGGCTTCCACGGCGGTGTTTTGTCTTCGGAAGAAGCCGACAGGCAGCATGCCCGTGATGTTATCCAGAAGAGCCTGAGCAAGCAGTTCTCGCCCGAGTTCCTCAACCGTCTGGACGAAATCATCACTTTCGACCAGTTGGGTATGGATTCCCTCAAGCGCATCGTCGACATCGAGCTGAAGGCCGTATTCAAGCGCGTGGAAGAAATGGGCTATACCGTCAAGATGTCCGACAAGGCCAAGGAGCTGGTAGCCTCCAAGGGCTATGACGTACAGTATGGCGCACGCCCTCTGAAACGGGCCATTCAGACATACGTAGAGGATGGCTTGTGCCGACTCCTGATGGACGGCAGGCTCAACCCTGGCGACACGATCTGCATAGGCAAAAACACCGGCCGTGACGAACTTACTTTTCGGTATTAAAGTGGCTT
>CAVKZC010000101.1:0-11266 GCA_963660455.1 Sphaerochaetaceae bacterium | reverse complement strand
TAGCCCAGGGCAACACCCTGGGTTGTGATGTAAGGGAGAATGTCGCCCTGTAAGGGCAAAAGCGCTACCGCAAAAGCAAAGGCAACAGAACGGAAGGAACGACAACCTCAGAACAACACTAACAACCCATACAACATAAACTACAATGTTGCAGCGACAGCATGGGAAAACTTGTCTTAGTTGTATTCGTTGTCTAAGTTATCGGTTTGGACGCCACAAAGGCTGTTGTCCCTTAACATCTCTCTAACTTCCCTTAACTTCTCTCTAATTCCCCTAAAAAACTCCCCTTAAAAACGATATACGCTTATGAACGACTACAGACCTCTGTCCTCGGAGGAAATCGAGGCACTCAAGAAGAACGGATGCTGGGCTGAAGACTGGACCTCCGTCAACGTGTCGGAAGACTTCGAGACCGAGCGGCTCTGCCAGGTGAGGATGTACGGCGAGGTGAACATCGGGAGCCTCTGCGGCGACCTCGAGATAGCGGAAGACTTCTACTGCCCTTGCGGCATACGCAACGCCACCCTGCGCAACGTCACCGTGGGCGACCTCTGCCTCATCGAGAACGTGGGCGTGTACATAGCCAACTATGTGATAGGCGACTCGTGCCACATAGCCAACATCGGAAAGATGGAGTGGAACCACGGCGAGGGATGCGGTGAAGGAGACGTCATCAGCGTGCTCAACGAGGCGGGAAAGGGCAACGTCACCCTCTTCTGCGAACTCACCAGCCAGTTGGCGGCCTTCATGGTAAGGCACGACGGCGACCGCGAACTCAAGCGCAAACTCAAGCAGCTCGTAGACGAGAACATCGCCAAGAGGGTGAACGTAGACCAGACACACGAGTTCGAATGGGGCTTCATAGGCAACAACGTTGCCATAACCAACACCAAGGAGATAACCAACTGCACCATCTACGACGAATGCGAGGTGGAGAATGCCACGGCACTGCGTTACTGCACGCTGGGCTCCATCTACGGCGAAGCCAACGTGTGGGACGATGTGTGCCTCGACAACTGCATCATTGACCAAAACGCCAACATCTCGTCGGGAGCAAGGCTCAACAACTGCTTCGTGGGCGAGGCTTGCACCATCTCCAACGGCTTTACGGCTTCCGCGTCGCTCTTCTTCGCCAACACGGAGATGCACTGCGGTGAGGCTTGCGCCGCCTTCTGCGGGCCCTTCTCCGCCTCCCACCACAAGGGCAGTCTGCTCATCGGAGGCATGTTCTCGTTCTACAACGCCGGAAGCGCTACCAACTTCTCCAACCACGCCTACAAGATGGGGCCCCTCCACTGGGGCGAACTACAGCGGGGAAGCAAGACGGCAAGCGGTTCGTACCTCTTCATGCCGGCTCACATCGGTGCGTTCAGCGTAGTGCTGGGCAAGGTGATGAGCCACCCCGACACGTCGGCCATGCCCTTCTCCTACATCTTCGGCGAAGGGGAGAAGACCTTCCTCGTGCCCGGGCGCAACTTCGCATCCTACGGCTTCTACCGCGACATACGCAAATGGCCGGAGAGAGACTCTCGTCCGATAGAGCACCGCCAGAACATCATCAACCACGACTGGCTCTCGCCTTATGTCATGCAGGGGGTTACGCGAGGATTACGCATTCTGCGCCAGTTGCGCGACGAGCAGGGCGATGACGCACGCGAATATACCTGGCAGGGCATGACCATCACCCGCAAGGCACTCGACGAGGGCATCGGATACTACGACGCCATCACCCGTATGTTCATGGCCAAAGCCATAGATGAGGGCAAGGTGCATGCCGCCTACAACGAAGACTTTAAGCCCTATGCTGACTCCACGCAAGATGAAAACGAGGCATGGAGCGCCACCTCACAAGACGGGGACGAGGCATGGAGCGACCTCGCCGGACTGCTGTTGCCCACCCGCCTGGAGAACGACCTTGCCAATCGCATCAAGAGTGGTGAACTGACGAGCATCGAGCAGATAAGCGAGGAGCTCAAGCGCATCAACAACAGTTACCACGACCACCTCTACGGCTATGCCTACCGACTCATCCTCGAAAGCTATGCCACGGACACCATCACCGACACCATGGTGGAAGACATCGTGCAGAAAGGCCGTGAAGCCAAAGTCTATTGGCTCAAACTCATGCTGCACGACATCGAAAAGGAATACGCCCTCGGCGACGTGGAGGAATCCGTCTACAAGGAGCACTCCGGGCGCATCAAGCACGAAATAGAAAGACAAGAAACAAACATATCAAACATAAACTAAACAAAGTTATGAATCTGAAACATTACATGTTAGTTACGCTCCTGGCCATCGGCACATCTGCCGCCACTGCCAAGGAGTACCATTACACCACCGTGCCAGGCGATGCAATGAAGACACGCATCTACACCCTCGACAACGGACTGAAGGTGTACATGTCTGTAAACAAGGAGAAACCGCGCCTGCAGGCCAACGTCGTGGTAAAGACGGGTTCGCGCAACGACCCTGCCGAGACCACCGGTCTGGCCCACTACCTGGAGCACCTCATGTTCAAGGGCACCAAGAAGTTCGGTACTACGGACGCCGCCAAGGAGAAGCCTTACCTCGACGAGATAACCAAGCGCTACGAGAGCTACCGCAAGCTCACCGACCCCACCCAGCGCAAGAAGGCTTACCACGAGATTGACTCCATCTCACAGCTCGCCGCAAAATATAACATCCCCAACGAGTATGACAAGCTCATGTCGAGCATCGGAAGCGAAGGTACCAATGCCTATACCTCCAACGACGTGACATGCTACGTGGAGAACATCCCCAACAACGAGATAGAGAACTGGGCCAAGGTGCAGGGCGACCGCTTCCAGAACATGGTGATACGCGGTTTCCACACCGAGCTGGAGGCCGTGTACGAGGAGAAGAACATCTCCATGGGAAGTGACGGCACCAAGGAGTTTGCCGCTCTCTGGAAACTCCTCACGCCTACCCACCCCTACGGCACACAAACCACCATCGGCGAGCAGGACCACCTCAAGAACCCCAGCATCATCAACATACAGAACTACTTCCACCGCTACTATGTGCCCAACAATGTGGCCATCGTCATGGCGGGCGATTTCGACCCCGACAAGACTATCGCCATCATTGACAAGTACTTCGGTTCGTGGAAGAAGAGCGACGACCTCTCTCGCCCCGAGTTTGGCGTGCAACCCGAAATAACAGCCGTAAAGGACACCGCCGTGGTGGGCAAGGAGGCTGAGAACGTGATGCTGAGTTGGCGTTTCAACGGTGCCAACGACCTGCAGAACGACACCCTCGATGTCATCGCCGATATGCTTGCCAACGGAAAGGCCGGTCTCTTCGAGGTGAACCTCGAGCAGAAAATGAAGCTCGCCTCTGCCGCTGCCTTCCCCTATGCCCTGCACGACTACACGGCATTCCTCCTCGAGGCCATGCCCAACAAGGGCCAGAAGCTGGAGGACGTGCGCGCCCTCGTCATGGACGAGATGGACAAGTTGCGCCGCGGTGAATTCTCCGATGACCTGCTGCCTTCGGTCATCGCCAACAAGAAGCTCAAATTCTTCAAGAGCCTGGACGACAACAACAGCCGTGCAAGCGAGATGGTGGATGCCTTCATCAACGACCAGAAATGGGAAGACGTGGCCGGCAAGCTCGACCGCATCAGCAAACTCACCAAGAAGGATATCGTCGACTTCGCCAACAAGTATCTGCGCAACGACAACTATGTCTGCGTGTACAAGCGCATCGGAGAGGACACTACCCTCAAGAAGATAGAGAAACCGGCCATTACGCCAATCTCCGCCAACCGCGAGTATGAGAGCGACTTCGTCAAGGAAATCAAGAATGCGGAGGTGGCTCCCATCCAGCCCCAGTTCCTCGACTTCAAGAAGGACCTCACCGTAACTCAGACCAGCAAGAAGTTGCCGCTCATCTACAAGAAGAACACCGACGACGGCCTCTTCAACCTCGTGTTCCGCTACAACTTCGGCGACGAGGACGACCTGCGCTACAGCTATGCTGCCAACTACCTCGACTATATCGGCACCAACAGCAAGAACGTGTCCGAGATAAAGCAGGCTTTCTACAAGTTGGCTTGCAACTACAGCATCTCGCAGGGTAGCAAGACGCTGCAGATTAGCCTCAACGGTCTGAACGAGAACTTGCCTGCAGCACTCAACCTGCTGGAAGACCTGCTGCACAACGCCAAGGCCGACCAGACATCCTGGAGCCAGTTTGTCGACCTCCTCGACAAAAGCCACGAAGACACAAAGGCCAACCAGCGCGCCAACTTCAACTACCTCTGGAACTATGGCATGTACGGTCCCTACAACTCCTACCGCAACAACATCAAGACCGATGAGTTGCGCAAGATGAATCCGCAGGACATCGTAAGCTTGCTGGGCGGACTCAGCGACATGGAGCATACCGTGCTCTACTATGGTCCCTATAGCGAGAAGGAACTCAGCGCTCTCCTCGCCAAGGAGCACAAGACGGCCAAGAAGCTCTCTGCCGTACCCGAGGGCAAGGAATACAAGATGCTGGTGCCTACGACCAACGAGATTCTCATCGCGCCCTACGAGGCCAAGAACATCTACATGCGCAAGTACCAGAACGAGGGCAAGACTTTCAATCCCGAGAACGGTGCGCTCGTAGGTCTCTTCAACGAGTATTTCGGTGGCAGCATGAACGCCATCGTCTTCCAGGAGCTGCGCGAGACGCGCGGTCTGGCCTACAACGCCAGCGCCTACTATGCACGTCCTGCACGCAAGAACGACACCGAGTACTTCTTCACGCACATCATCTCGCAGAACGACAAGATGATGGATTGCGTCAACGTGTTCGACCAGATCATCAACGACCTGCCGCAGAACGAGGCTGCTTTCAACCTGGCCAAGCAGAGCCTCACGAAGAGCCTTCAGAGCATGCGCACCACCAAGTCGAGCGTGCTGTGGGCTTACATCAACGCCAAGGAGAAGGGCCTCGACTATGACCCTAACAAGAAGCTCTACGAGTCGCTTCCCGCTCTCACCCTGCAGGATGTCACCAACTTCGAGAAACAGAACATCGTGGGCAAGCCCTACCGCATGGTAATCCTCGGTGACGAGAAGAACCTCGACATGAAGGCCCTCGAGAAGATTGCTCCCGTCAAGAGACTGACCCAGGAGGACATCTTCGGCTTCTAAGCGCAAGGACAAAGAAACAACTTATTCATTCACTATTTACAAAATCACAAGCAAAGACATTATGGCTAACACACCAGATTTCAAGTACGCTCCCATGTTCCAGTTGGGAGAGGACAAGACTGAGTACCGCCTGCTTACCAAGGAAGGCGTAAGCACTGCCGAGTTTGAAGGCAAGACCATCCTCAAGGTTTCCAAGGAGGCGCTGACCTTGCTCGCACAGCAGGGCTTCCACGACGTGGAGTTCATGCTGCGCCGTGAGCACAACGCACAGGTGGCTAAAATCCTCACCGACCCCGAGGCTTCGGAGAACGACAAGTATGTGGCTCTCCAGTTCCTCCGCAACGCGGAGACAGCCGTGAAGGGCATCCTCCCCTTCTGCCAGGACACGGGTACTGCCATCATACACGGCGAGAAGGGCCAGCGCGTATGGACCGACTTCGAGGACGAGGAGGCGCTGAGCCTCGGCGTGTACAACACTTACACCCAGGACAACCTGCGCTACTCTCAGAACGCACCGCTCAACATGTATGACGAGGTGAACACACGTTGCAACCTCCCCGCACAGATAGACATCGAGGCAACCGAGGGCGACGAGTATCGCTTCGTGATGGTGGCTAAGGGTGGCGGCTCAGCCAACAAGACCTACTTCTACCCCATGACCAAGGCTACCATCCAGAACGAGGGCACACTTCTCCCCTTCCTCGTGGAGAAGATGAAGAGCCTCGGCACCGCCGCTTGTCCTCCTTACCACATCGCCTTCGTCATCGGCGGCACTTCGGCTGAGAAGAACCTCCTCACCGTGAAACTCGCTTCCATCAAGTACTACGACGAGTTGCCTACCACGGGCGACGAGACGGGGCGTGCCTTCCGTGACATCGACCTGGAGAACAAGCTCCTCGAAGAGGCCCACAAGATTGGTCTCGGCGCCCAGTTTGGTGGCAAGTATCTCGCCCACGACATCCGTGTGGTTCGCTTGCCTCGCCATGGTGCCAGCTGCCCCATCGGTATGGGCGTAAGCTGCTCTGCCGACCGCAATATCAAGGCGAAGATCAACAAGGACGGTATCTGGTTGGAGAAGATGGACGAGAACCCGACGGAGTTGATTCCCGAGGAGCTTCGCAAGCCGGGCGAGGGTGCCAAGGGCATCGAGATCGACCTCGACAAGGGTATCGATGCCGTGCGCGCCGAGTTGACCAAGTATCCCGTCAGCACTCGCGTCAATCTGAAGGGTACCATCATCGTGGCCCGCGACATCGCCCACGCCAAGCTGAAGGCTCGTCTCGATGCCGGTGAGGAGATGCCCGACTACTTCAAGAACCATCCTATCCTCTACGCCGGTCCTGCCAAGACTCCGGAGGGTTATCCCTGCGGTTCTATGGGTCCGACCACGGCCAACCGTATGGATCCCTACGTGGACGAGTTCCAGGATCACGGTGCCAGCCTCGTGATGATTGCCAAGGGCAACCGCGGCCAGGTGGTTACCGACGCTTGCCAGAAGCACGGCGGCTTCTACCTCGGCACCATCGGTGGTGTGGCTGCTGTCCTCTCTCAGAGCAGCATCAAGAGCATCGAGTGTGTGGAGTATCCCGAACTGGGCATGGAGGCCATCTGGAAGATTACCGTAGAGGACTTCCCCGCCTTCATCCTCGTAGACGACAAGGGCAACGACTTCTTCAAGCAGCTCAAGCCCTGGACTCCCTGCAAGGAGTGCCAAAAGTAAGTTCAGACAAATACAAGCAAAACTCCCGAACGCATTGGCACGTTCGGGAGTTTTTTTTATCAACTTTCAGATGCAATGAATGTTGAGAAGTTAAGGGGAGTTAGAGGGGTGTTAGAGGAGAAGTTAAGAGGAGTTAGAGGGGGTGTTAGAAGGGAGTTAAAGGACAATAGTTTTCGGGATGTCCGAACCGACAACTTAGACAACAAGAACAACTAAGACAACTATTCTCTCATGCTGCCGCTACTGCATCTTTGTTATTTATGTTGTATGAGTTGTCGGTGTTGTATAAGTTGTCGGTTCTTCCGTTGTATTGCTTTTGCTCAGTACCTGAGTTTTACACTTTCGAGGATACCAGCGGGCAAGAGTTCCTTCGACTTGGTGCGGTACTTGGCATTGGTCCAGATGCCGGGGAACGGGGCCTTGCCCTCGTCCATGCCCTGCAGGGCATTGTGCCACGTGTTGGCTACAACTATCTCGAGGGTGTTCTTGCCGTTCTTCAGTTCACACTTCGGCACATACACCTCATACGGAGCCGTCCATGCGTAGCCATAGCTTTTTCCGTTGACCAGCACCTCAGCCACATCGCCTATCTTGCCCAGGCAGACCTTGACATAGTCTTCCTCCGCCGGCTTTGCCTTGCCGGTTTTCCACACGAACGAAGTGGAGAATGTAGCGTGCCCACTGTAATATCTCATTTTCTCATTGTCGGATGCCGACCAGTCGAAGGGCAGCACCACGGTGGTGTCTTGCCGGATGTCGTCGAAATGCACGTTCCATTTCCCCGCAAGTGCCATCTCCCGGTCGTACACGCCCGGTTTCGTGAAGTCGCATACACTCATCTTGCCCTCGGGCGAGAACGTCACGATGGCAGAGCCATATGCGGGCAACGATAGCTTGGCTTTGCCGTCCCTATCGCGGAAGGAGACCTCTACGCTTCGGGCGCGGTCTTCCTGGTTGGTGAGGAAATAGATGTCGGTGGCCTCATCCACCCTGCGGTGGGCATAGTCCATGCCTTCGGGCAGCACTACATCGGGCGCGAGCCCATACTGAGAGAAGTCTTTCTCGTGGTAGGGCGTGTCTATGATGACGAAGCCCGCCTTCCTCAGTTCTTCTATTTTTGCTTTCACCTCGTCGGAAAGCTGTTGTTGGGGCACGACGAGGATGCGGTAGTGCGAATCGCGAGCCAGGCGCAAGAGGGCATCCTTGTTCATCGAGTCGTACTTATAGCCATGCAGGGCATTGCACCAGTCTTTGAGGTCGAGGATATTCGCCGAGTGTGTCACGCCTACAGGCGACTCCTCGAGGGGAATCCCCTCGTTGGCGATGCGTTTCTTCTCCGACTCCACCCGCTCCTTGCCGAACACGCCCGGGAGCATCGGCACCAACTTGTCGGGCGTAAGCGAGCGCGAGGGTATTTCCTCGCCTGTGAAGACGGCGATGTCCACCACGGGGCGTCCCTGCTGCAAGGCACGCTGACACTGCGTGATGTAGTCCACGAAGCCACGTGCCTCGGAATACCACGTATTGTCGCGCTGGAAAAAGAGGCCGATGCCGTCGAGCGTCATGCCGGGCTTGCGGTCCATCCAGGGGTTGTGTGCCGTGACGTGGAAGAAAAGTTTGTTCATGCCGAGCGCCAGGTTGCGGTCGAGCATGGGTTTGAGCATGGCGGGTGTCTCGTTCCATACGCCCCTCACCTCGGTGAAGCCCTCTGCCTGCACGATGTTCTTGCCGTAGATGTGGGCACCGCTCACGGCATCGAGCATGTCGTTGGGCTTGTCGTGGGTAGGCGAATTGAGCCAATACTCTCCCATGGGGTGGTCTGCATACTGATAGTGTTGCAATCCGTCGGCGGGGAAGGTAGGGGCTATGCTCTCGTGCGACACCTTCAGGCCGCGCTCGTGGGCCAGCTCCGTAAACGTGCCGAAGAATTTCTCATTCACGAGGTCATTGACGGTGAGGCGCACGTCCTTCAGCACCTGCTCGCTCTTCTCAGCCGACTCCATCGGCACACCAGCCATCACGGGCAGGTAAGGCACGAGGTCGTAACCACGGCGTGCCCTGAACTCCTCAGCGAAGCGATAACCCCAGTTCTGGCTTCCACACTCCCATGAGTCGATGTGCAGATATTTGATGACATCGGCGGCATGCGGACGTTCCAGGAAGAGTCCATACCATGTCGCGAAGAGCTTCCTTGCGGCATCGGGCGAGAACTTGTCCACCTCCAGTCCCTTGCCGTCGCCTGCCGTGGCATTGGTCTGCCCCGTGGAGGTATGCCCCATGCGTATCAGTCGCCAAGTGCCCCGGGACAGTTTCTTCACGCTCTTGCCGTCGAGCACAGCGCCCGTTACCTTGCCGTCCTCTATCTGCAACCTTGCCACGCGGTCCATGCTTATCGCCTCGCCCGGGACAGAGACATCGGTGTCGATGCGCCATACGGCAGCCGACTTGCCTTCATACTGGTTGACAACGGGCACATTGGAGAGCACCACGTTCTGCAACTTGAGCACCGGTTTCCACTTGGCGGCATCCATGTCTTCAGCCCCCGGCGGCGTACCATCGGGAGTCCATACGAAACGGAAATAGCGTGCCGTGGTGACGGGCAACGAGAAGGTATAGCCACACTGCGTGTTCTGCCATCCCTGGCGGGGCGGCACGAGTTGCTTCACGTCACGGAAGTGTGTGCCGTCGTCCGATGCCTGCACCAGGAGGCGCTGCGCCTGTATGTTGTTGCCGTTGGGTTGTATCTCCACGCTCCTCACCGTCACGGACTGGGCAAAGGAGTAAGTGATGGTCGACGGCTTGGAGGCGAGGTAATATCCCTTCTTGGTGGAGATGCCCTCCGAGAGGTCTATCTTCTCGGGCGAGAAACGGCACGGCGCCTCGTCGTACCTTACGGCAAAGGCGGCAATGTCGCGGTAAAAGCCCTCGTTGGCCTGTGGCTGGGCAAGCGTCAAGCCCTGTAGCTTCGCACCGCCCTGCACGATGGTGTCGCTCCACACCACCTTCTGCATCGACTCCTCGGGACGGATGGCAGGGTTGCCTGCCAGGGCGAAGCCGTCGCAGATGTGGATGCCCATCTCCAGTCCGAGCGAGTCGGCTTGCTGCAGGGAGTAATCCACCATCTCCCAGAACTTGGGCGAGAGCTGCCTTGCCTCGCCCTTGTACTCCGGACGCTCGTTCACGCCTCGGATGGGCATCAGGTAAGTGCCGCCAAGTCCCACATTCTTCATGCCCACGAGGTCGGCATGGATGCCTGCCTTCGACACGGCTCCGTACATCCAGTACCAGAAGGTCCATGGCTTCGCCTGGTCGCCACCGTGTGCGGCGGCAGAGGCAACAAGCAGAGCCGAGAGCGTAGTCAGGGCCAAGGGTCTTTTTATCTTCATGCTTTCTCCTATTTCTATATTGAGGCTATTCTACATTGAGTGTAAATGTCACGTTTCCCTTTCCGCTGAGCCACTTGGGTTGTGCCGAGGGTCCGTTGAGGTCGGTGGTATTCACCTTGTTTCTTACGGCAGGAATCACCTTGAACACGGCCAGTCCTGTCTGGGGCAACGTATAGAGCAGTTCGTCACGACCGTCGCGCGGGGTATAAACACCCATGTGCTCGTCGTCGGAGAGTTCCGAGAAGCCTATCTTTCCCTCTTGGGTGGTCAGCTGCATCCACTCCACGTTGGCGAAATAGCCCTTAAACTCGGGGTAGTCCCAGCTCTCGCCGGGGATGGGGTCGTTGTAGTCGTTGTGCCAGTAGCCGTACTGGGGGCCCTGCTCGCGGTTCTGCCATACGCGGTAGGGGCCGTTGCCCACCCATGCCTTGCTCTTCACCTTGGCCTCGGGATAGTCGAACGTCATGCCCATCATGTCCACCACTCCACCGAAGTTGTAACGGCAGTCCACCGCCACCTCTCCGTTCTGGCGGAACGCCCATTCCACCTCGTCGAGCGAACCGTGCCGGTACTTGGCCTTCAGCACGCCGGCCTTCCATTCGAAGCCGTCGAAAGCACCCTGGTCCACAAACTCGGTGTAGAGTGTCTTTTTCTTCTCGGCCTCCTTGTCATCGTGGTTGTAGAACTGGTCGAGGCTTCGGTCGCTCCTTCGTGCCGCCATGAAGCGTGGACCGTTGCTCAGGGCGATGTGCTTGCCGCCTACTTCCACGCCCGTAAGCCGTCCGTCGGCCTTGGAGAAGCGGTAGGTCTTCCCACCGGTCTTCACCTCTACGACATCGGCATGGTCACTATATTGTGCCGAAGAAGCAAGCGGACTCTTCGTTCCTCCATCTTCACGCTTCACTCTCCTGCTCCACGTCATGATTTCCTCGCCAACAGCGTTCACGGCCTTCACCTCCACGGCATCGGCATCAGCCGCCATCGGCACACTC
>CAVKZC010000100.1:0-11311 GCA_963660455.1 Sphaerochaetaceae bacterium | reverse complement strand
AGATACTGTCTTCGACCATAATTGGCACAAGGGTGGATATGGGGAACTGACATTGTGCCAAGCCCTTGCCTTCGGTTCCAACGTCGGTACAGTAAAGGCTGTCGATGAGGCTTTCGCTGACAAGAAGCTGTTCATTGATAACATTGAGAAAATGTCGTTTGGGCTGCCTGTGGAGATGGAGGGATTGAAAATAGATTCTTGCTCGCAAGATGCCGCAGACATTCTCTGGTATGATTTTGCTTTGGGCAACAGAGAAACGGCTCCCATTCAGATGCTAACATTTTATAATGCCATAGCCAACAATGGGAAGATGGTGGCACCACTGCTCTACGAACCGTTGCGACCTATAGACGAAGGGCCACAGGTGCTCAATCCGCAGATAGCTACAGCATCATGCATAACTACCATTCGGGAAATGTTGGAGGAAAATATCACAAAGGGATTGGGGAAACGAGCCCAGTCAGGCTTGTTTGTTGCGGCTGGTGCGAACGGCACCATATATAATAAAGACTATACGCTTACGGCGGATTTCTGTGGCTACTTCCCTGTCAATGAGCCAAGATATACAGTTCTTGTTTCTGTGCATCGCAAGGAGCAACCTGCATCTGGCGGCGTAATGGCAGGAATTGTATTCAAGGAGATTGCCGAGTTCTTGTATCGCCACAAAGATGCTTATTGATACTAGTGGTAGTCAATGCCTATAAACAGTATGAACAGAAATCCAGACACCCTCATTGCGGCTCAGCTGATCTTTACTTTCTGATTTCTTTCACCTTGCCGTTGATGGTGCCTTTGATTTCTTAAGCGTTTTCAGAGGCGACAACTTCGTCTATGTTAGCCAGTTCCCACCCTTTGAACTGCATGATTATCTTGTGGAGAGTTGTGCCCTGACGTAGTGCTTCAACCCTTGGAGCTTGAGCATATTGCTTGATTTGCTCCTCCGCCTCTTGCCATTGCTTCTCTCCCTTAGTCATTTTGCCATCGTCGGTGAGGGAGTCGAATTCTTTTTTAGACAAGACCTTCAGCTCGATGATGTAGCTGTGCTTAGTCGGATAGTGAGTCAGGTTTGGCAGAAGGAAGAAGTCGCAGTAACCGTGGTTCAACTCCAGCTCGGGAGCTGTGTAGTAGTAACTGTTGAGGCTAAGGTAAGCCATAAAGAATCCCTGCAAGTTTCTCTCTGCTTCAATGCCGTCCCTAACGGCTGAAACGTCAGCGTAAGCTTTCGCCATATATTCTAAACACTCTTTCCATTTTCCTTCAAACGCCATATATGTAAACATGGTCTTCAGGTTGGACGTGCTGATATACTTGTCCTCTTGATACTGCTCCAGCAGGTAGCTATAGTATTGCTTACGTACATTGTTGTTGGGGATGCCAAGAATCAGTTGGTCACCGAAGGTCTCCTTTATAGTCAACATTCCGTAGTAGAAGAGCAGACTGATGAAGATTTCCGGGTTAGTCAATGCCTTTGCAGGGAAAGACTCCTCGATATTCCCGACGATTTCGCCCTTCTCCGCAATCGTCATGATAACCCCCTTGCGATCTCCGTCCAACTTGTCGAGTTGCAGGAGTTTTTTCATCTTGTTGTAGTCTGTTTTAGTGTTGGGGTCAATCATCTGTTTGGGAGCTTCACCAGTCTCCATGTAGTTGCGTAGATAATAGAGCACCATATCGCAATTGAAAACTTTGCTTTGTGTTCTCAATGCGTCTTCTGAGAAACAATAATTGTCATACCACGGCTTCATGTCTTTGATGATGGCCTCCACATCTGTATCTGCAGGCAGGTCTCCTGTGGTCTTGTAGTAAGTGAACAGATCTCTCACATCTTCAGTGGAGAAACCGAGCATCTGGTTGAACGGGGCCTTAGTGGAGATATGCCAACCAATGTTGAAGCCGCTTGTAAGGTCGTCGAGGGGCACAGGACTTACACCAGTCATGAAAATACGGGCGAACATACCCTTGAATACCTTGAAAATCTCGCGGTAGAAACCGCTGGCATGCGTCAACGCTCGGTAGACATCCTCGCCGTGTTCGTTGAGTACTACGTTGGTGAAGTTGTCGTATTCGTCAACTATCAGAAACAGCTGGTGCCCCAGCTTCTGAGCCTCCATGCCGAGAGCATTCAGCTTGCCGGAAGCATATTTGATGCTTTTTATCTTGGCGATGGCTTCTGGGGAATAGAAATCCTTGTAGAGCGTGTCGACGAAGAAATCTACACACTGTCCGCAATAGTCGTTGAAGCGGTCTTCCAGCAACTTGATTCCACCGCCTATCTTGGAGAAATCCAGATACAACACCAGAAACTTGCTCTGTTGCGGGGTAGGGTGCGACCCTATCCAAAGATGACCGAACAACTCCTGGAACCTGTCCTTCATGCTGATGTCGTAGTAAGCGCGCATCATACTTGTCAGCAGACTCTTGCCGAATCGGCGTGGACGTATGAAGAACAGTGCGTCCGCCTCCTTTTCCAAGAGAGGCAGATACATGGTCTTGTCGACGTAATACTGGTTACGCTCAATAATGTCGACGAAATTGGACACCCCGTATGGTACTCTTTTAGCCTGTTCCATAGATGATTGATTTGTCTTGCTGTTTGCAAAGTTACGATAATTGTGTGAGGTGTACAAATCTTACACACGTTTTTGTGTGACTTTCAATTTATGTGCCAATGCTGTTGCCCGAATAACGGGGTGTATTATATACTGTTTTTGCGCATTGATTTATTGTGTTGTAGGTAGATAATTCAGAAAAAATAGCTATCTTTGCACACATTATTACATTGATAAACCTTGCGTCATGGAAAAGCAGATGAAACAAGTACCATACGGAGTAGCGGATTTTGTCACGGTGATGACCCAAAATCTATATTATGTCGACAAGACGATGTTCTTGGCGGAGTTGGAGAAACAGCCTCGCAACCTATTCTTTATCCGTCCTCGTCGTTTCGGGAAGAGCATCTTTCTGAGTATGCTCAGTTCTTACTATGACTGTAGCCAGAAGGATGATTTCGAGAAGCTGTTCGGCAATTTGTGGATAGGTAAGCATCCCACAGAATTGCAGGGAAAGTATCAAGTGCTATTCTTAGATTTCTCCCAGATTACGGGCAAGATTGATATACTGGAGGAACGTTTCAATGCTTATCTTTCGATCAAGTTGGATAGCTTTGTGCGGCAGTATGCGGAATATTATGATGAGAAGCTGGTAGAAGAGGTGAAGTCTAAGACGGAATACGCTGACAAGCTGCAAATGATATTTGATGCAGCCAAGGCCCATCACTACCCCCTTTACCTCATCATCGACGAGTACGACAATTTTACCAACGTGGTGCTCAACGAGCATGGCGAAAAGGTGTATCATGCCATCACCCATGCCGACGGATTCTACCGCGATGTGTTCAAGAAGTTCAAGGGCAACTTTGAGCGCATTTTTATGATGGGGGTGAGCCCTGTTACCCTCGGCGATGTGACGAGTGGCTACAACGTGGGATGGAACATCTCCATTAAGCCTGAGTTTGACGAGATGTTAGGATTCTCTACCAAGGATGTCACAGATATGTTCACCTATTACAAGGAGAATGGCGCCCTCCCTGCCGACAGTGACGTGGAGGCAATGGTGAACGACATGAAGCCTTGGTATGACAACTATTGTTTTGCCAAGCAAGCCTTGGACAAAGATGTCAGGATGTTCAACTGCGACATGGTACTCTACTACCTCCGCAACTATATGGACTATGGTCATGCTCCGGAGCAGATGATAGACCCCAACACCAAGACCGACTACGGCAAGATGAAGAAGCTCTTGCAGTTTGATAAGCTAGACGGTGAGCGCAAGGGCATCATCCGCAAGATTGCCGAGGAAGGTCAGATCGTAGCCCATTTGGAACCGCAGTTCTCTGCCTATCAAATCCCCAAGGCAGAGATATTCCCGAGTCTGCTGTTCTATTATGGCATGCTCACCATCAAGGGTGCGCGTGGCTCCAAACTGATATTGGGCATTCCCAACAACAATGTACGCAAGCAGTATTATGGATACCTGGAGGAAGAATACCAGGCCAAGTCGTATGTAGATACCAACAAGTTGACCGACTACTATTACGACATGGCATATGACGGGATGTGGGAGGAAGGCCTTCGCTTCATGGCGGATGCCTATGCCAAAGTCTCCTCCGTACGCGACGGCATCGAGGCAGAACGCAACCTGCAGGGCTTCTTCATGGCGTATCTCAATCTCAACGACTACTACATCACCGCTCCCGAACTGGAGCTGAGCCACGGCTATTGCGACTTCTTCCTCTTGCCCGACCATACCCACTACGCCAGTCAGCACTGTTACATCCTCGAACTGAAAGTCCTTTCCAAGAAAGAGTTTGACGAGGAATTGAAAGATGTGCTCGACGAGAATGGCAAGCTGATGACGAAGGCAGAGAAGCAATGGCGCGATGCCGTAGAGCAGATCCGCCGTTATGCCGAAGCCCCGAGAGTAGAGGCTCTCCGCCAGGGTGCCACCCTCCACAGGATCATCATGCAGTTCAAGGGATGGGAATTGGCAAGGATGGAGGAGGTGTGACATGATTTCAACCGTGCAGGTCGAATGCTTGCCCTGGTACTACTTCTCCTCTCCCGTTATCCATCCGAGTAGTCCTTGCAGGGCATCTTCCAGCAACGTGATGACCAGTTCGAAGTCTTCTTCGTCGCCATAGTAGGGATCGGGGATGGTAGTATAGTTGCGGTGACGGCTCAGAAAATCGGCGCACCGCACCACCTTCTTCTTGTCTTCCTCGGAGGGGGCAAGTGAGGTTACGGCACGGTAGTTCTCGTTGTCCATCACCACGATGGTGTCGAAACGAGTAAAGTCATCCCGTCCTATCTGTCTTGCCCTGCTGTCAAAGCAGTAGTCGTGTGCAGCTCCGCAACGCCTCATGCGCTGGTCGGGCAACTGCCCGATGTGCCATGCTCCTATACCAGCAGAGTCGACGGTGATGTCAGCAGACAGCCCCTGCTCTTCCACCATCTTCTTCATGATACCCTCTGCTGCCGGCGAGCGGCAGATATTGCCCAGACAGACAAACAGTATCGAATGCTTTCCCGATTTTCTTTCCATAGTCTTCTCTGTATCTTTTTATTCGTTGTTTTCAAAATCGTCTGCAAAGGTAATATGAAAAATGCAGAAACACCCATGATGAGAATAAAATAATGTGACCTATACGGTTGAAACATCAACTATAATACCATTAAGTGATGAAAAAAATAACTTGGTACAGTTTGCGCCCTTTTTACTCTCAGCGCCCTGAAAGGGCAACCTGCACATAGCCCAGGGCAACGCCCTGGGTAAGCAAAGGGTTAACGTGCGCCCTGTAAGGGCAAAAGCGCTACCGCATACAAAAGCGCTTCAGCTCTTTCAGAGCGTGTTGTGGACTATTCCAACCAATTTTTGAAGCGTTTTTTGCAACTGAAAAAAACGAAAACCAGCCAACTGAGGAAACGAAAATCAGCCAACTGAGGAAATAAAATCCAGCCAACTGAGGAAACGAAAATCAGCCAACTGAGGAAATGTGAAAAATAATACGTATCTTTGCGCCTGAAAAACAGCGAAATGGGAAATATGGAATATAAAAGCAGAATAGCAGACCGAATGCTTGCTAAAAAGTTGGCGAGCAAGGGAGCGGTATTAATAGAAGGGGCCAAATGGTGTGGCAAGACCACTACTACGAAAAATGCAGAAACACCCATGATGAGAATAAAATAATAAGATTTACTCATCTTTACGAATAAAAAGTGCTTTTCTTTTTGTGTTTTCTTACTTTTCCTTTATCTTTGCAAGCGGATTGACTCGCCCTCAGGGCGACGAGGTCTGTTTTTGTGGGTTAAAATAATAGCGTTTGCTGTTTATTCGATAATAATGTTCCTGAAGTTTGGCCGCGGAAAGAACTGCATCATAGAATAAATAAGTAAGCGTCCGCATAGCGTGGACGTTGAACTTATCTGTGATGCATAGGTTAGGCCAAACACCTTGGAACGTTGGATAAGTGGATTCGTCCACGTTTCTGCGTTCTGTTGGGCGAAGGGCTAATCTTATGATTCGTTTGGCTTTGTTGCTTATATATAATAAGGTGTTTGGCAAGAATCTTTTATTTTTGGAGTAACAAGGCAGTCGCATTAAAACGATATTAAAGCTTTAATGCTATGGCAAAATCATTGATTGAAGAGCTGCCCCGCATCGCGAGCGAGGGTAGGCAAGAGGCTCAGCGCATCATCGAGCGACTGAGCAGTGGCACTCGCATTGGCTTGCAGACCAATGAGCTGGTGTTGCCACGCAAGGATGTCTCCGGTATCTTCCGCGGACAAGTGCCCAATATTCCCAATGCATTCAATGCTGCCTTGGACGGCGGCACTTGGATGAACCGACTCATCTATGGCGACAACCTCCTGACCATGCAAGCCCTGCTTGCCGGTGACCCTCAGACGGGATTGCCTTCCTTGCGTGGCAAGGTGGATTTGATTTATATTGATCCGCCGTTCGACTCGAAGGCGGATTATAGAACGAAAGTTACTCTGCCAGGAGTGGATATTCAGCAAAAGCCAACTGTGGTGGAACAATTTGCCTATGCGGACACTTGGGAGGAAGGAACAATCTCTTACCTCAAAATGATTTATCCAAGATTGGTCTTGATGAAAGAGTTGCTTTCTGAACGTGGTAGTATTTATGTGCATATAGATTGGCATATAGGTGCATATATGAAATTGATTCTTGATGATGTATTTGGAAAGGAGAATTTTTCCAGTGAAATTATTTGGAAACGAACAACATCTCACGCACAGAAGCAAAGTTTTGGAGTAATACATGATACCATTTATTTTTATCGAAAGAATAGTTTAGATTATAAGTGGACACCTCAATTTTTGCCTCATTCGGAGGAACATATCAATAAATATTATTCGAATATAGATGAGAATGGAAGAAGATATACATTAGGTGATTTGACTGCACCGGGAGAAGGACCTGCTCGTTATTTTTGGGGTGAGAAATTAAATCCTCCTTCAGGAACTCATTGGCGGTATTCGCAAGAGAACATTGATAAATTATGTGAGGAGGGTTTGATAGTGATGACGGCAAATAAACGACCAAGATATAAACGTTATCTGGACTCTTTAAGCGGGAGTGTCATTGGTGGCTTGTGGGATGATATTCCACCTGTAAATTCCCAAGCAAAAGAAAGAATTGATTACGCCACTCAAAAACCCGAAGCCCTTCTCGAACGAATCATCAAAGCCTCTTCCAATGAGGGCGACCTTGTCTGCGATTTCTTCGGAGGCAGTGGCACTGCCGCTGCTGTTGCCGAGAAATTAGGCAGACGATGGATTACCTGCGACATTGGCAAGCCTGCCTCCTTGGTGATGCGCAAGCGATTCATCGACCAGGAAGTGAAGCCATTCCTCTATCAGAGCATCGGCGACTATCAGAAGGAAGCGTTCCACAACAACAAGAAGTTGCGCCGAGTGGGCGACTTGTCGCAAGTCGTCCTGGGCTTGTTCGGAGCCTTGCCTTTCTCGCCCGAGCAAGTGAGCGACCGAAACTTCGGCTATGTGAAGGGTACGAGAAACCTGGTGATGGTAGATAGTCCCAACCGCCTCACCACTGCCGCCACCGTGCGTCGTGCCGTGGAGGCAAAGGCGTCGTTGCTTGGCGGCGACTGGGACAAGGTCATCGTGCTGGGCTGGAACTTTGCTTTTGACATCTCCCAAGCCATCGAGAAATACAAGAACAGCAACGTAGAGGTGTTGGTCATTCCACCCGACCTGCTCGACAAGCTCTCCAAGAAAGGTTTCAAGAAACTTATCACCGACAAGACCGTGCGTTTCTCCTCCCTGCAATATCTCGTGGTGAACCCCGTGAAGGTGACACCCAACGGCAATGGCGAGGACGACCTTGACATCAGTCTCAACAACTATGTGTTGCTCTCGCCCGACAACATCCCCCTCGACGACAAGGACAAGGTGAAGCTCCAGCAAGTGATGGAGCAAGACCCACTGTCGCTCATCGAGTACTGGAGCATCGACCCCGACTACGACGGCGAGACCTTCCGTAGCACTTGGCAAGACTATCGGAGAACGTGGATAACGACAGCGACCCCTTGCACTGCGTTTATTCCGCCCGCCTCACCATGCCCCACCAAGCAGAAAGAAAGGTGTGCGTGAAGGCAGTGGATGTGTTCGGCTTCGAGAGCCAAGTCATATTGGAAGTGAATTTAAGGGAAGAGTGAAGAACGAAGAGTGAAGAATCCAAATGCTTAAGAGGATTTTCCTTTCTGGGACATCCATCAAGACAATGACGAATTATGACAATCAATTCTAACAACATATCACTGGAGTTGGCAAGCCGACTCACCGATATGGTGAATGCGGCTTGGCAGAGTGGAGAGATGCTGGAGAAGGTGACACCCACCACGGCATCGCTCCTCAACTATTGGTTTGGCGACGGCTTCTGCGCCCAGCGTGAGCGCAATTTCCACCAAGGGCAGCGGCAAGCCATCCTCAACATCATCTATCTGCACGAGGTGTTGGGAGAGACATCCGTGCTCGATGCTTATGAAAAAGTGATTCCCGAGCTGATGGACCGCGCCGACTTAGGGCAGCTCGCCAAGCAGAAGTACCAGTTCCCCAAGTATGCGGTGAAGATGGCGACGGGTACGGGCAAGACGTGGGTGATGCACGCTCTCCTCATCTGGCAGATGCTCAATGCTCGCCACGAAGAAGAGGAGAGCGGACGGTTTACCCAGAAGTTCCTCATCGTGGCACCGGGACTCATCGTCTATGACCGACTGCTCGATGCCTTCTGCGGCAGGAAGAGGAGAGACGAGGAATACCGCGACCCACAGAGCAACGACTACTACATGAACCAGGACGTGTTTATCCCCGAGCGTTATCGCGACGAGGTGTTCTCCTTTATCCAAAACAATGTGGTGACCAAGGAGGACGGCATCGGCAGGAAGACCACCGGCGACGGACTCGTGGCTCTGACCAACTGGCATCTTTTCGAGAACCAGATGGAGGACGCGGAAGACGGTGACGACATAGACGATTCCAACACCGTGACACCCGACGAAATCATCAACGACCTCTTGCCCGTTCGCCCCGGCAAGTCGGCTGGCAACGACCTGGGCATGCTCGACCGCCGAGCCTTGGGCGGAACCGAACTGGAATATCTCGCAGGCTTGAAAGACCTGATGGTGATCAACGACGAGGCCCACCACATCCATGAAATCAAGCGCAACGGCGAGACCGATGAGGTGGAATGGCAACGAGGCTTGAACGCCATCAGCGAGACCAAGGGCAAGCGGTTCGTGCAAGTGGATTTCTCCGCCACGCCCTTCGACACCAAGGGAACGGGCGAGAAGCAAGTGAAAATCTTCTTCCCCCACATCGTCGTGGATTTCGACCTGCCGATGGCAATGAAGCAAGGACTGGTAAAACTCCTCCTGCTCGACCGCCGACAGGAACTCACCGAGCTGGAGAACCTCGACTACAATGCCGAGCGCGACGAGCAAGGCAAGGTGGTGGGACTGAGCGAGGGACAACGCATGATGCTGCGTGCCGGACTCACCAAGCTGCAACGTCTGGAGGAAGAGTTCGTGAAGACGGACGACCGCAAGAATCCCAAGATGCTCATCGTGTGCCAAGACACCACCGTCTCTCCCTTCGTGGAAGAGTTTCTGAAGTCGGAAGGATTGGAAGACGAGGACATCGTCACCATCGACAGCAACAAGCAGGGCGAGGTGAAGGAAGACGAATGGAAGGAAATCAAGGCAAGGCTCTTCGACATCGACCACTATAAGAGTCCTAAGGTGGTTATCTCCGTGTTGATGCTCCGTGAGGGCTTCGACGTGAACAATATCTGCGTGCTCGTACCTCTCCGTTCCTCCCAGGCACCCATCCTGCTGGAGCAGTTGGTGGGCAGGGGTTTGCGACTGATGTGGCGAGAGCCCGACTACATCGACATCAAGCGCGAAGACCGACTCAGGGTGCTGAAGAACCACCAGCCGCCCCGCACGTACATCGACACCCTCTCCATCGTGGAGCATCCTGCCTTCATCAAGTTTTATGACGACCTGCAAGAGCAAGGTCTCGTGGCAGTGGATGAGGGCGAAGTGGGCTCGGGCGGCGCCATGGGCGACATCATCACCGTGGGGCTCCGTGACGACTATGAAATGTACGACTTCCAGTGGCCCGTCATCCTGCACGACTCCATCGAAGAGTTGGAGGACACAGAGATTGACCTTAGCGACCTGCAGCCCTTCACGATGTATCCATTAGACTTGCTCCGTAAGTTCTTGGCGAAGGAAGGCGAGACCTTCGTGTCGCAAGAGTCGCTCACCAAGACCACCTTTGGCAAGTACAAGGTGACGGCAAGTCTCTTCAACGCCAACGGCTACAACGAGTATCTGCAAAAGTTATTGCGAGTAGTAACCCTTCGCTTCGAGAACTGTCGCCGCCAAGGTTTCCCCACCATACAGATCAACGAGGCGCAGACCGTGCAGGTGATGGACTGGTACATCCGCACCCGACTCTTCTCCATGGTGTTCGACCCCTTCCAAGGCAGCGACTGGAAGATATTGCTTGCCAAGGACGGCATCGTGACCAAGCATATCGTAGAGCAGTTTGCCGTGGCCATATATAAGATGCAGAACCGCCTGACCACGGTAGATGCCGAGGTTTCCCTGACGGCATTCTCTACCTTACAAGCCATCAAGATGAGAGAGGCCTACTCGCTGGAGGTACATAAGTGCATCTATCCCCGCTTGGGCTATCCCACGCATGGGGGAGGGCTGGAAAAGGCTTTCGTCGAATTCCTCGACAAGGATGCCGAGGTGGAGCGGTTCTTGAAAATCAATGAGGCGGGACATTCTTTCGCCATCATCTTCTATGTGAGGAAGGACGGGTTGATGGCCACCTATCATCCCGACTTCATCGTGGCGACGGCTGATAAGGTGTATCTGATAGAGACCAAGGGCGACGACAAGGTGGACGATGCCAATGTGAGGCAGAAACAGACAGCCACCATCGAATGGATCAAGAAAGTCAACGCCCTTCGCCCCGAGGACAGGATGAACCGAACGTGGGAATATGTGCTCGTGGGCGAGAGCGTCTTCTACTCGTTGAGCGGAAGCGGAGCCACGATTACGGACATCTGTAACCAGTGCAAGGTTTCCTATTCGATGGCGACGGGAGATTTGTTTGTATAAGTGATGATGAAAAATTCTCCTTTATTTTTGTTCTTTTCCTGATATGACTATTGTTGTTGCAGGGTAAAAATG
>CAVKZC010000099.1:0-11381 GCA_963660455.1 Sphaerochaetaceae bacterium | reverse complement strand
TAAGGCAAGTACCTTTGCCATTCGTGAAAATGGTTCTACATTATTCAAGGGAGTGCCTGCAATGTGAAAAAGGATTAAAAAGCAAAGGTTTGTACCCATAAAAGTACACTTTTAGGGGAAAACATTTTGCAGATATACAGCTTTTGCGTATATTTGCAGCGTCAGAGTGATTCTGACTTTGCCTTGGTACTATACTTACTAAGGCTTTGCATTAGAAAATAATTTTGAGTTAATTACTGTTTTTTGAAGGTGGCAAGTCTTCGGGAGAAGACTTACCACCTGTTTTATTTTACAATAAACTCGCGGCATTTCTCCATCAGCCACTTGGGGGTACTGGTAGCTCCACAGATGCCTACCGTCTGCACTCCGTCAAGCCATGCCATGTCTATCTCCTCGGCACACTCTATCTGGTAACTGTTGGGATTGACACTCCTGCACTCATTGAACAGCACCTTTCCGTTGGAACTCTTCCTGCCGCTGACAAAAAGTATCACGTCGTGTTTGGAGGCGAAGTTGGCAATATTGGGCATACGGTTGGCCACCTGCCTACAGATGGTATCGAAACTGCGGAACACCGCACCTTCCACGATATGCGACTGACAGTACTCTATGATACGATGGAACTCGTCAAGGCTCTTGGTGGTCTGCGAGTAAAGGTATATATCCTTGGAAAAATCGAGTTTGCCGCACTCTTCGAGTGCCTTCACATCATCATATTTCTCCACCACGATAGCATGGCTCTGCGTCTGTCCTACCAGTCCCAGCACCTCGGCATGTCCGTTCTTGCCGAAGATGACAATCTGCGCCTCAGGGTTGCTGGCATACTGTTTCTTGATACGTTTCTGCAGTTGGAGCACCACAGGACAGGTGGCATCTATTATCTCAATGTTGTTCTTCTCGGCAAGGGCGTATGTCTCTGGCGGTTCGCCGTGGGCACGCAGCAACACCTTCACACCGTGCAACTGTTTCATCTCCTCGTGGTCGATGGTGATAAGTCCGGCATTATGCAGGCGTTCCACCTCCATGCCGTTATGCACGATGTCGCCCAGGCAGTAGAGTTTCACCCCCTTGGCCAGTTCTTCTTCGGCTTTCTTGATGGCAGTGGTCACACCGAAGCAAAAGCCACTGCCGCTGTCTATTTCTATCTGCACAATAATCTGATTTATAAAACTATGAATTCTTCACCCTTCGTTCTTCACGCTTCGTTCTTCACGCTTCGTTCTTCACGCTTCGTTCTTCACGCTTCACTTTACGTGAATCTTCACCGTTACTTTGGGATGGTCAGGATCGTTGGTAATCATCAGGATGCGAGGACGCTTGGCCCGCGCCTTCTTCAAGTCTGCAGCCACAGCAGTAACCTTCAGCTTTTCCGTCTCTCCCGGTTTTATTTTGCTCTCGCCGAGCGATACCTGCAATCCCATGGTGAACATCTGCATGCTGCGTATCTCAAGGTCCGACTTACCATTATTGGTAATGAGGATTTCGCCCTTCAGTTTCTTCTTGCGCCCGAAGCTGCCAAGGTCGAGGTCTTCGGTAGAGAGACTTATCCGTGGGGCTTGCGCCTTCTGGTCTGCAGTCATGTTCTCAAAGCTGGGCAGAAGGACAGCAGACACCACCACCTCCTTGTCCGACGAAATCTTGTCGCCGGGGTTTGCACCCAGAAAGACGGAAGTCTGGTTCAGACCAAAGTCATGCAAGCGTTTGGAGTCGAGTGTCAGACTGACCACTGCCGAGTGATGCGGAGCCACCTTCGACGGTGACACCTGTGCCGTAAGGTAAGCAGGCAAGTGCATCACGACAGGTTCCATTACCTGTTCGGTGGGGTTGAAGATATGGATGCGCTGCACGGGGCGGTCGCCCTTGTTGACATCGTCGAACTCCACATCCTGCGCATCGGCCTTGAGCGTACCGAGGGCATAGTCGTACGCCCCGTCGAAGCTGGAGATATTCTCCACCACCTTACCCCTCATCGTGAGGGCAAACGGTTTGGATGCACCTTGGGCACAGATGCCTATCTGCTTATAGAACGTACCCATCTGCTTGGCATCATAGGTAGCCTTCACCACAAAGTTCTCGCCGGGAGCGATACGCTGCTTGGGATAGTCTACCGTCGTACACCCGCAACTGCTCAGCACCCGCTCTATGACGAGGGGCGTAGCACCTTCGTTCTTCATCATAAACTCTGCTGTCACAGGCTGACGGAACTTCACTTGTCCGCAGTCTACCGTCTCGTGCTGTGTCGTTATCTGCTGTGCCGATGCTGTCAGCGCCATCCATGACGCAAGCATCCACATGTTCATTCGTTTCATGTTATCTTGTTTTTTGTTTTTATTTGTCTATTGATATACGGTATGCCTCTGCCCTACCGCCAAACTCAGGACTGTAGGCACACTGTGCCGAACACGTACCTGACTGATAGTCGCCCTTACGGTCTACGTAGTACGCTGTTTCCACTACATGTCTGCCTTTGGACAGGCGGCCGAAGTAGTATTTAGTGGCATGGTCGGCAGGAGCAACGTAACATCCCAAGCCCCACTGGTATCCGCTCAGTTGGTTGACTGGCTCCAGACATGCAGCCCGTTTGTCCACCACCTGCACGAAGTCATAGTCGCGGTCGGCGGTGATGACAAGCGTCACCTTCACCTTGTCTCCCATGCCGAGCGCATCCATGTTCTCTACCTTGCGCACCACACGGATGCCCGACTCAGCCGAGGCCACCTCACTGACGGGCATGGTATACTGGGCATAGACCGCACCCCAAGACGTTTGGGTGCTCTGCTTGTCAATGGTGAGGCTTCGGGCCGTTCCGTCCTTTGCCACCTTTACATACCCCAGTCCGGCAGTAGCTTTGGGCAATGCCAGTGCCTTGCCGTCCAGACTGAGCGAAGCATTCTCAGCAGTTTTCTCCAACACCTGCACATTATCCTTCATAAAGGCAAAGACCGCGTCCACGGTATTGATCGGTGTGTCCCATGCCTGCGTGCGCTTCGACTGCAGCAACCAGAGTTTCATCTCCGTCACCTCGCGCCGGGCAGTAGTGTCGTCTGCGGCAAGCAACTGCATGGCCTCAATGGCCGCCACCTGCGTGGGGATGCGATAGTCACACCAGCTATAGTATGCCGTGTGCGTATCAAAGTAGCGCCCCATCTCGGGCTTGTACACCGTATACTCGCTGATGCTCTTCATATATTCGGATGCCTTGGCCGCATAACCGTTCTTGCCCAACACGACAGCGGCCAGCGCCTTGCCATAGATGGTAAACTCGCCTGTACGCCCTGCCATGTGACTGAGCAGATAGTCGGCAGTATTCTTGACGGCAGCCGTCTGTGGCGTACCATCGAGTGCAAGGATATAGAGATAGTCTATCGCAGCCTCACTGGGCCGGGTACGGACCTTGTCCTTCTTCATCTCGTCCACCTCTTCTGTCGCTTTCCTGTGCAGGAAGGAAAGGGCCGAGCGGAGCATGCCCGCCATTTCGTTCTGCTTGCCCAGCATCGTGTTGAGCCTTACCATCATCTTGGCCACCGAGGTAGTCATGTAGCGGCTGCCTTCCATGCCCTTCCACCACGAGAAGGAACCGTCGGCATTCTGCAACGTCTTCAGCTTGGCTATCTGCGCCGACAGGCGGGAGGCACACTGTGTCTCGTCAAAGTAGTTGACGAGTTGTTGTTTCTGTTCTGTCTCTCTGTCTGCATCCATCACCCAGGGTGTCTCACTGAGGACAAGACTCTTCAGTTCCTGGTTCTTCTCCAGACAACTGCTGAGCGATTCGCCCTTGCTGTCCGATGCATTCTCCCTTTTCCAGAGTTCCACCACCTGCTTGATGACAGGACTCTGTCGCATGATGTGGCGTGCTATCATGTTGCTGTATATAGCCGACATCAACGAGACGGCGTTCTCCTGCCGCGTATCGCTCAGCGAGGGCAGTGCCTGTATCATCATCCAGGCAGGGTTTTCGGTAAACTCCACCGTGGTGCGGGCATCCCGACCTTCCTTATCCATGTACAATGAAGAGAGGTCGAATGTGCGTGTACCTTTTCCGTCGAGCGTAAAGGGCAGGGTGTTGCAGACCAGTTCCCGGTTACTCAACACAGGCACGTAGCTCTGTTCGCCGTCGCTGCTGTTGCCAGCCGTTGCCACCACCTTATTTATATATAGGCCCTCTTCCAGCCCCTCTACCGTGAAAGAGAGTATGGCAGTGCCGTTGGCATCGACAGCATAGTGCTGTTCGCCCTGCCATACTACCTTTTCTGTCTCGGGGTCGAGGAACTGCATACGTGCCTTGCCGTTCTGCTTCTGCTCTGTGGTATTGAACACCTTCACCAGCACGACGGCCTTGTCACCCTCACGCAGGAAGCGGGGCAGATTGGGCTGCACCATCACGGTTTTCCTTGCTACCACCTCATCCTCGACAAGGGCATTGCGCATCTGCACGTCGTGCGCCACCCCCATAAACTTCCATGTCGTCACGCTCTCGGGCAGGGTAAACTTCAGACTCACGCATCCCTTGCTGTCTGTTTCCAAGGCAGGATAGTAGAAAGCCGTCTCCACCAGGTTCTCACGCACCGGCACACTGTCCAGTGCTGCATCCTCGCGCGGCTGCCGACTATTTTCTTCCTCCGCCTGCGCCGAACCGTAACCCCTTATCGACACAGCCTCGCCGTCACCCTCGTAGCCTATAGCCAAGCGGTTGCTTGCAGCGGCAAACACCTTGGTATTCTTCGTTCTGACGGAGGCGAGGGGCATAGCCTCCACCATGGCGTCCTTCGTTACCTTGACGATGCCGGATGTCTTGCGGAATGTCTTCATCCAGTCGGGGAACAGACTGTCGTATAGTGCAGAGCCACATCCTGCGACATCAAAGAACCCACCGACAAAGTTATCAAAGGTACAGTCGGTTACATCCTCATATTTTACTTTGGCTGCACCGCCCACACTGAAGGTGCGCCCTGAAAGATTGCCCGTCCAGTAGCTGTTGGGGAAATTCTGATAGAGTCCCAGGCTCAGGTTCCACGGGTTGTTCTTGATCTGATCCAGTGACTTGTCGTACAGAACACTGAGCAGTTGTGCCTTGGCCGGTTTGCCGTCGGGCGTGGTAATGCTCAGCGTCCACTCTTCCTTCTGTCCGGGCTGCAGACGGTTACGGAACGTCTTCCATGCCATCTTCAGCGTCTTGTCGGGCAAGGGTCGTTTTACCTCTATCTTGCCTTTGTACTGCGTACCTTCCTTCACGAAGGCATAGTTCAGCACCACGCCCGAAGCATATTCGGGCCGGTATACAAAGTTGCGTGTCACGATGCTGTCGCTTATATCCCACACGCCTTTCTCCAGCAGACTGTCGCCGGCGACAATGGAGTAGACCACATGTACCGCCTTGTCCGAAGACCCTACCTGCACATAGACCGGTCTGCCGTCTGCCGGGAACTCAGCAGCACTCTGTGCATACCAGTGACGGGTATCAGATGCCGGGTGCGTATCGTGCATCGTGTACACTACAAAACTCTGGCGCAGGGTGTCCTCGCCACATACCGCCTCCAACAGATATCTGCCCGAATGCCACTCCTTACGCATGTCCTTCATACTGACGGGCACATTGACATCGGCCTGTCTCCAAGGCTCCTGGTCTATACGGTAGCTCACCTTTCCGTCGAGGTTGGTACCCGCACTGTTGCGGTAGGAGAAAGTAACCGTCTTCATGCTGTCGCACATGATTCTTTCGGGCAGGTCTACACTGAAGGCTGTAGGACGGGTACCAAGGGGCAGACTCATGTCTCCCTCATGGCTTTCGCCGCCGAGGTCGGTCACCGTGGCTTTGATGTCGAAGTCGTAGAAGTTGGCACGCCTACGGGCACTCTGCCCAGAGCCTTCTTCGTCATCGGCTACAGGCACCAAGGGTACACTGACCTCGAAACTGCCGTCTGCAGCCGTCTTTGCCTCACCCGCAGCGATGTCTTCACTGGAGTTTTTGGTTCTCCACCACCACCATGCCGAGTGGCGCTGTACCGTATATTTTACCGCTGCACCCTGTACAGGCACACCGGCATACGTCTTGGCCATGCCCTTCACCACGACGGTGTCGCCCCATGCATAGCTTTGCTTTACCTTTTCGAAAGTAACCTGGAAGGTGGGGCGTTTGTATTCTTCCACCTTTATATATTTACGATTCCACGTCCCGATGGAGGTTTCCAGCGAGTACATTCCTGTCAGCCCGTCCTGCGGCAGTTGGAAGTCGGCCGATGCCGTACCATACTTGTCGAGCGTCACGCTCTTCTCCTCCACCACCTTGTTGTTGGCATTGCGCAACACCATCTTCAGTTCCTTGCCATCGCCGTCGCAAGCCTCGGCATCGATGCCTTTCCTGCGCACAAAGCAGATAGCCGTAGCATGTACCGTCTGTCCGGGGCGGTAGATACTGCGGTCGGTAAACATCTTCACATCCCGTTTGTCCGTCTTGCTTTCGTAATAACGGCTGCGGTTGACATACAGCCAGGAGGCAGGCATATACTTGTCTGCTCCCGCAGTAAGCCACACCTGTCCATTGCCGGCAGTACTTGTAGCCTCGCCGTTGCTGTCGGTGGTAAGGCTGTCCTGCACTTTGCGGTATTTCTTGTCCGAACGACGGCCGTCGGTATAGACCACGATTTTGGCACCGGCTATCGGCTGTCCCGTCGTGGCACTCACCGCTACATAGCGCTTCACTTCGCCGGGCAACAGCTGTGCCATCAGCGACAGGTCGCTGACATAGAAGAGATGGCGGTAAGGCTCTATGACTGAACCGTCGGCCGTCACCTCCAACAAGTATGCCCCTATGGGCAGACCGGGAATCTCGACAGAGTCTTTCACGGTCTGGTAATCGGGACATTCCTTGAAGTTCTTGGTGCGCACCACCACTCCTGCTTCTGTCACTTTTTCGAGCAGAGCCTTGTAGTCTTTCTCGTCACTGGCGTTGTAGTCGTTGTCTGCTGTGATGCCGAGGCGGGACACCTTTATGGTGAGACGCTGTATGTTGCGCGCCTTCTCTATGACAAACCACTGACTCTTTCCGGGCAGGGAGACAAGGGGACATTTCCTGAATTCGAACAGGGGATTGGTAAGATCCTTGCGGGCATTACGCAGACGGTTCATGCCCGGCCAACTGCCCCATTGGGCCAAGGCACGGTCAATATACTCTATGCGTTCGCGGGCAGACACACCCTCACGTGAGTCTATGTTGTCATAACGTGCCAGCGCCACCGCACCGGCCTCGGGCAGGTCGCTGTAAAGCGTAGTGAGCGAGTCGAGCTGTCGCTGGTAGGACAACTGGTTGGCAGTCCGGTTGCCTCCCTCGTTGGCGAGCCGCAGCATCTCCAGAGCACACAGGCAAGCCGCCTTTCGGTTATGCTTTCCTTCATAATAGTCGTGCATCCGCCCGAGCGCACCTGCACGGGTAAAACCGTCCGTGTCTATTTCCGACGGGGCTTTTGCGGCCATAAAACCCACCACATGCAGGAGGTCATGGCCGAATGCCTCTGCCACGCCCTTAGTGGTGAGCGGGGCGTAAGCCGTAGCACGGAGCGATGCAAGCAAAGACAGGTTGGACAGGGCTGCCTGCAAATGGGTGCGTGCCCTGCGTATATTGTCCAACTCCAGTACCTTGTCGTTGCCGTTCCACCTGTCGGGCATGGTCGCCGCACTGTCTCCGCGCAGGTCTATGCCCATGGTGCTGCTGAGATACAACTTGGCCAGAACGGCATGCCACAAGGCTTTCTCCGTCGGGTCGGTCTCCCCTTCTACCCTCTTTTCCAGACGCTGCACGGCAGGGGCTATGGAGTCGGCAGAGACACACCCCAGGAGTGTGACACCCCTCAGTTCGGCGGCAAGAAGTTGGCCGTAGCTTTTGGCGGCTTGCGCCTTGACACTGATTTGCCTCACTACAGACAGTTCGGTCCGGGGCTGGTCTCTCTCGGCAGCCTCGGCAGCCTTCTTCCACAAAGCATCGAAGGTCTGGGCTGTCATGGTCGTAAAAGACAGTCCTGAGAGCATGACAGCAAGTGTCAATATGTATCTTTTCATAAGCCAAGTGTATATTATGTTAATCGTATAACGATGTACTTTGCAAAAATACGAAAAAATATCTGCTTTCATGGGATAGAACGCAAACTTTTTGTTATCTTTGCTCCAAATTAAAATAAAATAACTAAGGACAAATACAACTATGACAGAGAAAAAGTACGGTCATTTCGATGACGCCAACCGCGAGTATGTGATTACCGACCCCAAGACACCATGGCCTTGGATCAACTATCTCGGCAACGAGGACTTCTTTTCCCTCATCTCCAACACCGCCGGCGGCTACTCCTTCTACAAGGACGCCAAGTTCCGCCGCATCACACGCTACCGCTACAACGGCGTACCGATGGACAACGGCGGCCGCTACTTCTACATCAAGGACGGCGACACCGTGTGGAACCCGGGATGGAAGCCCTGCAAGACTCCGCTCGACAGCTACGAGTGCCGCCACGGCATGAACTATACCCGCATCACGGGCAGCAAGGACGGCGTGGAGGCGAGCGTGCTCTTCTTCGTTCCGCTGCACACCTGGGCTGAGGTGCAGAAGATGACGCTCCGGAACACGTCATCTGAAACGAAACACCTCAAAGTGTTCTCCTTCGCTGAGTGGTGTCTCTGGAACGCAGCCACCGATATGGAGAACTTCCAGCGCAATTTCTCTACTGGCGAGGTGGAGATAGAGGGCAGCACCATCTACCACAAGACGGAATACCGCGAGCGCCGCAACCACTATGCTTTCTATACTGTCAACACCGAGATACAGGGCTACGACACCGACCGCGAGACCTTCGTAGGCCTCTACAACGAGTTTGCCGAGCCAGAGGCTGTGATGGACGGTAAGCCCCGCAACAGCTTCGCACATGGTTGGAGCCCCATCGCCTCCCATTATATAGAGGTGACGCTGCAACCGGGCGAAAGCCGCGACCTCATCTTCCTCTTGGGCTACGTGGAGAACGAACAGGACAAGAAGTTCGCCGCCAAGAAGGTGATCAACAAGGAGAAAGCCCACGAGCTGATAGCTAAGTTCGATACCACCGAGAAGGTGGACGCAGCCTTCGCCGAACTGAACAAGTACTGGGACAACCTCCTCAATATCTTCACCGTGAAGAGCGGCAACGACAAACTGGACCGCATGGTGAACATCTGGAACCAGTATCAGTGCATGATTACCTTCTGCATGTCACGCTCTGCCAGCTTCTTCGAGAGTGGCATCGGCAGAGGCATGGGCTTCCGCGACTCCAACCAGGACCTCGTGGGCTTCGTTCACCAGATACCCGAGCGTGCCCGCCAGCGCATCATCGACATCGCCAGCACCCAGTTCCCCGACGGTGGCTGCTACCACCAGTACCAGCCCCTCACCAAGCGAGGCAACAACGACATCGGCGGCGGTTTCAACGACGACCCCTGCTGGCTCATCTTCGGCACCGTGGCTTACATCAAGGAGACGGGCGACTTCTCCATCCTCAACGAGCAGGTGCCCTTCGACAACCAGCCCGGCAGTGAGGTGTCGCTCTTCGAGCACCTGAAAATCAGCATGAACCATGTCATCAACAACCTCGGCCCCCACAAGTTGCCACTCATCGGCCGTGCCGACTGGAACGACTGTCTCAACCTCAACTGCTTCTCCTGGGACCCCAACGAGAGTTTCCAGACTACAGAGAACAAGGGCGAGGGCAGCAAGGCGGAGAGCCTCATGATAGCCGGACTCTTCGTGGTGACTGGCAAGGACTATGTGGCACTCTGCCACCAGCTCGCCAAGAACGCCTCATCGGCAGAAGACAAGGCAGCCTACACCGCCGAGGCAGAGCGCATGCAGCAGGCTGTGGACGAGATGAACGAGGCTGTGAAGCAGCACGGATGGGACGGCGAATGGTTCCTCCGCGCCTACGACTTCTTCGGCAACAAGATAGGTAGCGACGAGAACGAGGAAGGCAAGATATTCATCGAGAGCCAGGGATGGTGTACCATGGCAGGCATCGGACTGGAGGACGGTCTGTGTGCGAAAGCCCTCGACAGTGCCAAGGAACGCCTGGAGTGCGAGCACGGCATGGTGCTCAACAACCCTGCCTACACCACCTACCACGTGGAGATGGGCGAAATCTCGTCCTACCCCGAGGGCTACAAGGAGAATGCCGGCATCTTCTGCCACAACAATCCCTGGGTCATCATCGGCGAGACCGTAGCCGGACGGGGCAACGATGCCTGGCAGCACTACACCAAGATTCTACCCAGCTACGTGGAGGAGAAATACCAGACCCTGCACAAGGTGGAGCCTTACGTGAACTGCCAGATGGTGGCAGGCAAGGATGCCGCCAAGCCAGGCGAGGGCAAGAACTCATGGCTCACGGGTACTGCCGCCTGGATGTGGTACACCGTCAGCGAGTTCATCCTCGGCATCAAGCCCGACTATGAGGGACTGAACATCGACCCCTGTCTGCCCAGCACTGCCCGGGAGTATGAGGTGACCCGCAAGTTCCGCGGCGGCGAATACCACATCGTGGTGAAGAACCCCGAAGGCAAGGAGAAGGGCGTAAGGCTGATTACCGTGGACGGCAACGCCATCGACGGAACCATCATCCCTTGCACAGAAGGCAAGCACGAGGTAATCGTGGAAATGTGAAAAGATGAAAAGATGAAAAGATTGAAAGATTGAAAGATTGAATTAAGAAATCGGCGCGAGCCTTTTACAGGCAGAGGGCGTGTCCTGCGCAATGCAGGCACGCCCTCGATTTTACAAATTAATACTAGTCAGACAAAGCATCATGAAGCAACCATTATATCTGTCGGTAGCACTTGTTGCCGCCACCATACTCTCATCTATAACAACAGGCTGCAAGTTCGCCCCCTCACAAGATGACGGCGACACCGTAGCCGCCAGCGTATTCTACCCGGAGGACACCACAACCGTGCATGCCAAGAAGGCAAGGAATGGCATGACTGCAGGCAAAGCCGTCGTGGACAGTGTGGGAATGTACTACATCGGGAGTGGTTCTACCAAGGAACAGATTCAGTTGGTGTCGTACCCCTCCAAGCGCGACACGTTCGTCTACAGCAAGACCCGCCACGTAAAGGTGAAGGGATGTGCCGACATCAATCATGTAGTGAGGGTGGACTACTATCTGCTCAACGGCAAGGACTCGTTGGTGAAATATGTGGAGGAAGTAGAGGCTAACGGCGGCATTTAACAATCGTAGAAACAAGTTGGTACCAAGTATGTATTTTAGTGATGATTAAAAAATAACTTAGTGATGATTAAAAAATAACTTGGTACATTTCCCCTGCACGCCCTGAAAGGGCAGAAGCGCCTAGCCCAGGGTATCACCCTGGGTTAT
>CAVKZC010000098.1:0-11502 GCA_963660455.1 Sphaerochaetaceae bacterium | reverse complement strand
GTAGTCGATAGGGGAATCGAACCCCTATGCCAAGATTGAGAATCTTGTATCCTAACCATTAGATGAATCGACCAAAAAGATGATTTTTAAACCGAAAGACAAGCAACGCTTATGCATTTCGTAACAAGTAGTAGTCGATAGGGGAATCGAACCCCTATGCCAAGATTGAGAATCTTGTATCCTAACCATTAGATGAATCGACCAACTTTACACTCTCGAAACTCAGCTTGCGGAAGGTGGGGGATTCGAACCCCCGGTACGGTAAACCCGCACGTCAGTTTAGCAAACTGGTGGTTTCAGCCACTCACCCAACCTTCCTTGTCGGACTTTGTCAAACCGAACTCAAGCATCATTTCTCAAATGCGAGTGCAAAGGTAATGCTTTTATTTTATTCCACCAAACTTTTTGGAAAATATTTTCAAAAAAACTCATTCTCCCCCTGTATACTGCCCTATAAAGAAGATGGTTCCGGTAGAACGATGCGTTATCATATAGACAAAGGGACGGTCGGCATGGAAGGAGACACGGCGCGGCTCGTGGGTCTCGAGCGAAGCCATCATCATGGTGGCAGCCGTAACAGCCGCAGCCTTGGTCCCTTCCTCGCTCACCTCTATCTTGGCCTTCTGTATCATCTTGGACACATACGCCTTTCCGTCGCAGAAATGACTGAAGTCTGCACTTGCTGCATCAAACATGGAGGGAGCACCCAACTGTGAAACGACATCATTGAGGTCCAGTTTCAGGTCGGTGGTAAAGCGTGGCAGTTTGAGGTCTACCACGCACTCCTCTGTATCGCGGTACAGGGCGGCGAGCTTGGCGGCATCCATTGTCTTCATCACATCGTCTATCGACTTGCCTTCCTGTGGCAGCAGCACGGTAAGCGAGTAGGTGCCGTTGCCGTATGGGATGTCTACTGCGGCATAGTCGGCATTGTCGAGATATTGGTATTTGCCGTTGCGGTGCATCATGTTTACGCGCTGTATGTTGCGTGTGTAGCCCTTGAAGTTCTCGAGTTTCGTCTCACTCTTGCGGAACTTGTCTTTCCACGTGCCGTTGAAATAGATGGCATTCATGATGTACGATATGGCAGTGGCATCCACATTATCTATTATCTGTGGTATCATGCCGGCAGTCTGCTTCTTACACCAGTCGTTGATGTGGCCCGTGGTTCTGCTGTCGGTGAAGTTAAGACTCTCCACACCGGCATCGTATTTATCGGCAACAAGTTTCTGGAAGTCGGGCTTCAGCGAATACCGGTTGTTGAGGGCGATGTAGTCGGCTATGTTCACCTTCACCGCCGGGTCTTGCTTGCCGGCATGGGTAATGATCCAGTGGCACAGGTCGTTCAGGTCATTGAGCGAAAAGTCCTTTTCACACCCTAATGCTTTCAGTATCTCCTGGCGTGTCGCACCGTCGGCGCCGTTGGCCAGCATACCCATGAGGTATGTGAGGCTAAGGGGAGAGACCACACGCGAGTCCTTGCCACTCACCTTAGAGAAGAAGTTGAGGGCAAACTGGTTGTTCTTCTCGATAAAGGAACGCTGGGCATCGGAGAGGAAGAGATAATCGGAATCCATGCCGTCCAGTTCTGCACCGTTCATCTTCTCGGCGGAGTTTGCTTCTCCGGCATTGACGGTGGAGGAGGCGTTGCTCTCCTGTCCCTGTGCTTTCTTTGCCGAACCGCACGACACGGCGAGGCCGGCAGCCATACCCATGATGGCGATACTTGTCAGTCTTCTGTACATTGTCTTATCTGTTTTTATGTTTATCTGTTTATAAAACAAGGAATGCCGCAAACCCTTGCACCACCATGAAGAAAAAAACAAAAAATCTCCTTCGTCCTACCCACAAGGTAATGACGAAGGAGATTGTTATTGCACTGACAGGCGCATGAAAAGCGATGCCTATTCTGCGGGGCATACAAACTTGTCGCCTGTCTGCTTGATAAGTTCGCGGGCATACTTCTCAGGATAGCCGGGGCGTGCCACCTTGGCACCCAGTCCCTCGGGTGTCTTCTCGAAGTTGCCGTTCTTGTCGGTAGGCTTGACGATCATGTCGTTGTACTTCACCACCATGAACTGGAAGAGCTGCTTCCATCGGTCGAGCATCTGCTGCGCCTTCTCTATGCCGTAGTCGTTAAGATACTTGACGGCCAGTTGCGGATTCTGCGCATACAGTTCCTTGGCCTTGGCCTCTACCTGGGGCTGTGCAGCGAAATAGCTGTTGTCGAGACTGTCGCGCACCTCCTTCAGCGAAGGGAACATCAGACTGTATCGGGGATAAACCATATTGCTGGTCATATTGCACACCCAGTAGGCATTCTTGTCACTGAAGTGGACAGCATCGGCACCCGGTGTGTTGTAGCATTCGGGCTGTACGGTAGAGCTGCAATAGACAGGAGTGAATGCCACCATGTTGGCATCGTCATTGCCAAACCACAGCACGCCGCCTATCTCACGTGGCAACCACGAGCGCATCTGACTCACATATACGAAACCACTCTGCTGCGTACTCGTAGGGCGCTCGTTGAAGCACTGCTTGCCGTCCACCTTGAACATGAGCGGTGTGGGACGGTAAGGCATCTGCCAGATGCCGCCGCCAAGGTCGTCGCCGTCAGCCACGGAGAGCGGTGTGCCCTCATAGTGGTCGCGCATGCATGCCTCCACATCCTGTACACTCACCTTCCTGTCGGGTACGACCCACAGGGGCATGTCCTCGGCATTCGGGTCCTTACCCAAAGCCCAAGGCAGATAACGGCTCATGTCCTTGAAATGGTTGAGGAAAGCCCAAGCACGCGCATCGCAGAAGCGGCGTCCGGAGAAATCGGGTTTGGCATATGCCATCTTCCACGAGAAGTCGGCATCCTTGCCCGAAAACCATCCCTTGCTGCGTGCAAACTTGACGACATCCTTGGAGAACATCACATTCTTCTTGTCCTTCATGTCAAACTTGCCGATGCGGCTCTGGTTGGCATGGGCACAGATGGCATCGTCGGGTATGCGCTGGGCCACCCATACCACGCCCTTGCTGCCGGCTCCCTTACCCATCATCTCCATGATCCAGGCCTCGTTGGGGTCGCAGATGGTAAAAGTCTCTCCCTCGCTGTTGTAGCCGTATGTCTCGGCCAGTGTTGTCATCACCTTGATGGCCTCGCGGGCAGTCTTGCTGCGCTGCAGGGCTATGTAGATGAGCGAACCGTAGTCGATGATGCCGGTAGAATCTACCATTTCTTCGCGCCCACCGTAGGTGGTCTCGCCGATGGTTACCTGCCACTCGTTGATGTTGCCTATGACGTTGTAGGTCTCTTCTGCCTCAGGTATCTCGCCGTGATACTTGTTGGTGTCCCAGTCGAATATCTTGCGCATCTCTCCCTTGGCATGCTTGGCTGCAGGGAAATGGCACAGACTCTGGAACATGCCGTAGTCGTCGGCACTGTACGAGCAAATGACAGAGCCGTCTGCCGAAGCCTTCTTGCCCACAATGAAGTTGGTGCAGGCCTCTGCCTCCATAGCACCAGCCATCAGACCAGCGGCCAGAAGGGCTGAAGCAAATATTTTCTTCTTCATAACTTTCTCTCTTTTTACCCTTTTTTACTTTTTACCCTTTTACCTTTTTACTTTTTTACCTTTCCTAGCATGCCTTGAAGCTCATGTCGAGACCCTTCACGCTGTGGGTGAGCGCACCTACAGAGATGAAGTCGACACCCTGCTCGGCATAGTCGCGGATGGTATCATAGGTAATGCCGCCCGAAGACTCCGTCTCATACTTACCGGCAATGATGTCAACGGCCTTCTTGGTGTCGGGCACAGAGAAGTTGTCGAGCATGATGCGGTTCACGCCGCCGTGCTTCAGCACCTGGTCAAGCTCGTCGAAGCTGCGCACCTCTATCTCTATCTTCAGGTCGAGCCCCTTCTCCTTGAGGTAGGCATGGCAACGGTCGATGGCATTGTCAATGCCTCCGGCAAAGTCGATGTGGTTGTCCTTGAGCAGAATCATGTCGAAGAGACCGATGCGGTGGTTCATGCCACCGCCTATCTTCACAGCCTGCTTCTCGAGCATACGCAGACCGGGAGTGGTCTTGCGGGTGTCGAGGATGTGTGTCCGGGTACCTTCGAGGCGTTTCACATACTTCGCCGTCATGGTGGCGATGCCGCTCATGCGCTGCATGATGTTGAGCATCAGGCGCTCAGTCTGCAACAGCGAACGGGTCTTGCCCTCTACCACCATGGCTATGTCGCCCTTCTTTACGGGAGTTCCGTCCTGGATAAGCACCTCCACCTTCATGGTGGGGTCGAAACGTGCGAATACCTTCTTCGCCATCTCTACACCAGCCAGCACACCGTCTTCCTTTATCAAGAGGTGGCTCTTGCCCATGGCATCCTCGGGGATGCAGCAGAGCGTGGTATGGTCACCGTCACCGATATCCTCGGCAAACGCGAGGTCTATCAACTTGTCTTCCAATTGGTCTACACTTAACATATGTTTTTTCTTTTTAGATGATTAGATTTCAGAACCAGCCTACAGCCGTTTGCCGTTCCAGTAGGCTCCACCCAGCCTCAGTTCTATCTCGCCTCCGAGCCATTCGGTCATGGGCTGTTCGCCGCAGAGCGGAGTGACGGAATGTACCTTGCCGTCTATCAGCGTCACAACAGCCATCTGGACTGTGGAGCCGTCTTCTAGCAACACCCGGTGGGCTGCTATGCGGCGGGTGTTGCCGTGGGATTGGGTTGTCATCGGCGTATGGGTTTGACGTCAGCCTCGTTTATCTTCTTCAGCTCGCGCGGTACAGCCATGGTGGCGTTCTCCTTCAGCGGTCCCTTCTTCAGGGGGCGGTTGGATGGCGGAGGCGGGGGCAGCGTGCGTCCGCCTACAGGCTCAGCCTGCATGACAGCCCCCTCTACCGGCGGCAATTTACGCAGGTCTTTCTTCTGCCCGTCAGGCGTTGCGAGGGAATCCTTCCTCACCTTGGCCGAGTCGGCATTTGCCGTGGCTTGCGGTTCGGGCTTCCTGCTGTGCATGCGGATGAGGCGTATGCGCTCTATGAACATCAGCTTCAGTGTGGTGGCAGAACCGCCATCCGACGTGAAGTCGCCGTTGTTGAGAAGGAAATATCCCCTGACGGCCTTGATGCCCAGCGTGTCCCTGTCTTCCACACGCACCGTATAGCTCTGCGAACTCTGCACATGGATGGTCTGTGAAGCGACACTGTCGTTGTCAAACTGTACAGCGAGAGCCACCAAACCGTCGCGGTTGCCGTCCTGGAAAAGGAACTGCGAATCGAAGTCGAGCATGAAGCAGTCGCCCTTGTGGAAGGATGAGTCTGCCTTTATCTCGAAATTATAGTAGTTGAGCGGCTTGTGCGTCACCAGCACCAACGAGGAAACTCCTTTCCAGATATTGGCCGTGTCACCCGAAGAGGCAAGGTTGCCGTAGCGGCTCATGTCGCTGGCGTTGGCACCCAGGGAGACAGCCTCTTTGTCGAGACGTTCGCTCAAGTCGGCATAGATGGTGTGCAACTGGTCGGCATGGCGCATGTAATACACCATGGACGAGTCGAACTCGGCCTGCCCTACCCCATGCTTGCGCAGCACAGCATCTTTGTATGCCAGTTCCTTGACAGCATCACCGTTGCCTTCGGTCTGCGCCAGGCCGATGGCGAGGTGATAGTCGTAGAGCACGTCTTCCATCTCTCCGGGAGAGAGTATTCCGCCGGGGCGCCCCGGCTTGCATGCGCCCAAGAGGGTAACAACAGCAAGCAACGCGAGCATTACACCTGGCACAGAACGGGTCAATCGTTTCATTCCGCAACCTCCTCTGTGTTATCTTTGATGCCTTTCCCGTCCTTGGTGTCTTCGTCGCTCTTCCCGTCCTTGTCCTTCTTGCCAAGGTCTTCCAGTTCCTTGCGGCAGAAAAGGAGCAGACTGAAGATGCCTACCGTGACACACGAGTCGGCAAAATTGAACACGGGGTCGAAGAAGGTTGTCTCACTGCCTCCCCACAACGGCACCCATGCGGGCCACGTGAACGTGAAGAGGGGGAAGTGGAACATGTCCACCACCTTGCCGAGCATAAAACTGGAATAGCCCGTACCGAAGTCGACCATGTGCGACACACTGAACGGGGTGGATGCATCGAACATGAGTCCGTAGAACATGGAGTCTATCATGTTGCCGATGGCACCCGTCAGCACCAGCGCCACCATATATATATATAGTGGGCGGTAACCCCTCTTGACGATGCGTGCCACATACCATACCAGCACACAGATGGCCACGGTGCGCAGCAGACTGAGCCACAGCTTGCCTATAAAGGACATGCCCCAGGCCATGCCGTTGTTCTCGACAAAGTCGATGAAGAACCAGTCGGTCACCCTCACCGACTCGCCCAGGCAGAAGTGCGTCTTGACGTACAGTTTGATAATCTGGTCGATTACCAACAGTACGATCACCATTGCCGTGACGAGCCATCCGGTGTGCTTTTTACATCCTTGCATCTCGCTCATAGCTTAGTGTTTGCGGGCCTGCTTGGACGCTACGCTCAGCGTTGCATGAGGCACGGCGCGGAGGCGCTCCTTGGGTATCAGCTCGCCTGTTTCGCGGTCGATACCGTAGGTCTTGTTCTCGATACGCACAAGCGCAGCCTCCAAGCCCTTGATGAACTTCTGCTGGCGCTGTGCCATCTGGATGATCTCTTCCTTGCTCTGTGCATCGCTGCCCTCTTCCAGCGCCTTGTAGGTAGGCGAGGTGTCTATGACATCATTACTGTCCGAATGGTTGAGTTGGGCCATGAGTTCCTTGTAGTTGGTCCGTGCCACCTTGAGTTTCTCGTCAATGATAGTGCGGAACTCCTCGAGTTCCTCGTCACTGTAACGTTTCTTATCCAAAGCCATAATAGAAAATCGTTTTAGTTTTTCTCTACCAATATGTTCAGCTTAAAGTCGTCAAATTCGGTCTCGACGCCGGCGTTGTCACCCACCTGGATGCTGTCGGCCAGCACCTGTCCCTTGATGTAGTCGCTGAAAGCCTCGATGGCTGCGTCGGTCTCCTCGTTGGGAGCCACGGTCACGTTGATGCGGTCGGTAATCTCCAGCCCTGTCTCCTTGCGGAGGTTCTGGATGCGGTTGATAAGCTCACGTGCCATACCTTCCTTCTTCAGTTCGGGTGTAAGCTCCACCTCGAGGGCTACAGTCAGGTTGCCGTCGTTAGACACGAGCCATCCGGGGATATCCTCTGAGATAATCTCCACATCGGCCACGTCTACCACAGCCTCCTGTCCGTCTACGTTGAGCGTTACGCTGCCTGCCTTCTCGAAGGCGGCTATCTGGTCTTGGTCGAGGGCTGACATCTGTGCAGCCACACCCTTCATGAGCTTGCCGAACTTCTTGCCCATTACCCTGAAGTTACACTTCACCTTCTTCACCAGAATGCCCTGGCCCTCAATGAAGTTGACTTCCTTCACGTTCACCTCGTTCTTCAGCAGGTCTGCCACAGCCTCTACGTGTGCCTTCTGCGTATCGTCTACAGCAGGAATCATGATCTGCTGGAGCGGCTGGCGCACCTTGATATTCACCTTGCGACGCAGTGCCAACACCATGGATGTTATCTTCTGGGCGATGGCCATGCGCTCCTCCAGGTCGTGGTCGATGGCGGCCTCGTCTGCCACGGGGAACTTGTCGAGGTGTACGCTCTCCAACTCACCGCCCAGGTCCTTGTAAAGTTCGTCGGCATAGAACGGAGCGAACGGAGCCAAGAGCTTGGCTACGGTCATCAAGCAGGTGTAGAGCGTCTGGTAGGCGCTGAGCTTGTCTTCGCTCATCTCCTTGCCCCAGAAGCGTTTGCGGTTCAGGCGAACGTACCAGTTGCTGAGGTCGTCGTTGACGAAGGCGTCTATCAGTCGACCAGCGCGTGTCGGGTCGTAGCCGTCAAGTTCTTTCTCCACGCCCTTCACCAGGGTGTTGAGTGAAGAGAGAATCCAGCGGTCTATCTCGGGACGCTTCTCCGCAGCTACCTGTGCTGCCTGTGGGTCGAAGCCGTCCACGTTGGCATAGAGGGCAAAGAAACTGTATGTATTATACAATGTGCCGAAGAACTTGCGACGGGTCTCGTCCACCCCGTTGGGGTCGAACTTGAGGTTGTCCCAAGGCTCGCTGTTGGTCATCATGTAGAAGCGCACGGGGTCGGCACCATACTTGCCTATCATCTCGAACGGGTCGGTCACGTTGCCCACGTGCTTGCTCATCTTGTTGCCCTTGGCATCGAGCACAAGACCGGAAGAGATGACATTCTTGAAAGCCACACTGTCGAACACCATCGTGGCGATGGCATGCAGGGTGAAGAACCATCCGCGTGTCTGGTCCACGCCCTCATTGATGAAGTCGGCGGGATAGAACTTGGGAGGGATGGCATAGCCCTCGTAGGTACTGTGGATCAAGGCATCGCGGTCGGCCTCTGTGCCACGTGCCATCTCACCCTCAAACGGATAGTGGAGCTGGGCATAAGGCATGGAACCTGAGTCGAACCATACGTCGATCAGGTCGCTCTCGCGATACATAGGTTTGCCCTCTTCGTTCACCAGTACGATGTTGTCCATGTAGGGACGGTGGAGGTCTATCTTGTCGTAGTTTTCCTGACTATAGTCGCCTACCACGAAACCATTGTCCTTCAGCGGATTGCTCTTCATCACGCCAGCTGCTACGGCCTTCTCTATCTCGTTGTAGAGCTCCTCCAGACTACCGATGCACTTCTCGCCGCGGTTCTCGTCGCGCCAGATGGGCAGCGGTGTGCCCCAGAAGCGTGAGCGTGAGAGGTTCCAGTCGTTCAGGTTCTCCAGCCAGTTGCCGAAGCGGCCTGTACCCGTGCTCTCGGGCTGCCAGTTGATGGTCTTGTTCAGCTCTACCATGCGCTCCTTGCGGGCGGTGTCCTTGATAAACCAACTGTCCAGGGGATAGTAGAGGATGGGCTTGTCGGTGCGCCAGCAGTGGGGGTAGTTGTGTACGTGCTTCTCGCTCTTGAAGGCCTTGCCCTCCTGCTTCAGCTCGTAGCAGAGCACGATGTTCAGGTCCTCAGCCTTGTCGGAGGCAGCCTTGTCCCAAACGCCGTTCTCGTTGAACTGTGGGTCGTAGGCGTTCTTCACGTAGTCGCCGGCATGGTGGCCGTAGGCTTCCTTGTCGACACAAGCATTGACAAAATTATTGTCCAACTCGTCGATGAGGTAGAACTTGCCCTGCAGGTCCACCATCGGGCGGGTCTCGCCCTTCTTATTAATAAGGTAGAGGGCAGGGATGTTGGCATCCTTTGCCACCTTGGCATCATCGGCACCGAAGGTAGGTGCGATGTGTACGATACCCGTACCGTCGTCTGTTGTCACATAGTCGCCGAGAATCACGCGGAAAGCCTCGCTCTCCATCTCCACGAACTTATCTCTGCCATCCTCCGAAGCGAACACCTTCTCGGGATGGGCTGCAGCGTATTCTGCAACGAAGGCAGGAGCGAAAGCGTCCACCTTCTCGCAAGGCTTCACCCAGGGCAGGAGCTGTGCATAGTGCAGACCTTCGAGCTCTGTACCCTTCATGTGGTCTACGATGCGCCAGGGGCACTGCTTCTTCTCCTTGTCGAAGGGCAGCAGGTCGCCGTCCTTACACTCCTGGTCGGCCTTCAGGTAGGAACCCACCAAAGCCTCAGCCATCACGAGCGTCATAGGCTCACCGTTGTAGAGGTTGTAGGTCTCGATGGCTACGTAGTCTATCTTCGGCCCCACGCAGAGTGCCACGCTCGAAGGCAATGTCCACGGGGTCGTGGTCCATGCGATGAAGTAAGGCTTGCCCCACTTGGTCCACTCGGCCTTCGGGTCCTTGATAAGGAACTGGGCGGTGGTGGTGAGGTCCTTCACGTCGCGGTAGCAACCGGGCTGGTTCAACTCGTGGGAGCTGAGACCGGTACCTGCGCCGGGAGAATAAGGCTGGATGGTGTAACCCTTGTAGAGCAATCCCTTGTTGTAGAGCTGTTTGAGGAGCCACCACAGCGTTTCGATATATTTGTTGTCGTAGGTGATGTAAGGATGGTCGAGGTCTACGAAGTAACCCATCTTCTCGGTGAGTTCGCGCCACTCGGCAGTGAACTTCATCACGTTCTCACGACACTTGTGGTTATAGTCTTCGGTAGAGATGTACTTCTCCGAAGCCTTGTTGTCGATATCCTTCTTGGTGATGCCGAGTTCCTTCTCCACACCCAGTTCGACAGGGAGTCCGTGTGTGTCCCATCCTGCCTTGCGGTGCACTTGGAAGCCCTTCATAGTCTTGTATCTGTTGAACGTATCCTTGATACTGCGGGCCAGCACGTGGTGAATACCGGGGTGGCCGTTAGCAGATGGAGGGCCCTCGAAGAAGATAAACTGAGGACAGCCTTCACGCTCGTCGATAGACTTGTGGAAGATGTCGTTCTTCTCCCACGCTGCCAATACCTGATTGTTGGTCTCTGTAAGATTGAGTCCCTTGTGTTCGGCAAATTTCTTAGCCATAATTTGTTATCTATTTATTATTATTTTTCTTTTTGGCGCAAAGTTACGAAAAAAATATGTTATGCCCAAATATCCCAACGTCAAAATGGTATCTCTGCTTTCGGAAGTAGCGAAAGCGGAGATTTCAAGGGAGGAAATAAAAACAGGAATAAGTTGGTTTCCACGTGGGAAACGACTCGAGCTGTACGGTTGCAACGTGCCCTGAAAGGGCAACCTGCGCCAGTTTTTCTGCTAACAATGTTGAACACAAAGATAATGAAAATCTGTAAGAGCAAGCAATTTTCGTATGAATATTCTTTAAAATTAACAGTTGGACGACTCGAAAAAATGCAGGAAAGAAAAGGATGCACCAGACAAGTATGCCATTTGGTACAGACAACTCTATGAGTTAGGCTGCGTAAGTATACTACTTATGCCAGATAGCTGAGGGGGCTGAGCCGTTGTCACACATTGTCACAAACTGTCACATTTTTATTTTGTGACAAAAATATACTTAAGTATCAGTATAACAAATGGTTAAGTTGTCACAAACGTGTGACAAAAGTGTTGTCACAAAACATTTTGCTGTCACACGTTTGTGACAACCTAAGTATCTAATTATTAATATATTATATATGTTTTTGTCACAAAAATTGGAATGTGACACTTTGTGACAAAAGACGAAGAAAAGATCGAGCTGTCCCAAACTGTCCCAACTGTCCCAAACTGTCCCATTTCAGAAATGGGACAAAATCAAGCATAAGTACCAGTAATGCAAACAGTTAGCTGTCCCAAAAGTGGGACAAAACATCTGTCCCAAAACGTTTTGCTGTCCCAGCTTTGGGACAACTTAACTATCTAATAATTAATATATTATATATGATTTTGTCCCAAAAATTAAAATGGGACACTTTGGGACAAAACACGAAGAAAAACAGCTGTGCCAGCCCAATGCATTCCTCGGGCTGGCACACTATCTAAAGAGAACTCACATTATGCGTTCTTGAT
>CAVKZC010000097.1:0-11678 GCA_963660455.1 Sphaerochaetaceae bacterium | reverse complement strand
ACTTACTTCATCCGGTACTTGAAGTGGAGGGTGTAGGTCTTGGCCTTGTCGATGGCGTACTTCTTGAGGACACCGGGACCGCAACTGCTGTTGCCCAGGCCGAGCACGGCACAGTCGAGGCTCAGCCAGGTATAGCCGGGGGCATTGTCACCAAGTTGGGGCAACTCGAAATCGTGCTGGCAAGCATAGAGATCGGCCACACAGTAGGGAAGGGCCGAGAAGCTGAAGGGGGCATCGAGCGCCACTATCTGCAGGACTTTCCTGCCGTTGCCCAGCTCCACGAATGAGCAGTCCTCATGGTTGCCGTTGTCCTGCGGACGGGGATAGTGGGTAAACTGGCTTTCTATGGTGTCCTGGTACAGTCCTACGGGGCATGACCACTTGCGGTCGGGATAGTTCTCCCAGGGACCGCGGCCATACCATTTCACCTGACTGAAGTCCTTGCCGGACAACTTCATCATCAAACCCAGACGGGGCAGTTCGGGCAGATGGCCTTCCATGCTGTACGTGGCCTTCACCTCTACGAACCCGTCATCGGCGGGGCGCACCTCCAGCTTCATTTTTACCGTGCCTCCCTCCTTGCCTTCTTCGCCATAGCGGTAGGTATACTCGCCATCCTTCAAGGGGACGGCAGCAAGGGTGGTGTCGAGGTGCGTCTTCTTCCAGTCCTTGGCTATCCAGTTGCCGAAGCTCTTGTCGTTGTCGGTGGGCGCACGGAAGAACTGTGGCACAACGCTGATACCCTCCGTCGCTGACTGGGCGGGGAAAGTCTTCCCTTTAGCCAGACTCGCAGCAGCGCCCAAAAGGTCGGCATGGAGCACCACCTGCTCCGTACATGCCTCCTCGCCCTGGGGCGAGAGCACTTGCAGGGCAAGGCGGGCATCGCCGTTTTCCCCAAACTTGAAATCGCCCACGCGACAGAGCAAGGTGCTGTCACCGGGCTGCACGGCGGGCATAGGGAGCGTACCCCGCTTGCCTTCCTTGCCGTTGGTGGAGACGGCATAGCGGCAGGTGAAGCCATCGAGCGAGAGATGGGAATGGTGGTTGTATACCCATATCTCCTCACCCTTTTGGGTTATCCACACCGGTGCATAAGTATGCTTCACCTCCTGATACTTGGCCGACACGGAGCGGTCGGAGAAGACGACGCCATTGAGGCAGAAGGCCTTCAGGTTGGGTTTGTCGCCAAAGTCGCCGCCATAGAGCACATGGCGTGTGCCGGGGGCATAGATGCCCTGGTCTACCCAGTCCCAGATGAAACCTCCCGCCATGCGACGGTTGCTGTATATCTCGTCCCAATAGTCCTTGAAATTGCCCAGGGCATTGCCCATGCAGTGGGCATACTCGCTGGTGAGCACAGGACGGTTGTCGTTCTTGCGCAGGGCGATGTCGAGCAGGTGCTCCCACCGGGCGTTCTCTGCGCGTTCCTTGTCACTGCCCTCGGGCACACCGGGGTTGAGGTACTCTTGTTTCACACGCGGGTAGAAACGGCTCATCACGTCCACGCAGGCGGGGTCCGTCTGGTCGAAATCGCTCTCGGCAAGACCGCAGCTGGGGTCGAAGGGTGCCTGTGCGCCCTCGTAGTGGACCAGTCGTGTGGGGTCGAAGGTGTGGAGCCATCCTGCCATGGCGGCATGGTTGGCACCGAAGCCGCTCTCGTTGCCAAGGCTCCAGAAGATGACGCTGGTGTGGTTCTTGTCACGCTCGGCAAGCCGCACCACACGGTCCATGAACGCCGCATTCCACTCAGGCGACGAGGCCAGTGTGCCGCGGAGTCCGTGACTCTCGCAGTCGGCCTCGTCCATCACATAGATGCCGGCACTGTCGCACAGCTCGTACCAGCGCGGCACGTTGGGATAATGGCTGGTGCGCACGGCATTGACGTGAGCCTCCTTCATCAGGCGGATGTCGCGCTGCATCATCTCCTCGGTCATCACACGCGCCAACTGGGGATCGTGCTCATGGCGGTTGACGCCGCGCAACCTTACGGGCTTGCCGTTCACCGTCAAGGCACCGTTCTCCACGCCTACCCACCGGAAACCGATGCGCTGGGCGGTCTGCTCCACCACGTTACCCTGCTTGTCGAGCAGGGCGAGGTGCAGGCGGTACAGATAGGGAGTCTCGGATGTCCAGGTATGGGGCTGGTGTACCGTACCCGACAAGCGGTCGAACTTGCGGCCACCGCGCTGGGGATACCACTCGTTCATGAGTGCCGCCTTGTGGCTGAGGTCGAGTATCTCGCCGGCATCGGCGGTAAGGAACGCCTCCGTCCCGTCATGAGGCTTGGCATGGGTCTTCATCATCACAGCGTTGCCGTCGGCATCGTCGAGCCATACACGCAGGGTGTATCCTTCGGCTTTCTCGCCATCGGCCACAGCCAGCAGCGGATTGACCTGCAGCAGGAAGTCACCGTCGCCTGTGGGCAGGGTGCGCACGGCATAGTCGCGGAGGCGCACGGAGGGTGTGGAATAGAGCAGCACGTCGCGATGGATGCCCCCGAAGCGCCAGAAGTCCTGATCTTCGAGATAGCTGCCGTCGCAGTACTTGTATACCTCTACGGCCACTTCGTTTGTACCGGCCTTGAGGTAAGGCGTGACATTGAACTCGCTCGGCTCCATCGACCCTTGCGAATAGCCTACCTTCCGGCCGTTCACCCATACGTAGAAGGCACTCATCACGCCCTCGAAGCGGAGGAATGTCTGGCGGCCGTTGCCCAAGAGGCGGGAACCTTCCTTCAGTTCGAAGGTTCGCTTGTACTGCCCCGTGGGGTTGCGCTCAGCATAGGCGGTCCAGTCCTTCTTCGGCTCGGTGGTGACGTAGGGTGGATTGATTTTGAAAGGGAATCCGGCGGACACGTAGATGGGCGTACCGTAGCCGTTCACCTCCCAGTTGGCGGGCACGGGGAGTGTCTTCCAGTCTGCACAACTGTAGTCGGTGCGGTAGAAATCCTTGATGCGTCCTTCGGGGTTCTTCGTCCACCGGAACTTCCACAGCCCGTTGAGCGACATCTGGCTATCGCCTTTCTTCTGGTAGAAGGGGATGAAATAGGCACGCGCCGGTTCCCTGTTGACGGAGAGCACATGCTGGTCTTCCCAGTCGTGGTGCTCTGCCCTGGCGGACACAGACATAGCTTGCAAGGCCAGTGCCACGCAAGCCCCCATCACGATTTGGTATGTTTTTCTGATTCTCTGCATATGAATTATTCGTTCTTCAAGTTTACTGCACTTCGAGATATTCGAACGCCACGTCCTTCACGCCCGACACCGTCACCCAGTAGGTTCCGGCATTGATTTGCGAGTCGGTGGTCGTCCCAATGGTCTTGTACTTGTTGGGGGTCTCGGGGAACGTCATGTCGCGGTCGAGCATCACGATGCCGTTGGCATCCACTATCTTGAGTCGGCCCACCTGGGGCGTGCCCGTCGTGTTCTTGTAGCGGAAGCGGAGCATGTACTGGCGTGCCACACCGGGCAGGATAGTCCACTGCGCCCGGTCATCGCCGCTGGCGGAAGCAGCCTTCTTCGTGTCGCCCTTGCGCTCTTCCACCTTGTAGCGGATGGCGGGGAATACGTCGTTGTCCTTGGGCAACAGCTCCTTGGGGTATTTCTCCATCACGTCCTTGTCGAGGTCGGCCCAGTAGGTCTTGCCCATCGTGCCCTGCGGCTTGCTACCGAACTGGAGAGAAGCAACGTGGGAGGCGTCCACCTCTCCCTTGGCGGCAACGGCGATGGCTGAGATGATGGCCTCACCAGCCTTCACTTCGGGGAAGGAGACGGTGAGCATACCACCCTTCACGTGTACGTCTACCGTCTTCTTGCACACTCCGGCAAAGCCAGCCTCAGCCCAAAGGTCGAGGCCATCTACCACCACGGAGTCGTTGACAGCAACATCGAAGATGCGCTCGCCCTCACAGTCGACGGCGGCACCATAGCGGTCGCCAAGCCACGGCTCGGCAAAGTATAGCTCCACCCTGTAGTCACCGTCTACCACGGGGAACTGATAGTTTAGGGCATGGCGGCCCCAGCGGAAATACTGGAAGAGTTTTGCGTCGTCTCCCTCTTGAGCGGAAATAAGCGTCGTCTTCAGTCCGTGTATGGGCGAAGTGATGTGTCCCTGACTCGCCAGATAGGGGTTCAAGCCGAAACGCTCTGCCCACGAATGGGAGTAGATGCTGTCGTCCTGCTCCCACTCGTTGCCATAGCTGTCCGTCACGGCATCACCACCGCAGTTCACCCTATACAGATAGGTGTAGCCCTCGGCTGGCTTCAGTATGTCGCGGTTGCGGTCGGCTGCTGTGGGTGTGTCATTGTCCACGGCCACCTGTTGCGCCTTCGGGTCGGTGGCGAGCGCAAACGTGCCCTTGGCATAGTGGTCGCGGTACCAATAGAAGATGTCGGTGGGCTGCTCCCATGGCGTGAGGAGTCCCTTGTAGTTGAAAGGTCCCACCTTGTCTATCATGCGGTAGGCCTCGTCGGGCTGCACGCGCCCAGGGTTCTCGTGCGAGACGAAGATCCACTGGAAATGGCCGCAGATGCTATCCTTGGCACGTTCGGCAAGCATCGCCTTCTTGCTCAGCAACGCCACCGCTGCCTCCTCGGTATAGGCCCGGGCCTGCTCCTTGGTGTCACCGGCATGGAGGCGTGCAGCATCTGCCGCGCGGAAGCCAAGTGTGCGCCATGCTCCGTATTCGCCGTTGAGCAACTGGCTGGGTTGTTTCATCTCCTTGTCGTAGTTGTCGGCTGTGCCGCCGTAGGTGCCGCTCCAGTTCTGCACCACGTTCCAGTCGCTTCCCTCGCCGCCGTTGCAGGTGGTGATGGCACGCATGGTAAGGGCAGTGGGGTCCATCTCGCGGATGATGGCGGCACACTCCTCGGTGAAGTCCTTAGGCAGCACGCTCTCGTTCTGAATGCCCCATAGCACGACACTCGGCGAGTTGCGGCGTTCCTTTATCCACCGACGCAGCAGCTTCTTGAAGTTCTTGCGGAAGGAGGGGGTATCGTACCACACGTGTGCCGAGAACTGGCTCCAGAAGAGCATGCCCTGCTCGTCGAGGAGCTGCTGGTAATAGAGGTTGTGTGGCTCGTGGGCCTCTCGGAAGGCATTGAAGCCCGCCTGGCGCATCAGCTTCACCCTCGAGGCTATCTGCTCGTGGCTGAAGGCATGGCTCTGGCCGAAGAGATGTTCGTAGTCGCAGGTGCCGTTGATGAACACGGGGGTGCCGTTAAGATAGAAACGGCCGTCCTTGACATCTATCTTCGTAGAGTCGCCCTCCTGCGCGGCCTGCCGTCTTCTCAGCACGGGCCATGAGACAGTGCGGATGCCGTAAGGGGTAGCCACGTCGTCTATCGTCTTGCCGTCGCGCTTCACGATACTGGAAAGGGTGTAAAGATAAGGGTCGGCCTGGCTCCAGAGATGGGCATCGGCCACCTTGGCCTGCTGGCACACCACCCTGGTCTCGCCTGCCGCCAGCGTTATCTTCTCGCTCTGGCGGAAGGAGGCTTTGCCGCTGCTCTGGGCCAACTTACTCACGAGTTCCACGGTCTGTTCGCGGTCGGAATAGTTCTTCACCTCGGTCTCCACAAAGACGCTGTCGCAAGCCTCATTGTTCCACAGGTGTACGCCGAAAGGCTCTATACGTACCTCATCGGTCGCAATAAGTGACACGGGGCGGAAGATGCCGAACGGCTCGCTGCCCTCGGAGAAGCCCCACTCTGAGGAGCATCCACCGCATGGCCAGGGATTGGCGGTCTGCATGGCTGGATGTTCTACCTTGACGGCCAACTCGTTGGTTCCGTCGCGCAAGGCCTTTGTCACATCGAGGGTGTAACAGGTGCGCCCCACCAGTTCTTTAGGGAAGCTCTTGCCGTTGAGCGTCACGGTGGCGTAGGTGCCTACGCCCTCAAACTGGAGGAAGTAGCGTTTGCCCCCTTCCTTATGCGCCGTAAACTCCTTATGATAGCGGGCGGTGCCGTGCAAGTTGCCGTGCTTGAGCTGGCGATAGCCGTAATAGTCGTCCAGATTGTTGGGCACGTCTACACGGAAGGTGCCCATCTTACCGGTTATCGCCTTCTCGGTGGTAGAACCGAACTTCACGCTCCAGTCCTTGTCAAGGCTCTGCACCGTGCGCTTGCCCTTTTTCTCGGGTGCGGGGAAACTTACGTCAGAACGTCCCATCGGCACACTGGTGGCCACGGCTATGCCGCGCTGCCCTACCTGGTTGACAGCACAGTAGAAATGGTAGACCACGCCTCCGTGTTTCAACACGTAGCTCTTGTGGGCGAACATGTTGTCATAGGGCTTGGAGGGGTATATGAGGTCTGCCCCGTCCCAGTCTTGCCAGTTTACGAGGTCGCGGCTCACGGCAAAGGTGTTGTAGGCGTTGTAGGGGCGGTCGGGACTGTAGGCCGAGAAATAGAACATGACATAGAGGGGCGCAGTCTTCTTGCGGCGCCCTTTCGCCTGTGTGGCAAAAGCAGTGGGGAACTTCACGATCTGGGCATCGCCGGTAATGATACCGGGAGCCTCGTGGAAAAAAACGGGGTTGCCGCCCGGATAGCGGGCACTGCGGAGGGGCAGGCGCTTCCACGATGTCATGTTGGAGGAGAGGGCGATGCCGATGCGCTCAGCCTTCAGGTTGTTGGCGGGGTTGATGCCACCGGCGTTGTAGAACATCACGAAGGGCTTGCCCAGCGACTTGGACTTGTCCCAGTAGACGGTGCTCTTGTAGTGGGTCAGCTTCTCCCACCACTGGGCGTCCTTGTCCTCGATGGAGAGAACGGGCGAAGGTGACGTCTCCCACTCGTGGGCGTCGGTGATGCTGCCCCGGGTGGATGCCATACCCATATTGAGCGGTGCACGCACGGCCTCATAGCCCGTCCCCACTCCACCGAAATAGCTCATCCAATGGCGTCCCCGGTAACGGGCCATCTCGTAGGTGCCGCCCCATGTCCAGTCGATGAGGGCTGGATAGCCGGCACGCTGGTTCATGTCCCAGCCTGTGTCGGCATAGGAGAGCAAGCGGCCCTGGGTGTGCCAATGCAGCAGGTCGTCGCTCGTGGCAAGCCATGTCTCGTAGCCCCGGCCATCGGTTCCGTCCTTGCCGTTGTACACCACGTAGGTCATATACCACTTGTCGCCGTCGCGGTAGACCATGGGGCAGTCTATCTTGTGCCAGTTGTCCTGGGGGGCTACGGCCATGCCATACTTATAGGGGGTCTTCACCTCGTCGTATATTTTTTGCATCAAGGCGGGGGCTATCTTCTGTGCCTGCACGGCGCCCTTGGCCGCTCTCGTGCCAGAGCCGGAGGTTTTCTTCTGCGCCATGCCCGACAGGCAACCGGCTATAAGCAGCACCATCAGTGCCGTTCTCCTGGTGTAGAATTTCATATAGGTTTCCTTCTGTGTTTTAGTTTTGAGTGTCTTAAAAGTAGTCATCAAAGGGAATGGCGGTAAAGCCATCACCTTTTATATATAAAGACGCCCAACAGCCCCTTTTGTAACTATCGCAACAAGGCCGGCGCAAACAATATTCTTCGGATTTAATTTGGAATGTAAGCAGATTTGTCGTATATTTGCAGCCAAAACAACCACACATTATTTTTGACAACATCATCACTACCTGCAACATCATGACCATACGCCACTTTCTTATCTCTCTATACACCGCTCTCATGGTGCTCCTGACAACGGGGTGCAGCAACCCACCCAAGCCTCGCTTTGTCATCGGCGTGTCGCAATGCTCGGAGGACATCTGGCGCGACAAACTCAACGACGAGCTCAAAACCGGTGAGTTTCTCAACGACTCCATCGTCGTGAAACTCGCCTCCTCCAACGACGACAACGTACTGCAGAACAAGCAGGTAAACCAGTTTGTAGACGAGGGCGTAGACCTGCTCATCGTATCCCCCAACCAGCTCAGCGCCATCTCCAAGGCGGTGGAGAGGGCATACGACAAGGGCATTCCCGTGATTCTCTACGACCGCAAGACCAATTCGGGCAAATACACCGCCTTCATCGGGTGCGACAACTACACGATAGGCAACTCGATGGGACACTACATCGCACAGCAGTTGCACGGCAAGGGGCGCATCGTGGAGATTCGCGGCCTGGAGGGTTCGTCGCCTGCCATGGAGCGTCACCGCGGATTCATGGATGCCCTCAAGCCCTACCCCGCCATCGAGGTGGTGGCTTCTGAAGGGGGCGACTGGAAGGAGGAGAGCGGCATACTGGCCATGAAGCGCATACTGGAAAAGACGCACGACTTCGACTATGTGTTTGCCCACAACGACCGCCTGGCATGGGGTGCCTATGTGGCTGCCCGACAAATGAAGCTGGAAGGCAAGTATAAGTTTACAGGCGTGGACGCCATGGCCACCGAGGGAGGCGGACTGGAACTGGTGCGCGACGGGGTATTCGAGGCGACCTATCTCTACCCCACCAAGGGCGACGAGGTGATAGCCCTGGCCATGAAGATTCTTACCCACAAACCTTATAAGCGCGACAACTATCTGCGCACTTCCATCATCACGCGCGAGAACGCCGAGATTACCCTCATGGAGGCACGCGACGCCGAGCGGCAGGCCAAGAACCTGAAGACGCTCCACAAGCAGGTGGACCAGTACCTCTCCGACTACAACTCGCAGAAGGTCATCCTCATCGGACTGGGCGTGTTCCTCATGGTCATCATTGGGGCTTCGGTCTTGATTTTCCGCGGCTATGTGGTCAAGGCTCGCCTCAACGAGGAACTTGCCCGAAGGAACAAGGAACAGAAGCGCATGAACGAGGAGCAAAAGCGCCTCAACACGGAGCTGGCAAGCAAGAACGACGAACTGGAACGGCTCAACGAGGAGGTGATGGAACTTACACACTCGCGCCTCGTCTTCTTCACCAACATCAGTCATGAGCTTCGCACGCCGTTGACCCTGATTGCCGACCCCGTGGAGATGCTACTGGAAGACAACGGCATCAAAGGAAAGAGCCGCGACCTCTTGAAGATGGTGCAGCGCAACGCCAAGGCACTGCAGCAACTCGTTGGCTCCATACTCGACTTCCGCAAGATACAGAACGGCAAGATGGAACTAAAGCTCTATCGCTTCGACATCGCAAAGGCGCTGCAGCTCTGGACGGGCGACTTTGCCCTGACGGCCGAGCGCAAGGACATCCGCCTCCATCTGGACACATCCCGGTATTCTGCCTCGCCCGAAATCGTAGCCGACGAGGAGAAGATTGCACGCGTAATGTTCAACCTTCTGAGCAACGCCATGAAGTACACTCCCGTTGGCGGCAATATCTATGTATCGCTTAAGGATGGCGAGGGCGACTCGCTCCGCATTGACGTGCAGGACACCGGCAAGGGCATTGCACGGGAGGAAGCCGACAAGGTGTTTGAGCGTTTCTTCCAGGCCAAAGGAGCTGCCAGCGGTACGGGCATCGGACTGGCTCTTGTCAAGTCGTTCGTGGAACTGCATCATGGCGTGGTGAAGGTGGAGAGCGAACTCGGCAAGGGGTCTGATTTCTACTTTGTGATTCCACGTATGCAGGAAGGGGAAATACAGGTTATCCACAATGGAGGCGAGGATGTGGACAACTCTGCAAGCGTCTCATCTGTAGACGATAAGGAATATATAGACGAGAGCGTATTGCAGTATATTGACGATGGCAACAAGCACGGTGGAAAACTACAGCAGGTGGTGGGCGATGACAACAAACCCACGCTGTTGATAGTGGACGACAACAACGACATACGCCAATATGAGCGCACCCTCTTGCAGGGCGACTACATCGTCCTGGAGGCATCCGACGGGCAGGAGGGACTGGAACTGGCAAAGAAGGAAGTGCCCGACCTTGTCATCTGCGACGTGATGATGCCCGTGATGGACGGCCTGGAGTTCACCAAGCAGTTGAAGACCCATACCGCCACCTCGCATATCCCCGTCATCATGCTCACGGCGAAGAACCTCGAGGAGCAGCGTGCCGAGGGCTATGAGCACGGTGCCGATTCTTACATCACCAAACCCTTCCATAGCAAGGTACTCTTGGCGCGCATCGACAACCTACTGAAGCAGCGCAGCCTGCTGAAGCATGTCTACCAGGGCAACAAGGAGGCGGAGGAGGAGATTGCCGACTCCCGTCTGGAGGACCGCGACAAACAGTTTGTACAGAAGTTGCGTGACATCATCAAGAAGAACATGTCCGACAGCGAGTTTGGCGTGGAGGACATCAGCAAGGAGATAGGCTTGAGCCGTGTGCAGCTCTACCGCAAGGTGAAGGCAATGACCGGTTCGTCGGTGGTAGACCTGTTGCGCAAGGCCCGTTTGTCCAAGGCCAAACGCTTGCTCGAGAGCCGAAGCATGAGCGTCAGCGAAGTGGCATACGAGGTAGGCTTCTCCGCCCCCTCCTATTTCACCAAGTGCTTCAAGGATGAATACGGCATGCTGCCGGGAGAGGTGGGAAATTAAAACGCCATCATTTACCACTCCTCAAACTCCAGTTCCAATTCGACATACTCGGGCTTTCGGGTACTGTTCTCCTTGTCGGCCTTGCGGGCTTCTTCAGACGAGGCATTGCTCACGGAGAGGCCGAGCAGACGGATGGGACGCATGGAGGAATAGTCCACTTGCTTGAGCAGTTGCTTGGCAAGGGGCAGGATGTCGTTTTTCTTTTTCAACACCTTCTCTTGCGAGATGCTGCGTGTTATCTGACTAAAATCGGAGAACTTTACCTTCAGCGTCAGTGTTCTCCCCTCAAAACCGCTCTTGGCGATGCGTTCCGTCAGTTCGATGACGGTATGGTAGAGCTCAATAATGACGGCCGATTTCGCATAAATGTCTTCGAGAAAGGTCTGCTCACATCCCACCGACTTCCGTTCTCTGTACGTCACGACGGGACGTTCGTCTATGCCCCGCGCAAAGTTATAGAAGATGTGCCCCGCCTTGCCGAACACCTCTACAAGATGGTTCTCTGATACTTTCCTCAGGTCGGCACCGCTGAAGATACCCATGTAGTGCATCTTCTGCAGCGTCTTGCGTCCCACGCCCCAGAAGTCCTCTACGGGCAGTTGGGCTATGAAGTCGAGCGCCTTGTCGGGATGGATGGTACAGATGCCGTCGGGCTTGCGATAGTCGGAAGCCACCTTGGCGAGAAACTTGCAGTAGCTGATGCCTGCCGAGGCGGTGAGTCCTGTCACTTCACGGATGCGTGCCTTGATTTCCCTGGCGACATCCACCGCCAGTTGCATGCCTTTCTTGTTTTGGGTGACATCGAGGAATGCCTCATCGATGGAGATGGGTTCGATGAGGTCGGTATATTCCCGAAAAATATGGTGTATCTGTTGCGACACCTCTTTATAATACTCATGCCGGCAAGGCACAATAATGAGGTCGGGGCAGCGCTGCTTGGCTTGCGCTATCGACTGGGCGGAATGCACGCCCCACTTGCGCGCCTCATAACTGGCAGTGGAAACGACACCACGCGGCCCGTCGAAGCCCACCGCCACCGGTTTGCCCCGAAGGTCAGGGTTGTCTCTCTGCTCCACAGCGGCAAAGAAGGCATCCATGTCGATATGTATGATCTTTCGCTCTTCCGTCGTTTTGTTCTTTGTTTCAAACTTTGCCTTTCTCGCAGCAAAGATAATGGATTTCTTTGACATTTCAGCCGTTTTTTACGTGATGATTAAAAATAAT
>CAVKZC010000096.1:0-11778 GCA_963660455.1 Sphaerochaetaceae bacterium | reverse complement strand
TGCTGCCCACTCTCCTGCTGCTTCTTTAATCTTACTTTCGTCTATCATAGTTGTTATTGATTATTGGGTAATATATCCTTGATGTAACACCAACGCCCCCAACCGAGGCGTTTGGCGTACTTGCCCCATGTCTGCCCTCCTTCTGAGGAGTAGCCTCCGTATTTGAAGCACTCGAAACTATCAGGGCCGTTCTGCATCAGAAGGTAAGCATCGAGCGTGGGGTCGGGTTCTTCTTCGGCGGGATGCCAAAGAAGGGTGATGTCGATTGTATTGTCCATATTATTTACTTGTTTGTTGGTGGCTGGCTTGCGCGCATACCAAACGACGTAACTTGCTCAAGGCTCTCGGGGCTTTCTTCAATTCTTCTGATAAGGGCTTCGAGATATTCTTTCTCGTAGAGTCGGGCGTATTCCTGACTCTCGATGTTGATGCGGAAGGCGAGGCGTGTAACTTCATCATTGATGTGCTTGCGATCTTGTTTTGTCAGTTCCATATTTCTTGCGGTATATTCTGATGGCGGTGTTTATGCGCTCGTCTCGCCCCCCCCCCGTAAGGGCGTCGAACCAGTAGTCGGAAAGGCGGTCGATGGGCGTGGAGCAGAGTTTCTTTACTAATCGTGCTTTCATTGTCGTTGTTTTTTATTGTTATTAATTGTACTGTCGCATGGCGTCGCGCATTTCGGCGAACTCGCGTTGCGCTTTTTTCATTTCGCCGTTGGTACGGAACACTTCGGCGTAGTCTTCAGCGACCTTGATGCGTGAGCCGAAGAGCGTGTCTTCGTCGAGCCACTTCTCCATAAGTTGCTGGTAACCGATCTCGATGTTGCGCTTTTCGGTAGGATCGAGTTGGAACTCGTCTCTACCGGAGAGTAACCGGTGTGCCTCCGTCCACAGACGTGCTACATGAGAGATGTCGAACGATGAAAAGACCGCTTCCCAGCCCTTGCTCGGTATACCTATGTGTTTCCACTCCTCTGCATCAGCGCATCGCCGGAGGGCAGAGGAGTAGATTTCGCCCGCCATGTCGAGACACAATCCCGCAGCAGTGCTCCAAGCGAGAATGTCCGGGTATTGTTCGCCGTGACCGAGGTAAGCGAGGCGTAGTTTGTTGACGAGGCAGGTATAAAACGGGTAGTTGTCCGAATAAGCCTGATAGCCGAAGGCTGCCCAGAAGTCGTAGTAATCGCGGTCGGTGATGTCGCCGTAGATCTTTCTTGTTGCCGGTGTCATGTCATCGAGATGGAAGAAGCGATTGGAACGGGCATGTACGAGTGCTCTCTCGTATGCCTTCAGTGCATCAAAGCATTTCTTATAGGCCACCTTGACGTTGTGCCGGTAGGCTGGATGCCTGCGTATGTGGTCGAAGGCATCGAGGCATGCCATCCATGCGGCGTTGTTACCCACGCCGACGGTAGTTTTGACGAGCGCCGAGGCCTGAGCAAAGGCTTGGGCTATTTCGTTGAACTGGTTCTCTGATAGTTGTTTCATGTTATTCTTCTGTTTGTTATCGTCGGCTCTCACCTTTGAGCGGGATGACGTTGTAGGTTTTGAAGCGGTCGAGCAGTCGGCCGAAGCCGTCTTTGTACTTTTGCCGGAGTTGTTCGTTGGTGAGGTTGGTGGTGAGATGTGCCATTTTGTGATACTGTGTCCAGATTTCGTTGCGTGCATGGAGGAACTCGCTGGTGAGCGTGTCGGTGTCGATGCCGAAGAACTTGGCAGACTGCACGCCGATGTCGTTGAGGCAGATGTTGACCGGCGTGCACTTGAAGCCGCGGTCTTCCTCCTCGTGGAAGGTGTATCGGTCGAGGTTGTTGTGCAGCGTGTAGTAGTTGACCATCTGCGTGACGGAGAGGTTGTGGAAAAAGCGAGGGTTCTCGGTGATGCGCAGGTATTCGGAGAAGACCTGCATGAGGAGCGTCTTGCCTGTCCCGACTGCGCCTTGCAGCAGGATGTGCTTGTGGAGTTTGTATCCGCGTCCGGGGAACACCTCTTCGGCCAGTGGGCAGCCGTTGAAGTAGTAGAGCAGGAAGCGTAGCACATCGCGGTTGTTGTCGTCGATGACGAACTTGCGGCGTTGATGCGCCAGCACTACATTGTTGGCCACCCAGACGAGCGCGTTGGAATGGGCATGGTAGACATCGTGGTCGGACAGGTCTTGCGCCTTTTCTTTTTCCTGCCACATCTTGCGCCATTGCGTTTGCAGGCATTCGTTAAGGCTCCGGATTTGCTTCTTGGCGAGTTCACGCTTTTGTTGCTCGGCCTTTTGCTGCTCGGGGGTGAGTTGTTTGTTTTCTTCCATTGTAGTAATGTTTATACGTCTTTGCTGCCGAAGCCGCCGCCATAGTCGTAGTCGGCCGGTGTGGGCGGTGTTTGGGCGGTTGCGCCTTTTGTTTTCAGCTCTTTCACCTTGATGCGCATGAGAGAGATGAGATGTTGCGACCAGTCGGTGTAGTTGCTGTGCGGTCGGTCTTGCAGTTCCCATTCGGCCACCACGTCTTTGGCTACATTGCGCAGGACGGTCATCTCGTTTGGCTTGAGGCCGAAGTTCATCAGCAGCACTTCGAGGTTGGCCTGGTTGGCTTGTCCGAAGAAGCGTTTGAGATAATCTTTGTTGTCGGCCTTGCCCTGGCCTTGCGTCACAGGTGCGGGACGGGGTGCAGGCGTTTGCGGTTCTGTTTGCGGATTGCTTGGCGGGTCTTCGGTCTCGGCCTTTTCTTTCCACCGCTTTTGGGCGGCGGCCTTGCCGGCTTCGGCGCGGGTCTTGCGTTGAGCGTCCTTGGCATTCATCCGTCGGCTGAAACTCTCGGAATAGAAGTACTTACCGTCGTCGGTAAAGACAAATAGCCCGAAGTCTTCTACAACTGACTTGACCATGGCTGCATCCACACGAAGGTCAAAGGCTATCATGTTGTAATCTTTGGCACTCATGTAATTGTTTTCCTCGCGAAGCCGTTCGAGTATCATGAAGTAGACGCCGTATCCGGCAGCGCCGTGCCTCATGCGCATGCGGATGATTTTCTCGTCATGCCGCGCGTTTGCGTCGTGGGGAAAATAGTTTGTTGTTTTGACTTGTTGTGTAGCCATAATGAATGATGATTTTATCGTTCTGTGATTTTTATGCCATGGACGTAGAGCATGAGTTTGCGCTTGATGCGGTAGACATCGGTGCGCATGCCCTTGGTGTCCTCAACGATGGTGTTGCCGTGCTGGTCGGTGTAGACGAAGTCGGCGATGTAGGAACAGGCGCGCTCGACGACACGGCCTTCGGCACTGCGCTGTGCCGGTATGAGTTCGTAGCGCACTTGCTCGCGCAGCCCGGAGATAACCCCTGCACGCTGGAGCAGGCGCAGCTCGTTGGCTCGCCGGTGCTCCTTGCGTGAGTCGTAGCCGCCCGACTTTTGGGCGTGGTACTTGTTTCGCCGGCTCTTGGCGAGCACGTCATTGATGTTCATACTCGTCGATGCGTGCCTGCAGCAGTTTGCTGGCGATGAACTTTACCTGCCGGCGTGGCGGCAGTTGGATGAAGTCTCCGGTGCGGGGATTGCGTGCAGTCTTTGCGGCTCGTTGCACTGTTTTGATTGTGGCGAAGCCGCGGAGGGTGACGGGGTCGCCCGAGGCAAGTGCGTCGGCGAGAATGCCGATGATGCCGTCAACGGCGTGAGCGGCCTGTGAAGGAGTGAGGCCTTTTTGTGCGACCAGCTCCTGAATGATTTTGTTCTTTGTCATAATGGTTTTGTTATTTGTGGATTATTGGTTGACCGAGTGGCACTTGGCCACCGGGATGTTGAGTTCGAGGATGTCCTTGTCGGAGGCGAGGCGCCAAGTGGTGTCGGTGGTCTGGGCGTTGTCTTCGTCGATGAAGGTTTGCTCTACTTCCACTTTGAGCGCGTGGAGATGCGGGAACACCTTGACTATGGCGTAGCGTCCGGTGAGGCGTTGTTTTGTGACTTGTCGCATGATGTGAGTTTTTTATTGAGTTTGGTGATGAGATTGCGAATGCACCAGGCGCGTGATGATGCGCGCAGGCCGGGTTGCTTGTCGTAGAGAGCGGCGGCAGCATCGAGGTAGGCGATGATGCGCCTGAGGTCGGTTTTGCAGATGTCAGCCATCGTCGTTGGGATTGAGGAAGAGACTGGCAAGCTGGTCGAAGTACATTTCATCCTGCGGGATGTCGTCGTCGGTGGCCATGATTTGGTTGGCGATAGACTTCTTCTTGTGGATGATGCGATAGAGTACTGGGTCGATGGTGTGTTGTCCGAGGAGGTAGTAGCAGGTGACGTTGTCGCGTTGTCCGATGCGGTGGGCGCGGTCTTCGCACTGGCAGCAGTCGGCGTAGGTCCAGGGGAGTTCGAGGAACGCCACGTTGGAAGATGCGGTGAGCGTGAGCCCGACACCGGCAGCCTTAATGGAGCAGATGATGAGCGGGCTGTTGCCGTTTTGGAACGCATCGACGGCGGCCTGCTTGGCGGCGGCACTGTCGCGCCCGGTGACCCGCACTGCTTCGGGGAAGACCCGGCAGAGTTCATCGACAATCTCGTGCAGGGAGCAGAAGAGGATGAGCGGGCGGCCGTTGGCGAGGAACGTGCGTGTGAAGTCGATAGCCTGCTTCACCTTGCCTTTGGCGGAGAGTGAGCGCAGTGTCATGAACTTGACGAGGGCTTCCATACGCATCTTGCGTCGGATGTCGCGGTCGGTGCATTCGGTGTACTGGCGGAGATACTCGGCGAGGTCGGCTTGTGCGAGGTCGTACTCCTCACGGTTGGAGATAGAGACGATGATGTCGGTGCGTGTCTTGTCGGGGAGCTGGGTGAGCACCTTGGATTTCTCGCGGCGTATCATGCAGCGGTCGTAGAGCTGGGTGGAGAGATTGTCGAGGTTGTCGTTCTCGCCGTAGTCGGCAAGGAACTTGGCGCGTCCGCCGAACTCCTGCAGTCGGCCCATGATGGAGAGCTGCGAGACGAGGTCTTCGGCTCGGTTGACCACGGGTGTGCCGGAGAGGAGTATGCGCCACTGCTTGCCGTCGGCAATGCCGCGTGTGAAGATGGTCTGTTGGGCTGACGGGTCTTTGACGCGGTGGCTCTCGTCGATGATGACTGAGCGGAAGACCTTGATAGCGTCGTTGAACACCACGTCTTTGAGGCGGAAGCCAGTTTTTTTGCTGATGTCCCATACGAAATACTTGCGGAGGCTCTCGTAGTTGACAATGGCGACGTGGAACATGCCCATTTGCAGGAAGTAGGGCCATGCGGTGCGCGAGGCGTTGTCGAGGACGAGAGCCCGCTTGTCGGTGAACTTCTCGAACTCGCGTTGCCAGTTGATTTTGAGCGATGACGGGCAGATGACGAGCGCGGGGTAGGCGTCGGCGGTATCGACGATGCCTATAGACTGGAGCGTTTTGCCCAGGCCCGGTTCGTCGCCGATGAGGAGGCGGTGCTTGTCGAGGCCGAAGCGTATGCCTTCCTTTTGGTAGGGATAGGGTTCGACGCGGAGGTGATGTTTGAGTGTGGCGGTCATAGTCATGCGTTGAGAATGTATTTGGCGAACTGTACTGGGCGGCCTGTAATCTGGCTTTTGGCTTTTATGCGCTCTGTGGTGATGTTGTAACCGTCGGCACGGAGGTCGGCAATCCTGGCTCCGAGGCGGTAGCAACCATATTCGCGCAGGGCGGTGAGCGGTTCGATAGAGCCGAAGCGTTGCAGGTGCTTCAGTATGAATTGCTTTTGGGATGTAATGTTGTCTTCCTTAACGAATGATGTTTAGATGTTGAGGCACCAGTAGTGGAATGCCAGTTCTTCGTACTTTTCGCGTCCGTGGAGATAGACGGGGTCGTCGCGGCGGATGAACTTCTTGAAGATGCGGTTGTTCTTTTTGGAAATGGCGTAGATGAAGTCGCGGTCGGAGTGTGCGATGTCCATGTACCATGCTCGTGAGCGGTCCCAGTCGAAGAAATCGACGGCCTCGTCGAACTCCTTTTGCGTGGATGCGAAGGTGGTTTTGAGGTCGCCGCCGAAGCCGAAAGATGAGAGGAACCAGTCCCACTTGCAGCGCGTGTCGAGGGCGAAGGAGAAGCCGCCGTACTGGAACGGTTGTGCCTGATTGACCATGACGCATTGTGTGTCGGCGGTGTCGAGCACCTTAGCGAGGAAAGCGTCGCGGCGTGCTTCGGCGCGCAGTGCGCGGTACATCTCCTTGGCGTGGCGGAACTCGTCGTCGGTGTACTGCACGCCATCGACGGTGAGGCGGTAGTAGTTGACGCGGTCGGGCTCGGTGATGACGGCATCGACGAGCGATCCGAACCGGAAGGCTGCTTCGCGGTCGCCGTACTGCTCATGTGGGTGCAGCAGGTTTTTGAGCTCGGTGAGGTCGGAGTTGCTGACCTCACTCCGCTCGTAGTAGCTGTCGGGATTGGCGTTCATGCTTCCTCCGCATTTTCGTCGTCCATTTCCCACCCTTCGCAGTCGTCGGCGATATGTTGCCATGTGCTGGGACGTTTTTGCACCGTGTGGCCGGCGGCAAATTCCGTGGCAATCTCCTTCAGCAGTGCGATGAGTTGTGCCGGTGTGCGGTATTGGTCGGTGAATTCCTCGACCCAGTCGGTGTCGGAGAAGTCGTCGTCGTTACGGAAGGCGAAGCCGTCTTCATCTTTCTCCCATTCGCCGGGCACATAGTTGACGGTTGAAACGGGGGCTACGCGGTGCATGGTGCACGAGTAGTCGATGTTGCGCACGGCCTCGTCGTTGTCTTTTTGGTTCCAGGGGGCACGGGTGTCGAATTCGGTGCCCGGTGCATAATATCCGCTTTCTCTCATAGTTATTTTGCTTTTATTTCGTCGATGTATTCGATGTGTTCTGACTGGATGAATATAGCCCCGGACTTGTCGTTGGCCAGGCGGTTGCAGAAGGTGAGCTGCTTGGAGAAGATTTTTTCGAGTTCGGCAACAGACAGTGTGGAGCCGTACTGTGCCCACCACATGCCGACGATTTGCATGAAGCCTTCGGGGTTGAGGACGTTGATGCGTTTCTTGACGGAGGTCTTGGCCTGGTACTGGCTGGTCTGCAGCTGCGCTTCGCCGAAGAGCGAGTCCATCTCCTGTTTCTGCGCGGCGAGTTCGGCGGCGGCTTTCTCTTTGGTCTCACGTTCGGCGCGTTCGCGCTCGCGTTGTTCGGCCTCTTGGCGTTCGCGTTCAGCCATTTTTTGCTTGATGCGCTCGGCTTCCTCGGCGTTGGCCTGAGCGATGTGCTCCAGTTCCTTGCGTTTGGAGGGCAGACGGTCGAGGATGTCGTCGCGGTTGGTGGACACCTCGAAGGCGTATTGATCGGTGAACCGCTTGGCGAGGTTCTGCTTCACGCCGTCGGCAATGGCGCGTGCCTCTTCGGGCGAGAGGACAGACGGGAGGAGCACGGAGGCGTGGAGATTGGCGAGCCAGTCGGCGGGCAGATGGTCGGAGGTGTTCTTGATGCTGGCGAGGACGGTGTCGTAGTTGTCGAGGGTGACGGACTTGTCGAGCCCAACAAGGTTGTTAAGGGTTTGTGCGACAAGGCCGTTGAACTGTCGCATGAGGTCTTCTTCGATGTCGGCGGCATACCTGGTCTTGGCTGACGCTTTGGCCTGCTCGAGTTGGCGGCGGCGTTGCTCGGCCTCATACTCGGCGCGTTTCTTGGCGGCATACTGGTTGCGGTAGTCCTGCAGTTGGGCGGGGACGGTGCCTTTCTTGGCCGGGTCTACCTCGTTCTCCATAGTGGTGTAGACGGAGCGGATATTGTCGAAGAGTTGCGTGACGGCGGATCGTTTGCCGTTCATCTTGCGGACGGTTTTCTTGGCGCGGTCGATGAAGGTAGCAATCTCCTGGTCGAGCGCATCGCTCATGCCTTCGGTCTGCACGCGATGGAGGAGTTGCTGGCCGAAGACGATGCAACGCTCGTGGGACACTCTGTTTTCGTTGTAAGCCTGCGGCGCGGCTTTGACGATTGCGCCGAAGTTCTGCGGCTCGAATATGGTGATTTCGGTTGTCATGGCTGTGCGTTTTGTGGGTTGATGATAGTGGTGCAAGGCTGTGTGCCGGTGTATTGCACATAGCGGTGGAGGCGCGAGCAGAAGAGGCCGTTGATGCAGTTTTGTGTGAAGCGGCATCCGTAGCACGCGCTCCTCATGTTTTTAGAAGCCGTCATCGTCGCCAGCGTCTACGGTTACACCTGCTGAGACGTCGTGTGCGGGAGGCCCGAACGGTGCGGCGGCCTGCGGTGCGGCTGCGGGCTGTTGTATTTCGCCCGTGTCGGGGTCAACGCCCTCAACGCCGTAGAGCTCGTTGTTGATTTCGATTTCCTTGTCCTCGGTCTGCTTGCTCTGCAGCTCGGTGCCACGGCCGATGCGCACCTTGGGGTAGGTCTTGAAGGCATGCTTGACGCACTTGGCCATGAGGAAGCCTGGGTCGATGTTGACGGTGCCGTTCTGATCGACGCCGTAGAGGGCGTTGGCGCGTCCGGTCTTGCGATCCTGACGGGCACTGTACTGTGCGAGGCGCACCCAGTCTTCTTCGGTCATAACGGCGTAGTCGATAGTGCCGTCGGCGCGTGTGATGCGAAGGTAGCAGGCGATGATGCGCTGGCCGGAGTGAGGGAGGTGGCAGGTGTAGGACACGCGTTTCTGTCCGTCGGTGTCGGTGAAGGAGAACTCGTCATTGCTATACACCAGCACGGGGTTGTCGGCGTGGCGTATCTGTCCGGCACGTTCGCGCAGCACCAGTTCGCCGTATGCGGAAATAGTGAGCACGACGCGTCCCTCCCATGCCGGGTGTTCACGCGTGCCGACATTGACATTGCGGCCGATGAGGTAGCAGAGTGCGCGTGTGCCCTGCTCGAGGGAGAGGCCGCAGACGGCGAGGTCGATGAATGCGGTGAAGAGCGAGAAGCGTGTGGCCTTCTGCAATGTGGGTGTGTCGCGCAGGAGCTTGTTGAAGTAGATGCTTTCGCGCTCGTAGGCCTGTTCGCCGGTGCCTGCTCCCCAAAGGGTGTCGTAGATGTTGATGAACTTGTCGCGCACGATGGGCGACTGTGTGATGTCGAGAGCGTCCATTTTGTTGAGCTGCTCGACGGTGAGTGTGATTTGGCTCATACTAATCAGTTTTAAGATGTTATACGTTGGTTTTGCTGTGTGCCGCCGGGTGGAGTCGAACCACCTGGTTTCCGAGGCTTTTAATCCTTTTTGCGACTATCCAGTGCGCTGTCGGCGGCGGAGGTGCCGGGTACGCTGTCTCTCCCGGCAGGAGCAATCGGTTTATAGCCTTTACAAGCGGGATACGCTTTCCGCTGGCTTGCTTATGTTGGTTGAGCTTCTTTTATTTTATCGGAGCGATGTAGAACCGTATGCGTTCGAAGTAGAAGGCATCGACGGCATGGTCGTAGGAGAAGTCGTCCTTGGTGCCGGTGGCATTTTTGGCGAGTGCCGGGTGCTACATGAGATGTAGCCACATGTCGTTGAGCTTTGTCTGAGCGGCACGCTTGGCGCGGTGGTTACACTCGTCTTGCGAGAAGCTGTGAACGGCGTGGGGGAACTTGCCGTCGATGGTTTTGAAGATTGCGTAATCCATAATGGTGAGGGTTTTAGCGTTTGAAATAATCTTGTTGGGTTTGCTGGAGTAGCCGGAGGTCTGCTGTCAGATATTCTACTTTTCCAGGGCGTATGCTTGGGATTATACGGCCTTCACGTCGCCAGCGGTCTACGTTGGCACGTCCGAAGATGGCGTAGGCTTGACGTTGGCTGACAGTCTCGGGGTCGGCCTTTGCCTGCTGCATTTTATGGACGATGAGAGCGGAAGTTCGTCCAAGAATGTATCGTAGGACACTACTTTGTCGGGGAATTCAATCGTGAACATGATTCATTCTTCGTCAACGAGTGCGGCCAACTCTTTGAGCTGCCCTTTGTCGTACCAGTATTTGCCCAGGCGGTAGACGGTGTAAGCGACGGCGAAGCCGGCAGCCTTGAGTGCGATGTCAACGAGCAGGCTTGTTTCGGCGCTTGTTTCTCCGCACATGAGGAGAAGGGCGACTGTGCCGAGGATGGCGAGCACATAGGTGCGCCAATTGGTGTAGGGAAGGAATATTGCTTTCATGGTCATGTGTTATTTGTTGCCGAGTTGTGTTAATGCCTGTTCTTCTGCGACGGAGCCGCGCCAGCAGTCGAGATATTCGTTGACGGCCTCCTCGGCGTCTGCGTTGGTGCTGTAGCCGTATTCGTGGCAGAAGGCTGCCCAACTGATGCGGTCGAGGTCAGCGGCGGAGATTTGCTTTGTCGTTGTGCAAGAAGCGAATGTTGCAGCGATGATTGCAGTGATGATGATAGTCTTTTTCATGTTGTTATGTTTTATTTTCTTGTTATGTCGTAGTACAATCCGAAGTCTGCCAGTTCCAGCGTGTACTCCGGGTCTGTGTGTTTCGCATTCTCGCGCCATACGGCGGAGCGGACTGTTGACTCGCCACCAAGTTCCTGACGCGTAAAGCGCACCGTGGTGCCGTGAGGGATTTGTCTTAACGTCGCAGGGATGTTGACTTCCTTTACGACTGCGACCTTTTTTCCGCGGGTTTGTTTGGTATTAATCATAATTGACGTTATCTTTGTAAATTAAAACAAATGTATTGCAGCGCAATAACTATGCGATTGCGGTGCAAAGATAAGGCATTTTCTTGAACTATCAAGAGTTTGCATTATTTATTAACCTATATTAACATTGTAGATACAAAGATTGCATTATGGAAGGAAAGGTCTTAAAACGAAAGATTGCTGAGCTTAATGTGACGCAATTGGATTTGGCGAACAAATTGGAGGTTACGCCTCAATCGCTTTCATCAATATTACATGCTAAAGATGTTCGTTCTGGGACAATAGAACGTATAGCCCAAGTACTTAATGTGCCCGTAAGTTTCTTCTTTGGAGACGGAACCGGGCACAATGCAGTTGCAAGTGGCAACAAGTCTGTCGCGGCGATTAACAGCAGCGTGTCGTCTTCCGCAGATGTGTTGGAGGAGCGGGTGAGGTCGTTGGAGGCGCTTGTGGCGGAGAAAGAAAGGCTGATAAAGGTTTTAATGGAAAGCAGAAAATGATATACCGGCTAATAATCACCATAGTTATTGTTGTCTCGACAATATCGTGCGAGAACAAACAAGAGAAGAAAGATGCAGATGCTATTGGCAAGTATCTCTATATAGACACATTCCATAGACTACATGTAAGGAAAGACTGCTGGCGTATAGGCGATGTGGTGGAATTCTTGGATACGGCAAGTCTATATGCAAAAGACGATTTCAAATATTGCACGGAATGCTTTACGGATAGTGCTTACGAGCATGTGCAATCAATAATACATTACGACGTGGAAAGGAAATGGCTGTATGAAAAACTAAAAGAGGCTTACAATGACATTCCATCTTACCGAATTTTTATAAAAAATCTTCACGACCCTCAAAACATTAAATTGATATACGATGCTGCTTGCAGCCAAGGATTGGACGTAGGGACGTTTGACGATTTTTCGAAATCAATAGAATCTAACGATTAGATGCTATGCGGTTTGTTCTATAACGTCAATTATGATTAATAGAATTTTGGCCTTATCTTTCACATCTTCTCAATAACCATTTTCATTTATCAGTCAATGGTTTCATTGTAAGAATCCTGAATTATTAAGATATTAAGAATTTTGACCTAACTCGGTCATTTCCACGCTACAAGGGCTGCGGCGCAGGCCGCGGTCGAGGAATAAGGACTGAGACTTCGAAATGAACGA
>CAVKZC010000095.1:0-11870 GCA_963660455.1 Sphaerochaetaceae bacterium | reverse complement strand
CACGAAATGACACTTGATGTTGTTCCAACCGTGCAGGTCGAAAATTCTCTAATTCTTGATTAGAAAAACTGTACCAACTTTTTACTATCACTAAATGTGGTATTTCCCTGAGTATTTGCGCTTCGACTTGACGGGGGCGGCGTGGAAAGAACTGCCTGAAGAAAAACTTCTGCCGCCGCCCGTAACACCGCTATACTCAGCCCATCTTGAGCGTATGCGCTGTACGTAGTCGACGGTCTCCGTGCCCCGCATGTAGCCATGCTTCACCACGGGGTCGCAGTAGTAGGCTGGCTGTGAAAGGAGCAAGACAAACTCGCTCACGTCGCCCCAGTTGTGCGGGTTCCTGCCGTGTTTCTTCGCCAGTGCCATGGCGTCGCGGATATGGTAGAGACCGCCGTTGTAGGCTGCCAGGGCATAGAGGATGCGCTGTGCGGGGTCGCCGATGTCGCTCAGCAGTCCCTGGAGTTCCGCCATGTATCGTGCTGAGGCGGCAACATTGGCTTCGGGGTCGTGCGCCATGCTCTGCGGCAGTCCGAGGTGAGCTGCCGTGGACGGCATGATCTGCATCAGTCCTTGTGCGCCCGCCCACGACTTGGCATTGGGGTCGAAGCAACTCTCCTGGTAGCACTGCGCTGCCATCAGTCGCCAGTCCATGCGTGCTGTGGGGGCGTATGTCTGGAAGAGACGGTCGTACTTGGAAATGACGCCCTTCTGGCGGTTGAGGAAAGGAGAGTAGACGTGGCGCGTAATGCTGCGCGAGGACAAGAGGAAAGCCTCCTCTTTTTTTTCCAGACTGATCATCTGTGGTTTGAACCACGCGTTGAGCGTGTCGGCAAGCGATTTATTACCGTCTGCCACTGCCCACTGTGTGCGCGTGCTGTCGGGTGTGACGCCGCAGAAGAGCAAGTGGGTGTCCCTGCCTTCTGTTCGCCGGGGCAGGGGGACGGCGATGATGTCGCCCTCGCCCTTGGCGAGCTTGCTCACCATCTCCGCCGTGTCTTTGCATTCCTCCACGCGCAGCGACACACCTATCTGCTGTGCAAACTTCTCGCAGAGCATGTACTGAAGGCCCATGCCGCGCCCGTGGTATTCATAATAGGTGGTGGGGCCGTTGACGGTGAGCATGATCAGTTCGCCGTTCGACACGATGTCTTCGAGCGAAAGGGCACCCGTCGACTTGTGGCTCAGGGTGTCGGCACTTGCCTCCTGCTCCACGGGCGAGCCCCATGGAGTCAGTTCGGGTTGTTCCTTCTTGGCGGAGCAACCCAAGAGCAGCGGAAGTGCAACTATTGCGGATAAATATTCTTTCTTCATCTTTGCTGACTACAAAAGTACAAATATTCTTGCACATTCAAGCAAAAAGCATTACTTTTGCATGGAAAATCACATAAAATAAAGAAAAATGTTACGAATAGCAGTACAATCCAAGGGTCGTCTCTTCGATGACACGATGAATTTGCTTGCAGAGGCGGATATCAAGGTAAGTGCCTCCAAGCGCACCCTTTTGGTGCAGTCTACCAATTTTCCCATCGAAGTGTTGTACCTGCGCGACGACGATATTCCGCAGAGTGTAGCCAGCGGTGTGGCCGACATCGGCATCGTGGGCGAGAACGAGTATATGGAGCGTGGCGAGAACGCACAGATCATACAGCGGCTCGGTTTCAGCAAGTGCCGCCTCAGTCTGGCTATCCCCAAGAAGATAGACTATCCCGGACTCCAGTGGTTTGACGGCAAGAAAATAGCCACTTCTTACCCCAATATCCTGCGCAGCTTCATGAAGAAGAACGGCATCAACGCTGACATCCACGTCATTACCGGTTCGGTGGAAATCAGTCCGGGCATCGGTTTGGCTGACGGCATCTTCGACATCGTCAGCTCGGGCTCCACACTCGTGAGCAACAATCTGGCCGAGGTGGAGGTAGTGATGAAGAGTGAGGCCCTGCTTATTGGTAACTGGAACATGGACGAGCAGAAGCACCAGATACTGAACGAGATGCTCTTCCGCTTTGATGCTGTGCGCTCGGCACAGGACAAGAAATACGTGATGATGAATGCGCCCAAGGACAAGGTGGCTGCCATCACCGAGGTGTTGCCCGGCATCAAGAGTCCTACGGTCATCCCTCTGGCCGACGACCAGTGGTGCTCCATCCACACGGTGCTGGACGAGAAACGCTTCTGGGAGATTATCGGCAAACTGAAAGAACTCGGGGCACAGGGCATCCTCGTAACGCCCATTGAGAAGATGATATTGTAAGGCGGCTTGAAAAACGATAAGGCATGAATGTAATCGAATATCCTGCAAGGGAAGAGTGGGGCGCTCTGGTGGAACGTCCCCACCTGGATGTGTCGCAGCTCAACACCGTGGTGCAGGCTGTGCTGGACGACGTGAGGACGAATGGTGACGAGGCGGTAAAACGCTATGAAGAGAAGTTTGACCATGCACGATTGGCTGCGCTTGCCGTGTCGCAGCAGGAGATGGACGAGGCGGAGAAGGCTGTCACGCCCCAACTGCGCGATGCGCTGCAACTGGCCCATGACAACATAGCACGCTTCCATGAGAGTCAGCGCTTTAACGGGGTAAAGACCGAGACCTGTCCGGGTGTCACCTGCTGGCAGAGGAGTGTGCCCATACAGAAGGTGGGACTCTACATACCGGGCGGTACGGCTCCTCTGTTCTCTACCGTTCTGATGCTTGCCACGCCCGCCAAGATAGCCGGATGCGGTGAGATAGTGCTCTGCACGCCTCCCTCTGCCGACGGCAAGGTGAACCCCGCCATTCTCGTGGCGGCAAGGATAGCCGGCGTGAACAAGATCTTCAAGGCCGGTGGCGTGCAGGCCATCGGAGCCATGGCCTACGGGACGGAGAGCGTGCCCAAGGTGTACAAGATCTTCGGACCTGGCAACCAGTATGTCATGGCCGCCAAGCAGCAGGTGTCGCTACACGACGTGGCAATAGACATGCCGGCAGGACCTTCGGAGGTGTGCGTGGTGGCCGACGAGACGTGCAACCCCGTGTTTGTGGCTGCCGACCTCCTGTCGCAGGCTGAACACGGATTCGACTCACAGGTGTTTTTCATCACCGATTCGGCGGCGCTCATCCGTCAGGTGCAACAGGAGGTGGAGGAACAGCTTGCTCGCTTGCCGCGCAAGGAGATGGCACAGGCATCGCTCGCCAACTCGAAGTTTGTGCTCGTGCGCAATATGGACGAGGGGATGGAACTGGCCAATGTATATGCTCCGGAACATCTCATCATTGCAGCCAAAGACTATGAAGCGCTGGCGGGGATGGTGGTCAATGCGGGCAGTGTCTTTCTGGGCAACTATGCCTGCGAGAGTGCCGGTGACTATGCCAGCGGCACCAACCATACGCTGCCTACCCACGGCTATGCCTTAGCATACAACGGTGTGAACCTTGACAGCTACAACCGCAAGATAACGTTCCAGCACCTTACCGAGGAGGGTATCAGACAAATAGGCGAGGCGGTAGTTACCATGGCCGAAAACGAGCAGCTCGAAGCGCATGCCAATGCCATGCGACTGAGGGTAGAGGCCGTGAAAGACCTACGCAAGGAAAACTGAACAGGATAAAGAAATCAACGAATATGAAGCAACTGAAAGATTTGTGCCGTGACAATATCTGGAATCTGGCACCATACAGCTGTGCAAGAAACGAGTTTAGCGGCAGGACAGCACGGGTGTTTCTCGATGCCAACGAGAACCCCTACAACAGTCCGTACAACCGCTATCCCGACCCGTTGCAACTGGAGCTGAAGGCTGTGCTCGGCAAGCAAAAGGGTGTGTCGCCCGACAATATCTTCCTCGGCAACGGCTCGGACGAGGCCATAGACCTGGTGTTTCGCATCTTCTGCCAACCAGGGGTGGACAACGTGGTGGCCATCGCACCAACTTACGGCATGTATGAGGTGTGCGCCGACATCAACGACGTGGAATACCGACCCGTATTGCTCGACGAGAAATATCAGATTAGCGCAGAACGCCTCCTCGCCGCCTGCGATGACCATACCAAGGTGATATGGATATGCAGTCCCAACAACCCCACCGGCAACCGCATCATGGCGGAAACGATAGACGGCGTGTTGCAGGGCTTCGACGGTATCGTGGTGGTGGACGAGGCTTACAGCGACTTCTCTACTGCCCACCCGTTCCGGTTGCAGCTTGGCAAATATCCCAACCTCATTGTGCTCAACACCATGAGCAAGGCATGGGGATGCGCTGCCATTCGTCTGGGCATGGCTTTTGCCTCAAAGGACATCATTGATATATTTAATAAGGTGAAATATCCTTATAATGTCAATCTCCTTACACAACAGGAGGCTCTTGAGATCCTGAAAGACCCGTTCCAGGTGGACGAATGGGTGAAGATTATCCTGCAGGAAAGGGGTAAGGTGGTGGCTGCTTTCGAGGAGCTGCCCATCTGCGAGAAAGTGTATCCCACCGATGCCAACTTCTTCCTCGCCAAGATGACGGATGCACAGGCCGTATACGACTATTTGGTGGATAAGGGCATCATCGTGCGCAACCGTAACAGTGTGCAACTGTGCGGCAACTGCCTGCGCATTACCATTGGAAAGAAGAGCGAGAACATGGAACTGCTGGCCGCTCTCAGGCAATACTGAAAAAATATTGCATCTTTTTTGCAACAAAACGCAAGTTTTTGGGTTATTGTATAAAAAGGACTTGCATATTTTGCGTATAAACTAAAAAAAAAGAAGAATGAGAAAATACATTGTCATGGCAATGATGCTGTTGGCCGTTGCCGGCACTGCCTCCGCCCAGTCGTCGAGTATGACCGACGACCAGGTGATGAACTATGTGGTGAAGGAGCATAGTGCTGGATCGTCCAATGCGCAGATTGTTACCAAACTCATGCAGCGTGGCGTGGATATACAGCAGATACGTAGGGTGCGTAACAAGTATGAGAAGATGCAGAGCCAGAACTCTCTCTCTGATGCCACCGCCCGTACAAAAGATACGGACAGCCGCCTGCGTACCAACAACGGGAAGGAACGTACCGACTACGGCAAGAAGGCCGACAAGGAGGCTTCTGCCTATTCCAACTATAGGGTGCAGGCTGAGCGCGACACACATTACAAGCACACCTACAATGACAACGACGAGGAATACCTCGACTTCCAGGACGAGATGGACGGCATGGTGGCCGAGAAGGAGAAAAACCGCAAGAAGGTGTTCGGACGTGACATCTTCAATAATAAGGACTTGACCTTCGAGCCTAACATGAACATTGCCACACCGCAAAACTACCGCTTGGGTCCCGGCGATGCTGTCATCATCGACATCTACGGTGCTTCGCAGAAGACCATAGAGAGTACGGTGTCGCCCGACGGCGAGGTTACCATTGAGGGCTACGGCCCCGTGCAGGTAAGCGGTCTCACAGTGGCTCAGGCCAACAGCCGTCTGCGCAGCACCCTCGGCAGCCGTTACAGCAGCAGTAGGGTAAAACTCACCGTGGGGCAGACCAAGACCATCATGGTAAACGTGATGGGTGAGGTGAAAGCGCCGGGTACTTATACGCTGTCGGCTTTCGCTACCGTGTTCCATGCTCTCTACATGGCAGGTGGAACAAACGACCTCGGTACGCTGCGTAACATCAAGGTGTACCGCAACAACCGACTCGTGACACAGGTGGACATCTACGACTATATCCTCAACGGCAAACTCACGGGCAATGTGCGCCTGGCTGAAGGCGATGTAATCGTAGTTGGGCCGTACGACTGCCTGGTCAACATTACCGGAAAGGTGAAGCGCCCTATGTTCTACGAAATGAAGAAGAACGAAAGCATCAACTCCGTACTGAAATATGCCGGAGGATTTACTGGCGATGCCTATACCAAGGCGGTGAGGGTAAACCGCAAGACGGGACGCGAGTATGCCGTGTATAATGTCGAGGAGTTCGATTTCTCCAGTTTCCGCATCGCTGACGGCGACTCGGTTTCGGTAGACTCCATCTTGCCTCGTTACGCCAACACGGTGGAGGTGAAGGGAGCCGTGTTCCGCCCGGGCATGTATAATATAGGTGACCAGATTAACAGTGTGCGCACCCTTGTAGAGCATGCCGAGGGATTGACGGAGGATGCCTTTACGGCACGCGCCGTGATGCACCGCATGAAGGCTGACCGCACGCTCGAAGTGCTGAGCCTTGACATTGCAGGCATCATGAGCGGAAGGGTGGCCGATGTGCCGCTCAAGGAGAACGACGTGCTCTTCATCGCCACCAAGCAGGACAAGCAGATAGAGCAGACCATTACCATACGCGGCGAGGTTAACTACCCCGGCATCTACAAGTATGCCGACAATGAGACCATAGAGGACTTCGTGCTGCAGGCTGGCGGACTGACGGAGAAGGCTTCCGTTGTGAAGGTGAGTGTGAGCCGAAGGGTGAGCGACCCCAAAGCCGTTACTCCGAGCAACACGCTCGCCCAGACTTTCGACCTGTCGCTCAAGGACGGTTTTGTCATTGACGGCAAACCGGGATTCACGCTGATGCCTTTCGACGAGGTGTATGTACACCGCAACCCCAGCTACACGGAGCAGCAGAACGTGAGCGTGGAGGGTGAGGTCCTCTTCGGCGGTACCTTTGCCATGGACAAGCGGCCCAGTAGACTGAGCGACTTGTACAAACGTGCCGGAGGTGCTACGGGGCACGCCTATATCAACGGGGCACGCCTTGTTCGCAAGACCAACGAGACGGAGCGTGAACTGATGGTCACGATTATGAAGAAGGAACGCGAGAACCAGCAGAAGAACATCCTGCAGTTGGCTGCCAGCAGCAACAATGCCTCTGCCATCCAGCAGCAGGCATCCAATGCCAGCAATACCGAACTGGAGAAATTCAATGTTCCTAACGAGTATACCGTGGGTATTGACCTGGCAGCTGCTATCAAAACGCCAGGATGTGACGACGACCTGGTGCTGCGCGAAGGCGACCGCCTCATCATTCCCGAATATGACGGAACGGTGAAGATCAACGGTGCCGTGATGTATTCCAATACGGTGGCGTACCAGAAGGGCAAGAGTGCCTCGTTCTACATCGACCAGGCCGGTGGATATGCTTCTGATGCTGTGAAACGCAAGTCTTACATCATCTATATGAACGGTAAGGTGTCGAAGGTGAGTCATGGTGGCAAGGTGCTGCCGGGCTGCGAGATTGTCGTGCCGAGCAAGCTCAAGCGCAAGATGACGGTGGCTGAGGGCATGAGCCTCGGTTCCAGCATGTCGAGCATAGCTGCCATGATTGCTACCGTCGCCAACATGTTGAAGAAGTAGAGATAATGTAAATAGAACAAGAGGGTGTGTCGGCTGGCACACCCTTTTTTCAAAAATAAGCAATGACACATAAAGACCTTACGCAGGGGAGCATTCTTGGCAATATCGCCGCATTCTCGCTGCCGTATATGCTTGCATACTTCCTGCAGATACTCTATGGCTTGGCAGACCTTTTTGTCATAGGCCAGTTTTGTGGTGTGGAGAGTACCACGGCTGTATCCAACGGTGCACAAGTCATGTATATGATAACGGTTGTGCTCATCGGATTGGCCATGGGTACTACTGTGCTCACGGCACGCGCCGTAGGTGCCAAGGACGCATGCAGGGTACGTGCCGTGGTGGGCAATACGGTCACCATGTTTGCCGTTATTGCTGCGGTACTGACGGGTTTACTGTTGTGCTTGCGGGGCAGTATCGTAACGGTGATGGATACGCCGGAGGAGGCAGTGCCGGGTATGGTGAGTTATCTTACCGTATGTTTTGCAGGTATTCCTTTTATAATCGCCTACAATGTCATTGCCTCCATCTTCCGAGGACTGGGCGACACGCGTAGTCCGCTCTATTTCGTTGCTGTGGCGTGCGTGACGAATATACTGCTTGACTATTTGTTCATCGGTTATTTTCGCCTTGGTGCCATGGGCGCTGCTTTGGGCACCACGCTCTCCCAGACGGCGAGTGTTCTCTTTGCTGTCCTTTCTCTGCGTCATCACCGTGGCATACTGGACATTTCACTTTCCGACTTGCGTCCGAGGCCAGACGTACTGCGTAACATGTTGAAGACGGGGGTGCCCATAGCCATGCAGGACGGGTTCATACAGGTGTCGTTTCTTGCCATTACCGTTATCGCCAACCAGCGCGGACTCGTAGATGCAGCAGCCGTAGGCATCGTGGAGAAGTTTATCGGCCTTGTCTTTATCGTGCCCTCTGCCATGCTTTCCACCGTCTCTGCTGTCTCCGCACAGAATATAGGGGCTGGCAATATGCTCCGTGCACGACTTACCATGCGTACTGCCATGGCCGTTACGACGGCATACGGTGTGGCTTGTTCCGTCATATTGCAGTTTATCCCGCAGAAGGCCGTCGGTATTTTTACGGACAATGACGAGGTGCTGGCGCAGGGTGCCGAATATCTCAGGGGGTATGTGTGGGACTGTATCTTCGCCGGACTGCATTTTTGCTTTAGTGGCTTCTTCACCGCATGTGGATACGCCTTTATCTCGTTTCTCCACAACAGTCTGTCAATCATCTGCGCACGTATTCCTCTTGCCTGGCTCTCGTCACGGTTGTATCCCGATACACTTTACCCCATGGGACTGAGCACTTGCACAGGATCCGTATTGTCTTGCCTGATATGCTTGGTAGCATACCGGTGGCTGAGGAAGAAAACTGAGTTTTAGAAACTAAAAATATATAGTCATGAAGAAAACGTTAGTCATGAAGAAAACGCTATTATTGTTGTGGGCAGCATTCCTGCTGGTGTCATGCAGCAACGAGAACGGAAACAATGCCGTTTCCACACCCGAGATTTCCGGCTATGTCGCCGATGTGAACGGTTTTGGGCAGGTTGTCCCCAGTTTTACGCCACAGGAAATGATGGACAAGGGCTTCGGATATTCCGACCTCTTGAAGGCGAAGATAGGAGACAATATCGAGATCGACAGCATCCCCTTCGTCACCTCCTTCAACGAGGTGGGAAGCTTTGAACCGTCTTACGTCGATTACAATGCTGTTGGTACAAGTTACGGATTTGGTTTGCTCAACGCGGACTTCCACCTCTTTATCGGTGGTAAGGTGGGCGACAAGGTTATCATGACGCTGACGAAGAAGGGTGGTTACAAGGAAAAATACGAATTGTTGAAGTCTACCTATCCCGTGGAAAGAAGGGATGATGAGACCGACACGCAGTATGCCAATTTCCGTGTGGTAGCGACCACCGGCATGGGCAACGGTGTACTTTACCGTTCAAGCAATCCGCTCAATTGTGAGAAAAACGAAGGGCGCTACGTCGTGGTAGACAGTTTGGCGCGCTTGGTTGGCATCCAGACAGAGATAGACATCGCCGACACGGAGGAAGCCATCGACAGATATCTTGCCACCAAGGGCTTCGCCTCTACGTATTGTCCACAGATCTACAAGAACGGCAACACGATGGCGTGCGGCCTCTTCGCCAATGTCTTCGGCGAAGTGTTCAAGGCGAAGATGGGCGAGATGGTCAAGTTTATGATAGACCGTCAGCCTCCTTACCTCATCCATTGCAACGAGGGAAAGGACCGTTGTGGATTTGTGGCGATGCTGCTGGAGGCTTTCATGGGTGCCGATGTCACGGAATTGAGGAGCGATTACATGGAGACGATGATCAATTTCTATCATATCAAGAAGGGGGATGAGTCGTACCTGCTGCGGCAGGACTTTTCCGTCGACCGCATGATTTGGGCTATGTGCCATGAGGAGGTACTTGATAATTTGAAGGCTGTGGACTGGAGCAAGATAGATGTCACCACCCTCGGCCGCGAGGACTTGCGCAAGGCTGCAGAGAATTATTTCAAGGCTGGAGGAGCGACTGAAGAGGAACTGAACGTGTTGCGGTCAAAACTTTCCGCGAAGTGAAAAACGCTGGTTTTCAACATATTTTATAATAGTAAGGAAATAAGTTGGTGCAGTTTTTCGACACTGCATATAGGATGTGCTTTTGCAAACTTTCAAGAAGCGCTTCGTTACCACCTAACGAAGCGCTTCTTTGACTGTTAATGAAGCGCTTCATGAGGGGTCAAGGAAGCGCTTCTTTAGATTTCGTTAGATATTCAACGTTCTTCGACCTACTTCGAGGGTTCTTCGACGTACTTCGACTACCCGTAGGAACTGAAGGCTGCGGTGGATGGTTGCCCCTTTAAGGTAGAGCGTGCTGGAAATTTGTTGTTTTCTATAGATGTCTTGCTATTTCCGCTTACTCTTGAAGAATGCCTCGAAGAAGTCCATCTGGCGCTGGTTGGGCACTCGGTCGAGATGGAAGCCCTCGCGCATAACCATCACCGTGGGTTTGCCCTGCTCGTAGGTGGTCCAGAAGGGTAGGGTATCGCCGTTGGGGTTGCCGGTCTTGGTAAAGTTGATCCAGTAGCGCGACATGATTTGCTGCATGTGGAGTTCCGTATCGGTCATGTGACCGCCGTTGTAGGCGTAGCCATAGACGAATGGCATCTCCGCTACATGACTGGCACCGCCCTTGCGACTCTTCAGAATCGTGTTCTCGGAGTCCTGGTCGAAGTAATACATATACACCTTGCCCTTGCCGGTCTTTGTCTGCAGGTTAGCCCAGGCATAGGTGCCCCAGGCGAACGAACCGTCGCGGAAGATGTCTGATTGTGCGAAATACACTTCCTGTTCGTTCGTGGCGGGATAGATCTCGAGCAGGCGGTCAGTCCAGTCGCCATAGTTGGCGCGCATGCGCTGCCGGTAGGCTTCCACGGGCATGGGGAAGGAGAACATCGAACCCTCGTCAGAATTGGTTCCGATAAGCACGTTCACGTCGTTGTATTCCCCCGCCTCGTAGAGCTTGTACTGGTCACCGGTAATGGCATAGCCATCGACGATGGGCCAGAACGACTCCATGTGGGTGCTGTCTACCAAGGTCTTAAACAGAACCTTGCGCAACTGTTTCAGATTCTTCCTGCCGAGTCTCTTCTGGAAGTCTAATCCATCCTTCTCTGCCGAACGCAACGTACATATGGCTGTGTTGCCGCCACGCTTGTCGCTGACAGGCCAGAACGAACTACCGCTCTCACAGATGGCTCCGCTGAAGAGACCCTTCGTCAGCGGCGAGGCACAGAGGATGCTCACCGAGATGCCACCAGCCGACTCGCCGGCGATGGTCACTTTGTCGGGGTCGCCGCCGAAGGCTGCGATGTTGTTGTGAATCCAGCGCAGAGCCTCTATCTGGTCGAGGATGCCGTAGTTTCCGGAGAGACCGCCTGCCTCCTTGCTCAACTCGGGATGGCTCATGAATCCCAGCGCGCCCAGTCGATATTCCACGCTGACGTAGATGATGCCTTCGCGGACGAAACTCTCCTGCGTGCCACTATAGGACCCCGTGAGGAACGCTCCGCCATGGATCATCACGAACACAGGCAGACGCTCCGCCGTACTCTTGGCTGGTGTCTCCACGCTCAGATAAAGGCAGTCCTCGCTCATCGGTATCTCATTGCCGTTCTGGTTGGGGTCGGTGGGCTGAGGCGGACGGTTGCCCCACTTGTCTGCCTTATACACGCCCGTCCATGCCTTCTTCGGCACAGGAGCCTTCCAACGGAGATTGCCTACGGGAGCCTCTGCGTAAGGGATGTTTTTATACAAGGCATGGCCCTGGTGCTCCACACCCTCTATCTTGCCTTGCGCCACGGTGGTGCTCAGCAGTTGCGCCTGGGCGCTCATTGCCATCGACAGGGAGACGGTTGCGGTAAAAATCCATTTCTTCATTTCTTTCATTTTTTATTGTCCAAACCATACAGATAGCCGTAGAGTATGCCAATTGTTATCATTATGCACACATCGTAAAAACATCCTATGCAGTCTTG
>CAVKZC010000094.1:0-11872 GCA_963660455.1 Sphaerochaetaceae bacterium | reverse complement strand
TCGTGCCTACATGGTTGGAAAATGCTGGAACCATTGATATAACACTTATCGGTAAGACTCAGCATAAAGTAAAAGGTACAATTGCGAAGATATCAGACGAAGGTGTTGATTTGTTACTCAGTAATGATGACCAAGACCAATTTGTAAACTTGTATAAGGTGCGAATCTATGCCGAAAGTTCGACAAACATAGTAGACTCGTTAACAACAAGATTCTTGCAACTTGATTATGAGGACGACTACAATCTGAATGACAACCTGCCAAAGGACATCAATTTCATTTATGGCCCTCCTGGCACCGGTAAGACTACAAGACTCGTTCAAATATTGCATGACATTGTCACGACAAAAGATAATGTCAAGAAGATTCTTGTCTTAACGCCAACTAACAAGGCTGCAGATGTTATTACAACAAAATTGGTAGATGATTCCGATTGCTATCAGTATCTGACCCGTTTTGGATCTACTGAGAGCCGCTATTTAATAGAAAATGCTGCTGTACTTTGTACACGTGACAATATGAATTTAAATGACCTTGACAAGAACATAGTTGTTACAACAATGGCAAGATACTCCTACGATTGCATGCAGCCTGATGACGTGGCTATTTGTGACGTGGATTGGGACTACATTATCATTGATGAGGCTTCTATGATAGAATTGGTCTCTATCACTTATGTGCTACATAAGGCCAAAGACTGCAAGTTCATCATTGCTGGTGACCCAAAACAAATTCAACCGGGTCGCTATAAAGATATTGAAGCACTGAACATTTACCAAATGGTTGGTCTTGACAGTTTCAGCGATGCCGTCAATAACTATAAGCGGTATCCTGTAGAAACCCTTATGGTTCAGTATCGTTCTATACCAACAATTGGAAATCTTGTGAGTAAATTTGCATATAATGGACTTGTTCAAAATGATGCAAAAAGAGCACCGCAAAAGGCGTTGGAGATAGATGGAATTTCTACGAAGAACATCAACTTCATTGGATTCAACATTGAAGAATTTGATAACTTGTATGGACTCACATCTATAAACGACTCTGCTCTGCACCTATACTCAGCCATTTTCACGTACAACATGGTTGACTATATGGTTAAGCAGATAACTGAAAAATATCCAAATACAGAGTATTCTATAGGTGTTATATGCCCATATGGTGCAGAAGCCGGAGCAATTAAACAGATGATAGATAATCGTCCACTTGATACAGCAACCTGTAAAGTATCTTCAGGTACTGTACATAAGTTCCAGGGTGACGAGTGTGACATTATGTTTATTGTGCTCAATCCGCCGGCAAATGATTCGCCACATTCCCACATCAACAATGAGAATATTATCAACGTGGCGATGAGTAGAGCGAGAGACTACATATTCTTCATTCTGCCAAATGGGCAGAAAGAAGGTAAGGTCATAAAGAATAGATTAGCAAATATCATTGATCAGAAAGACAGAACTTTACAATATTGTTCTGATATAGAGACTGTGATGTTCGGAAATCGCAACTATATATATGAGAATACGAATGTATCGTGCCACATGCCTGTGAATGTCTTTTATGACTGTCATGCGAAATATGAGGTGCGTATAGATGACACGGCATTGGACATTCAGATAAACGATAATGATTGATATGACAGATAATAATGTACACAGCATCATAACTGCCGATGTTCCATACGCCGGCAATGTGATGCGTATTCCGCAAGATATACAGCAGAAAGCACGGCAGTTGTGTTGGAAGTACAACATGACTGACCCGTCAGATGGCGAGGCACAGGCAGCTATCCTCAAAGAACTGCTGGGTACTTGGAAGGAGAGCGTGGCTATAATGCCACACGTTCACTTCGACTATGGCATCAATACGCACTTCGCCGGTGGACACGTCACATTTGTCAACTTTGACTGCGTGTTCCTCGATACTTCGCCAATATATATAGGTGAAGATGTGTTTATAGGTCCGAAGTGTGTGTTGGCTTGCGCCGGTCATCCCATCAACTCGGAGCAGCGGCGTACAGAACCGCTCACTCAGAGCAAGCCTATCCATATCGGTAATAACGTGTGGTTGGGGGCAAGTGTCACTGTCATCGGTGGCGTAACCATCGGTGGTGGTTCGGTCATTGCTGCTGGGGCTGTTGTCACGAAGGACATTCCTGCCGGTGTTGTTGCTGGCGGTGTACCATGCAAAGTAATAAGACCGATAACAGAGGCTGACCGAATTAAGCCGGAAGATATAAAATTCTAATTTTGCACTTATGCTAACATAACCATAGGTTAAGAGCGTAGCATCAATTTCAATATCAACATCTGCTCGCTTGGTATTGCCTCCCCCCTTGGGAATGTGCATAAAAGAAGAATAACTATAATTTCAAATTAAAGACTATGTCAACAAACGATATATCTATAGGTAAATACCTGGAGTTAAAGGGCGGTTCAATAGAAGAACTTCGCCAATATGCTCAATCCAAAGGTATTAATTTGCCCGACGATTTAAACTATTGTCTTACTCCTGCAGAGTTAAAGACTATAGATCCAACAATGGCGTTTAGGCTAAAGTTCTCTGGTGCTTTATCTTCCTCTAAGAAAACGACTAAAGAATCAGTCGTAGAAGAAACGGAGAATACGGAAATGACAATGGTAAGCAATGTCTTCACCTTGCGCAGCGAGAAGAACCTGGCTCCTAAGGTGAACGTGCTCGGAACAATAGACCTCGATGCACTTAACACAAGTACACATCAGTCAAAAAGCAAAAACGAATTGCCTGGCGACGTCAATCCTTCATCTCAAAAAAACGGGAAAAAGAACAAGACGCCAAAAAGATTAATTGGCGTTGTGAAGTTTTTTGATTCTAATAAGGATTTTGGATTCATTACGACCAATAGTAAAGGCGTCAGTGGTAAGCCAGAAGATGAGAAAAAACTATATAGTTTTTATATCTGTTCTTCCGAATGGAAATCCTCGTCACATCCACAGGATGGAGAATGGGTTGTCTTGACACCTCAAAAAAACAATCGAGGGAAATTGAATGCCATTAATACAGAGAGACTTTCATGCGACAAGGCATCTTTGATAGAAGCCATGAAGTATCGCGGAAAATATGCTAAAATTGAAGGTCGTGACAGCCATTCCTCTGAGTCTTATAACTATAACATTCTTTGCCATATTATTAACAAGATGGCAAAGAAAACGGTTAGAGGCTATAGTTATAATGGAGAGCGTCAAATATCGTATGACAAATCAACATTCCCAGAAGTAATATCCGCTTTTTGTGAATATATTTCAAGATACCCCTCAGAGCAACAACAAAATGTTATAACACAGTTCGTCATTGACGATGAACTAAGAGACTTGTTATCTTTAATATTCCTCCAATCAGAATATGAAAACGAAAACGAGGAACAAAGAAGTGCATATGCCAATTTCAAGAGCCATCTTTTAGAGGGAATACTCAATGCCGGTACTATAAAAGCGTTAGATTCACTTCCCGAAGAATTTGACTTAACTGTTTGTCTTGACAAAGTTACTGAGATTTTAGTAAAAGAGTCCAGTCAGGACAAAACTGCCACAAAAACTTGGTTAGAGGAACACAAGGAAATTGCAGAGAAAATTTCCTTGAACAATAATGATCTCTCAACACTTCCTCTAAGACTTGTCTTGTATCAAATTACGGAAGACAAAGAATGGGTTTCTAATGTTTCTGCAGATTGGAATTCCATATGTCAATTCATTAACGACACGCCAAGTTTTGATAAGATTAGTTTCCTTGAATTGTATTTTGCCGGTACAGATGACGATTTCATTTCAAATCATGGAATAGATACTATCTTGACTTTAGAAGAGATAAAAGATTGGGCTAAAGAAATTATCACAATTGAAGATGAAAAACTGTTTCCTCTTCTTAAAAGTTTTATGAAGGGAGAAGCTGGACACAATCTTTCTCTGATACAAGATTTTGTTAATCAAGGTTACGACATTACAAGTATCTCTGAAACACTACGGGGGGCGATGAGTTCAGAAATCAAAGAAAATGCTTCTTCTGTTCGTCCCATATTGGATGACATTATCAAACGTGGAACGACATTGCAAGAATTGTTTCCAGACGATATAGACATCAGTGATGAATTACAAGTTGAATTGTTTGTTCGGACCAATGATTTCGAATATTTGAATAGCATGGATGACTTTGACTCATCTTGTGAATGGATTGCAAAACAGCCTTCTGACTTTGTAGCTTCATTTATTAAATCATATGGGCCCCTTATTGAGGATAACCCCGAGGGAGATGCATTTATCATGTCCCTTGGAGAGGATGTTGTTGCAGGTGCTATGGAAACCCTGGAGGAAGAAGAGCAATTTCAAATACTCCGATTCTTCCCTAAGGATTTTGCAACAAATATTGTTTCTGGTCATTTCGCAGATACTAAACTATTTGAACTCTATATCGGTGAACAATGGAATGAATTAAAAAGCAAACTTCCATATGTAGTCTTTGACTTGGAATCTGATGGCGACACGGTACGTGAATTCGCTTTCAGAAAAGGAGACTATACCCATTACTATGAGGATGAAGGACAGTTAAGTTCTTTAATTGACGCCATAAATACTACCTCTATTGTGGTGGGACATCGAATTAAACAATGGGATTTAAAGATTCTTGAACGACACAGTACTATATCACCTGTATTTGTTTGGGATACACTAGAAATAGAGATACTTCTCAATCCATGTAGATACGCATATTCTCTCCATACTGCTCATAATGCAAAAGATGACACGGAATTGACTGACAGATTGTTCTGGAATCAGTTATTCCGACTTGCTATGGATGAGGAACTGTGCCACCAATTGTCCGATTTCTTGCCAAGCAATATTTCTCAAATAATCGAAGAACTTCGACAGCCTAACTTCTCAAAATTCTTCAATAAATCAGGAGGAACTGAGGATGGTTTTTACCAAAATCTTCACGATATTGAGGAGAATCTTGTTGCATCATTAGCCCAAATTAATGCAGAATCAGAGAATAAAAAAACTCTTATCATTGCTCCACAAAGACTGTGGAACAGAATAGCAGAACACGTATCATTGTCTTTCATACGTGAAGATAATGGTATTGATTATCTGCCAATTTCTAAAGAAAAGCTGATAAACAGGCCATTGGAGAATCCGTTCTTACAAGCTGTAATTCTTAGATTCTGTGACTTGTCAAAGACTCCAATCTATTCTAATTTGGCTCCATATCTCCGAATTCAATATTTCAACGAGCAAATGTTGTTGGATTATGTTGAAGGCAAAACCGGATCGGGGGTTATATGCGCTGATTTGCGATATATCAATGATTTGAGCAGTAAATTTGACTATGAGAAGGTGTATTTTATAGGCTGCGAATTGGAAAACCGGTTAAACCAATATACATTACCAACGCCTCTACGTCCAACTGACTTTTGGAATGAAAAGAATTCTATTCCAATGCGCTTGGGTGGCTCCAGCTACACTCCTGTAACGAGTGAAGACAGAAAATCTTTACTCTTTTCAGATGTACCTGCTGAAGCTTCAAAAGTATGGATTGAGAGAACTCGTGACGGTAAGTATCTGGTGAATTACAACTTCAATTTTCATCAGAAACTGAGGAATTTAAAAGCAGAGATTGGAAGTGATGTAGAAATACAAGATATAGCTTGGCTTTCAGAAGACACCGATAATTCATCTGTATATTTGGTACGAAGTGGTAGAGCACCTAAGTTCGACTTCAGCCAGAAACGTGTCAACTCAACTACGCGCTATCGTTCAATGTATTGGATGTATCAGCTGGAATTGCTGAACAGCATCCATGCATCAAGTTGTTCGTTACCAATCATATACATACTAGAAGATAATCTAGAAATTGATCAAGTAGAAAAATACGCAGAATCAATTGGATTCTATATTCCCAAAGAGGGAACTTTGATTTCTCGTTTAGAGAAAATCACGCAACGGGCCGATGGCCTTGTTGTGGTTTCGAAAGATAAATTTTTCGAAATCACAGAAAAACGTCTATATCATGCATATTGCTATGTATGGGACCAAATGGCCATAGAAAAGCATATGATGATGTGGCAGAATTATGAAACAAGTGTGGGAGAAAGTACCCTAAATGACAATATAAAGGAAACTGGCGAAGAACTGAAGAAAGGTTCCAAGAAGGATACCTATCAGGCTTTATTAATCTCGGTTTGGCCTGTTTATCAATATTATAGCAGGTTCATCCTAGCCAACAATGCGACATCAAAGATGTACATACTTGACAGTTTCCTAGAAGAATATCATACATTGTCAAGTGTGTGGAAGACTAACAACTTTACGTCAACTCCTCTTTGGGCTAACGAAGATGCTTTTAACCATGAGTTAGATATAGCTCATGCTGTATTCCATGATGCCGCCAGTGAAAAGTCTCCAACTGATGAGTCATCCATAAAACAAGCAATGGATGTCATTCTCGAAATTCTTGTACCCAAGAGCGCGGGTAAAGAACGAAAGTGGACTGATGTACAGTCAAAGGTTCTTCCAGAAATTCTTGGCAAAAAGGAAAACTACTTGATTTCCATCCCTACAGGAGGAGGAAAATCTGTACTCTTCCAAGGTCCAGCTTTATATAATGCATCTTACACCAATAAGTTATCATTGGTTGTTACTCCATTGAAAGCATTGATGCAGGACCAGGTCCGTGAATTAACCGAGAAAGGTTTTTACACCAATGTTGACTTCTTGAATGGAGACCGCACATACCAGGAAACTAGAAGCATTTACAGAAAAATCACTGGAGGAGAATTGGCGGTACTATATGTTACGCCAGAAAGATTTCGTTCAAGAGGATTTCTCAATGCTCTTATTACACGAATGGATAACGATAAGGGCCTTGAATACATGATATTCGATGAAGCGCACTGTATCTCTCAATGGGGCATGGAATTCCGTCCTGAATATCTGAATGTCATAAAGAAATGTAATGAATTCTCGGAAAAATACTCCAACGGAATGTGCATTGCAATGTTCTCTGCCACCGTTACAGATATGATTTATAATCAGATTAATGAAACGGTGCCAGTGAAGAGACTTGGACAAGATAACGACAAAAGAATATATAATCCCATTAGAAGTCATATTGGAACATCTTTCCAATTGGTTGGCCATGACCTTGATACAAGAATTAAGGCCATTGTAGAGTATACAAAATCCAACAGAATCGATTTTGCAAAAAGTAGAATGCTCGTATTCTGCAAAACACGTAGTCAATGTGAAGAACTAGCTGCAAAACTGCCAGGACTCCTTGTTGATGCCGGTGTCTTACAGGACAAAGATTCGATGGAAAGAGTTGGATACTTTCATGCAGGTTTGGATGCAGACGACAGAGATGATGCGTATTCACGTTTTAAGTCACAAGATGATCCTATATACATATTATGTGCTACGAAGGCTTTTGGAATGGGTATGGATATTCCGAACATACACTACATTGTACACCTCTGTCCTCCAAATGTTCTTGAAGACTATCTTCAGGAAGTGGGACGTGCCGGCAGAAATAAAGATATGTATGAACGTGTTGGCTTTAATTCGGAAAATCCAATACCAACGGTTTGTCTTTATTCTAATGAGGACATAAAGAAATCGCGTGAACAACTTTTGCAAAGTATGCTTAGTTGGAAAAACCTGGAGGAAATACGTAATGAGATACTCAGATATATAACAGGCATTCAGTCTGTTGAAACAACAAAGAATATTCCTGTTGTTATACCAAACAACCTTTGGAAAAGTTCTGTAAATGATCATGATTATACAGACTTTAAACTTGGAGAATACTGGCTTGAACGGATGGCCCGAATCAAGATGGGATACTTGAGTCCTGCACACATCACAATTACTGTGAATGTGGAAGACTTATCAAATATTACAGCATTATCATCCAAAGCAGGTGTTCAAACCAAGAAAGTGTTTTCTGCTATAGCTAATATTGCAAAAGAGAAGGGCACCAATACAATTCAAGTTTCGCTTCAACAAATAGCGAGCGGATTGTCCATTCACACGTCTAAAGTTCTTAATGAACTTATTTCATGCGTGAAATATCGTCTTATTTCAATAAATCAAGATGTTCGTTGTAGGATAGCAAATACCCGTCGTGACGAAGTGCCCTATATGCTGAAGAATGAGTACCAGGAGTTAGCTTTTCACATAATTATAAATGCAGCAACCAAGATACTGGAAGACAATGTTCTGAACAAAGAAAAGACTTACTCTGACAAAGAAATAAGGGAATTCATGAATATGGATGCCCTTCAAGGCATCATTAAACCTGTTACAAGAAAAACAGAAAATGGTGAAGAAACGACATATTACATGCCATGGTACAATGAAGATGAGAAAAATAGAAATAAAGGCTTGTCAATCACCAAGAATTACAAGAAAGATTTGCTGGGAAAACGCTTCCGTCAGATTTTTGTAACTCTACTTGACATCGTCCCAAATGTGAAGTGCAAATCTTATATCGACAGAGAATCTAAAACAGTAAAGCAATCCGTCTTGGTGGAAAGCAACGCCTGGAAGACATTCCTTCCGAGTTTTAAGGATGACTGCCTGAAAGTATTGAAATACATATACGATTTGCAACAAAATAATGGTGCTTATTTGAATTGGGCAGATGCCATAAATTCATTGGGCTTTGAAAAGAAAGGATTCAATTATTTCGATAATATTATCCGATACCTTTCAGGGATGGCTTATGTCGTGACAGACAATTTGCTTCCTACAGGAATAGAGGTCTACTGTACAGACGATTCGGAGAATACGATTCTTGAGAATGTAACACCAAAAAGCAAAGACTACGGAGATAAAAACGCATTTGACGAAGCAATGCAAATTCGCAGTCTGAGACTCTGCGTAATGGATGCGCTGACTTCCAAGATTAAATCACCACAAGCATTTCAGGAACTGATAAGTGCGTATTTCAGCAAAACTGATGCTAATGGCTTCATTGAGCTTTTGAGCAAATACTATGCTGATGATGATCCAATTTGGGGAACCGTTCGAGAAACTGCGATAAAATCAGCAGAGGAAAAGATGAAGGACAATCTTGAACAATGGAGCATCTATAATGAAAACTCTAACACAAATGTGAATGTAGAGGCTGGACCAGGCTCTGGAAAGACTCACGTGCTCACGATGAGGTGTGCAAAACTTATATATCGCCAGCATGTACGTCCAGACCAAATTCTTGTATTGGCCTATAATAGAGCAGTTGTAGTTGAACTCAAGTCTCGTTTGACTAAGTTGTTCTCGTCTTTGGGGCTTAGTCGTTCTGCTGCGCAGCTTCATGTATACACCTTCCATGGTCTTGCAAAAAAAATATGTGGAGATAAAGCATTGGAAGGACTTGAAATGTCTGAATGGGAAAGGACCTTGCTTAACCTAATGCGAAAAAGTCCGATGGAAGTAACGAAAAGTCTCAATGACATTAGATACGTTCTTATTGATGAATTCCAAGACATAACTCAGACTCGACTTGAAGCAATGTTCGAATTGGACAAAATATACAAGCATCCTGCTTTCTTCACTATTGGTGATAGAAATCAGAGCATTTATGGCTTTGAGAAGAAGGAGTCAATGGATCCGGAATATTACTACAAGCAATTGTATGACAAGCTCAAGCCCAAAAGGATGACCATGTCTACAAATTACAGGTCTTATCTGAAAATTCTTGCGGAAGCGTCTAAATTCCTCATGCAAGATTCTAAGATACCTGTTCCCTGTAAGGCAAACAAAGATTCTGAGCCACATGAGCAATATACATATATCTACAATAATGAACGCGACTGGGTAAAAGACTTTCAGAACACCATTATGTATCTGAAAGGAAAGAAGATGACTGATGTTGCAGTCTTCTTTCGGACGAATAATGAGGTCTATCGTGGCTATTCTCTAATTAGAGCAATGAATCTACCAGAAGTTCGACTCAGAATTCAGGGCGCATCAGAATGTGAACTATTCCGCAAACGTGAAATCTATGCAGTTATTCACATGATTGAAGGTGGCGGAAACAAGCGCCTGCAATTAAAGAACGATGTGACTAAAAATTATATAAAATTAAAAGTCACAACTTGGATAAACAATCTCCCTAATTGGGACAGCTTTTATCTGGATTTTGCCTACACATTGGTGTTGGATTATCTAGATTTTGCAGAGGGAGACGAAGAACAACATACCTATTTGGATATGGCTGAGTCTATTCGTCAAACTCTTGCAGAAGAGAATCCTCAATTATACAAACTGTATGACAAATATCAGACAGAGCGAATTCTCCAAGATAAACAGATGAATGTAGTGCTTACAACGATGCACAAAGTTAAAGGGCTAGAATTTGACGCTGTAATTATTACTCCGTCTGTGTCTTCTTTGCCATTTGACCCGACAACAGATGTTGATGTCAATGTACCACTTACTGATTATGATAAGGAATGTATCGAAGAAGAACGACGACTTCTATATGTTGCATTCACTCGTGCTAGAAAATTCCTTATGGCATATCTCGGGAAACGAGAAAATGCGATACTTAATTTGCAGAAATATGCAGGTGAAGACGATACTTTAGGTGTACGGGAACGTCACCCTGGCCTTGACAACTATAATATTGGTTACAATGCAGGCTTAAATTTTGGCAATAATCGTAACATTGTTAATCATGTAGCTAAAAATGCTCCTGTCTCAATACAAAGAAGAGATGCGACATCTAGATATGGTCAAGGGTTTCATGTCTTCAACGTGGTTTGTAATGGAACGATTGTTGGACAGCTGTCAAAGTCAAGTTCTATCGCTAAAGCCATGGAAGAAAGTGGGCAATACTCACTTAACGGATATTTTGTTTCCGATGTATATTATTGGACTTATCAAGATTCGATATTGGCAGACCAAAGAAATCTTAGAGTCAATGGTTATCAAACAGACTTTGCCGCAAAATGGTCTCAAGAAGCAAAGCAGCAAGGATATATATTCATCGTAAGCATAGCTGGCTACGGAAAAATTAAATCATAGAATTATAAAGAACAATAGATTATAGATGCTGGAGGAGACGTAATTTTAATTGCGTACACTAAATCACTCAATCGTTATATGCAACAAGGAAAGGAACTGACAAACGGTGAAAAAAGATTCTATTATCATTGGCAGTGGCAAGATGTAGGAAGACCATCTGCCGATTATATCATTGTGGATGAAATTCAGGACTTTTCAAAGGATGAGGTCCGTGAATTCATCAATGCCGCTCGAAAATGTTTCTTTTTCTTTGGAGATTCTGCACAATCAATATATGGTGGAATGAAAGAGACACTTAGCATAAGCGATTTGTCTATTATGACTGGTGTCGATGTATCATACCTAAATAGCAATTATCGCCTTCCAAAACCGGTAGCTAAGATTACTCAAGAATATGTTGGCGTTGATGCAAGTCCTTATGCAGATGCTATTTATCAAAGTAAGGAAATTGCATTGCCTCACATTGTGAGATTCGATGATGAAGAAGTTCAAATTGAATCTATAATTAAACTGATAGAAAAGAAGAACATGAAGAACGTTGGCATCCTTGTTCCTGACAATGAACAAGTCTTGTCTTTAATGAAGGCTTTTTCTGACCGAAATTTTGCATGTGAGTTTAAGTATAATGCTGGCTTTAATGACAAGAGAAATCGAGTAACACTAGATTTCTCTACCCAATTGCCAAAGCTTATGACTTATCATAGTGCTAAAGGACTTCAATTTGAAACAGTCATTCTACCATTTTGTGAGGGTGCAACAGATAAAGATGCAAGAAAGGCCTTATATGTTGCAATGACAAGAACATATAGATTTTT